>JAGCEZ010000096.1 GCA_017650365.1 Fibrobacterales bacterium | reverse complement strand
TTGTCGACGTAGGCCTGGAAGTGCTTGCCCCAGTGGAACTCGATCGTCTCCGCCCCCAGGACGGGAGCGAGCGCGTCGGGCGCGTAGGGGAGCGCGGGCTTTTCGAACTTTCCGTTTTCGGGGAGCATGGATTCCTCCTGGTCCGGGGATGTTGTTCGCCGCTTCTATCTGCTCGTGGCGATGACGATGAGAGCGCCGAACACGGCGGCGATCTGGAGAAGCAGGTTCTTCTTGGCGTCGGTGTAGATGCACTTGGAGTAGTCGAGCTTCGCCACGTTCCAGACGCCCAGCGTGTGGTAGTTCTCGTAGATCTTGCCGATCAGCGCGCGGTCGTTGAACATCAGCGCGAAGGAGTGGTAGTCCACCTTGTATCTCGCGCTGGACGTGCCTCCGCCCATGCCGTTGGAGGAGTATTCGTAGCTGATCTGCGTCTTCGTGTCGCCGTAGAGGATGGCGATGTAGCGGTAGTTCTTCTCCCGGGCCACCGTCCAGGCGCCCCGGTAGCCCCAGAGCCGGACTTCGCTGTCCGACTCCGAACCGTTGTTCGCGCTGCGGATGGCGTAGATCGCGACGGAATCGTCCTTGAAGAGCTCGTTCGAGCCGACGCCCTTGTCGTTGACGAGGTTGACGTCGGCGGGAAGCACGGTGAGCCCCGGGCTGAAGACCTGCTTCAGTTCGAGTCCGTCCTTCGTCAGTCCCTGCGTCATCGGCATCGTGCAGGAGGTCAGCAGCAGAACCGCGAGCAGCGCGGCCTTGAGGACGAGTTTACGCATTCCGGGGGGGGGGATGAGGATCATGGTTTCGTTCTTCCTTTGGAGAGCGCGGGAGAGCGCGAAGAGGCGCCTTGGACGGCGGCCTAGAAGGAGTCGGACATGTCGGGCTCGGCGGAGGCGCCGGCGTTGCCGCCCGCGGCCGCCTCGTCGATGCGGCGGAGCGCGTCGAGGAGCACGCCCATCGTGTCGCCCTGGATGTTGATCTCGCCGATGGCCTCGGTGTTCTCGTAGGAGAACTTGCCTTCTTCCCAGCCGATGATCTGGTCGATGACGTCCAGCCCCTCGCAGTCGCGCATCTTGGCGTAGCAGAGCTGGCCGTTGTTGAACCCGACGATGGCCTTCTTGCCCAGGCTGTCGAGCGTGACCAGGCCGGTCTTGGAGGCGTTGAGGAAGGTCTGCGCGATGTCCATGAAGCTCTGGACGTTGAGGTCGCCCTGCACGCCGGGGCGGAGGAGCTCGTCCATCGCCTTGTCGCGGTTGGCGATCCGGTCGGCCTGCATGCGGTAGAGGACCACGAGCATGCCTGGGGCCTCGAAGAGGAGCGTGAAGAACTTCTCCTTGGGCATCACCAGCATGGTGCAGAAGCCCTTGGCGATGTAGGTGCGCGTGGTGGCGATGCCGGAGAGCAGCGACCGTTCGCCGAAGCAGTGGCCCTTGGGGACCGGGGTCTCCTCGAGGTAGCGGCCGTTGTGCTTGTTGCCGCATTCGACCGCCGTGCCGGACTGGACGATGAAGAAGTTCTCGGCGATGACGCCGCGGCGCAGGATGATCTGGCCGTCGTCGAACTCGCGGACCTCGCACGCCGCCATCAGCGCCTCGTGCATCCCGGAGGGCAGCTGTTCCAGAAAGGGGCGTTTCGCGTCGAACGGCGCGTTGATCCATCGGTCGAGCTTGCGGTCTTTCATGCTTGGAAATCTAATACTTGGAACGCCCCGGCGCGCCCGAAACGGGCCGAAACGGGCGAAATGGCGGGCGAAATGGGCGAAAAACTATCTTTGAAACATGGACGAGCTGCGTCAGAGCCTGGAAAAAGGCGACCTTTCGGAGATCGAGAAGCGGATCGAGCTCCTCTCGGCGGCCGACGAGGCCCCGACGGCGCTCTCGCTCGGCGTGCGGCTGGCCGTGGCGATGGCCGCGGAGATGCGCGACGGAGTTCCGGTGGGAAGCCGCTCGGGCGCGATGGTCGCGCAGTGGAGCAGGCAGTGGCCGCAGACCGCGGACGACGCGGTGGCCGTGGCCCGCGAGCTCCTGCTCAATCCGAAGGAACTGAAGGAAAAGCTGGGCGAACGGCTGTTCGGGGGGAATCCCGGCGGGGAGGGGGCGTGAAGAGCCTCCACGCGTCGATCGACGTCGGCACGAACTCCGCGAAGATGCTGATCGCCTCGCTGGAGGACGGGCGGCTGGAGCCGCTCGTGGAGCGGATCGGGACTCCGCGGCTCGGCGAGACCGGGCCCGGAGGCGAGCCCGCGCCCGAGGCGCTGCGCCGCCTGGAGGCGGTCCTGGGCCGGTTCCGCCAGTCGCTCTCGAACACCGGCGCGAAGCTCGAGCGCGTGGTGCTGACCGAGGCGGTCCGGAAGATGCCGGACCCCGAGGCGGTCCTGGACGTCGTCCGGAAGACGCTCTACGCCGAGCCCGACGTGATCTCGGGCGAGGAGGAGGCCGAGCTGACCTGGCTCGCGGTCCGGATCCGCCACGGCGCCGCGGGCTTCGCCTGCGTGGACGTGGGCGCCGGGAGCACGGAACTCTCCACGCGCCGTTCCCGCCTCTCCATCCCGATGGGCGCGCTCTCGCTCGCGAAGGAGTTCGGCTCCGCGCCCCTGCTGAGCGAGATCCGCCGCACGCTCCGTTCGCGCCTCGACGAATACGATTTCGCCCCCTTCGCGTACCGCCCGGTCTTCGTCTCCGGCGGCAGCGCGAGCGCGCTGGCCGCGATCTCCCTGAACCTGGAGCGCTTCCAGCCCTCCGACCTCGAGGGGTTCGACGTGGAGGAGGGGCTGGTGGACCGCACCTCCGCCCGCCTGCACGACCTTTCGGACGAACTGCGCGCCACGCTCCCCGGTCTGGGCGAGGGGCGCGCGAACATCGTCGTGCCCGGGCTCCAGATGGTCTCCGCCGTCCTCGAGCGCCTGCATCCCGTCTCGACGAAGGTGAGCGCGCTCGGCCTGCGCTACGGCGTCCTGGCCAGGATCCTCCTGCCCGCGCCCGAAGACCCCGAGGAGCCCGAGGTGATCGAGCCTCCCCAGGAGCCGGTCAAGCGCCGCGGACGGCGTTCGAGGTCGTGACGATGGAAAGCGCGGAAGGCGGACTTCGCATCAACAAGTTCCTGGCCCGGTGCGGCGCGGGAAGCCGGCGGCAGGTCGAACGCCTCGTGCTGGACGGCCGCGTGACCGCCGACGGCGAGACCGTCCGCGACCTCTCGTTCCGGGTCGAACCGGGCGCGACGGTCCGTCTGGACGGGAGGAGGCTGGAGCTTCCGGCGCGCGCGCGCGTCGTCCTCTTCCACAAGCCCGTCCGCGTCCTCTGCTCCGCGAAGGACCCGCACGGGCGCCGCACGATCTACGACGTCCTCCCGCCCGAACTCTCCGCGTTCCGCTACGTCGGGCGCCTGGACTGGGAGACGCGCGGGCTTCTGCTCCTGACCGACGACGGCGACCTCGCCCGCGCGCTGACGCTGCCCGAAAACCGCGTGCCGCGCCTCTACCGCGTCCGCGCGGACCGCGAGATTCTCGAGGAGGAGGCGCGCCGGATCGCCGACGGGATGCTCCTTCCCGCGGAACCGGGCTACCGCGCGCACGCGACGAAGACGCGCCCGTGCGAAATCGCGATCAACGGCGACGAGGCGGAGCTGGTCCTCTCCGAAGGGAAGAACCGCGAGATCCGGCGCATGTTCGCCGCGCTTGGAATGGAGGTGCTCGACCTCGAACGCCTCTCCTACGGCCCGATCCGCCTGGGCGACCTGCCCGAAGGGGAGTGGCGTTTCGCGTCGGAGGAGGAGATCGGCGCGCTGCGCGGGGGGCTCTCCCGTGGCTGACTACGAAATCGAATACGACGCGCTGCCCGACGAGGCGGTGGACATCGGCGACTACGACTACGAGTTCCCGCCGGAGCTGGTCGCGCAGCGCGCCCTCCCGAAGGGGACCACGCGGATCATGCACTGCCCGCGCGACGGAGGGCCGCGGCGGATCGTTCCCGCGACGGGGATCGTCGACCTCCTGCGCGAAGGGGACTGCCTCGTCGTCAACAACACGAAGGTGATCCCGGCGCGGCTGCGCGAGACGCGCGAAAGCGGCTCGACGCAGGAGGTGCTTCTCGTCGCGCCGCGGCCCGACCTCCCGGGCACGGTCTGGGAGGCGTGGGTCCGCCCCGGCAAGCGCTTCCGCCCGGGGAAGAAGGCGACGGTCCTCGGCGTGGAGACCGAGACGGTCGCGGTTCAGGAGGACGGTTCCCGCCTGCTGCGCTTCGGATGCACGGCCGAGGAGCTCCACGCGCTGGTCGAGTCGCAGGGCAAGGTGCCGCTTCCGCCCTACATCCGGCGCGAGGCCGACGAGGAGGACAAGACCGCCTACCAGGCCATCTTCGCCAAGATCGAAGGGGCGGTCGCCGCGCCCACGGCGAGCCTGCACTTCTCGACGGAGATGCTCGACGCGATCCTGGCGAAAGGCGTGCGCAAGGCGGAGGTGACGCTGCACGTCGGGCCCGGGACCTTCGCGCCCGTGGAGGACGGCGACGCCCGCGCGCACCACATGCACGGCGAGCGCTTCTTCGTCTCCGAGGAGACCGCGGAGCTGGTGAACCGCACGGCGCGCGAGGGCGGGCGGATCGTCGCGGTCGGCACGACGGCCTGCCGCGTGGTGGAGACGATGTCGGACCATGCGGGGATCCTGCACGCGGGGAGCGGCGTCACCTACAAGTACATCATGCCGCCCTATCGGTGGCGCCGCGTGGACGGGCTGGTGACCAACTTCCACTGGCCGAAATCGACGCTGATGCTCCTGGTCTCCGCCTTCTACGGGCGCGAAAACGTCATGGCCGCCTACCGCGAGGCGATCGCGGCGAAAATGCGGCTCTTCAGCTACGGCGACGGAATGATCATTCTCTAGCGCCGACGGGCTCCGCAAAGGGTATTTTGTGGACATGGCCTCGAAGGAACGCAATCGGATCGTCCAGGTCACCGGCGTCGGGCTCGCCTCGAACGTCGCCCTCTCCGCGCTGAAGATCGGCGTGGGGAGCGCCTGCGCGTCGCAGACCCTCGTCGCCGACGGCGTGCACAGCTTCAGCGACGCCGCGACCGACATCGCGGTGATCGTCGGGAGCCGCTTCTGGAGCGCCCCCTCCGACGAGGAGCACCCCTACGGCCACCGGCGGATCGAGACCATCGTCACGCTCTTCATCGGGCTGTCGCTGATGATGGTCGGCTTCAACATCGTCGTCCATTCGGTCGGGCTCTTCGTCCGCGGCGACTTCGCGCCTCCGCCGGGTTTCGCGGCGATTCTCGTCGCGCTCCTCTCCATCGGCCTGAAGGAATATCTGTATCGCTGGACGAACGCGGAGGGGAAGCGGCTGCAGAGCTCCGCGCTCGTCGCGAACGCCTGGCACCACCGCTCCGACGCGCTCAGCTCCCTTCCCGCGCTCTTCGCGCTGGTCGCGGCGAACGTCCGCCCCGACTGGACCTTCGTCGACATGCTCGGCGCCGTCCTGGTCTCGCTCTTCATCTTCCGCTCGGCGGTCGCGATCGCCTGGCCCTGCCTGCAGGAGCTGGGCGACTCCGCGGCTCCGCGCCCCGTCACGCTTCTCGTGGGCGACGCGCTGCGCTCGGTCGAAGGGGTGGAGCAGGTGCACCAGCTCCGCACCCGCCGCGTCGGCTCGTCGCTCTACTGCGACGTCCACATCGTGGTGGACGGGGACCTGACCGTGCGCGACGGGCACCGGATCGCCGACGCGGCGCGCGACGCCGTGCTCGAGGAGGTCCCGTCCGTGATCGAGGTGCTCGTGCACGTGGACCCGGACGACGACTCCGAAATGGACTCCCGGGGGCGCGAGGCGTGATCGACCTTCTCGTGGCCGGAAGCGGCGCGGCGCCCGTCCTCCTGCTGGAACGCGTGTCGTGGCTGCTCGGGCTTTCCGGGCGCCGCGCCGTCGCGCTCTGGGCGGACCTCGAGGCCGGGCCGGAACGCGCGCCCGCCCCGGAGCGGGAACCCGCGGAAGGGGAGGAGCTCCCCGCCTACGACGCGATCTTCGCCGAACTGGAGCGCCGGAAGTCCGGATCTCCGGCCGCGGAAGAAAACATATCTGCGGAAAACGCGGACGGGAAGGAACTCCTTCCCCTGACGCCGCTCCTGCAGGAGCTGGTCCAGGGGGCCGAGCTGCAGGGCGAGGTGGAGCTCGTCGTCCCGGACTCGTTCCCGCTGAAGGAACGCGCGCGCCGCGCCTGGGTCCGCTTCCTGATGGGCGACCCGGACGGGGACGAACCGTTCCGCGCGCCGCCGGGGAGCGAGGTCTCGCTGAAACGCGGATGGGAGGGGCTGGTCGGCGCGCTCCGGGAGAAGCACGCCGAGGCGCGCCTCGCGGGGTGCGCCCTGGTCTCCGCGGAACGGGCCTTCTCCGAGGTCGAAGAGCGCGAACTCTGGCGCGCGACGCTGAAGACCCCGTCGGGCGAGCGGACCGTGGAGTGCGGCGAACTCGCCGTCGCCGGCGCGGAGGGACCCGCGGGCGCGTGGACGCTCTCCTCCGGAGACGGTTTCGCGGAGACGGCCGGGGCGGCGGACGCGCTCGCCCGGACTTTGGCCGAACGGCTATCTTTGGAAGCATGAGAGGAAACGCCCCTTCCCCGAAAGAGCTCGACCGCCTGCTGCGCCTCCACGGCGTGGAACTGCGGCGCGACACCGTCGAACAGCTCTGGGCGTTCCACCGGATCCTCGTCGAGAACAACGGCGACGGCGACCTGACGCGCCTGCGCTCCTTCCCGACGATCGTCGAACGGCACTACGCCGACTGCATCCTCCCGGGCGCCTTCGTGGCGAAGTGGCCCTCGCCGATGATCGACATCGGCTCCGGCGCCGGCTTCCCGGGCATTCCGCTGAAGATCGTCCACCCCGAGATCGAGCTGACGCTCTGCGAACCGCGCCCCTGCCGCGTGGAGTTCCTGGAGATGGCGATTTCGAAGCTCGGGCTGAAGGGGATCTCCGTCTTCGGCCACAAGGTGACGAGCAACTCGATGCGCCTGCCGATCCAGGGCTCGATCAGCCGCGCCTTCGAGGCGATCCCGAAGACGCTCGTCCGGCTGGAGAACGCGATGCTTCCCGGCGGCCGCGCCTTCTTCCTCAAGGGGCCCGCGGCCCGCGACGAGCTGAAGGAGTTCCGCGCGCGCCCGGTTCCCGGCTGGGTCCTGGACGAGGAGCACTGGTTCGACATCCCGAACAGCACGCAGCACCGGTCGCTGATCGTCATGAAGCGGGTTTCGCCATGACGAAATTCCGGCTCGCCGCCGCGCTTCTTCTCGCGCTGTGCGCCGCGCTTCCGGCGCGCGAGGCCCCGACGCTCGTCTTCGCGCCCGAGTTCCCGGACGAGGGGCTCCGCGCGGGCGACACGCTCCGCTTCCGGGCCGCGGTTCCCGAGCCGTGGCGCGTCTTCAGCCACGAGTCCGAGGACGAGTTCTTCCCGCCGTTCCGCGCGGAGATCCGCTCGGAGGGGGCGGCCTTCGGCGCGCCGCTCTTCGGCGAGACGGTCCGCGCCGCGCTCTTCTCGGGCGACAGCGGCTCCTTTTACTCGGGCGAGATCCTGATCGAGCTTCCCGTGGAGTCGCTCCCGGAGGGCGGCGAGGTCTCGATCTCGCTGCGGACCTCCTGGCTCGCCTGCACCGACGAGGAGTGCGCCGAGGAAGCCGGCGCGGAGGTCGAATACCTCCTGCCCGTCGCGTCGCCGTCGCGCCTCCCGCTCCTCCTGCTCTTCGCCTTCCTCGGCGGCATGGTCCTGAACGTCATGCCCTGCGTGCTCCCCGTGCTCGGGCTGAAGGTCTACCGGCTCGTGGAGCAGAGGCGCCTTTCGCGCGGCCGCCGCGCCGCGCTCGGCGGCGCGTTCGTCGCGGGCGTGGAGGTCTCGTTCCTCGTCCTCGCGCTCGTCGTGGTCGCGCTCAAGGCCGCGGGCGAGGAGGCCGGCTGGGGCTTCCAGATGCAGAACCCCGCCTTCCTCGCGGGGATGGTCGCCGTGCTCGGGCTCTTCGCGTACAACCTCTTCGGGCTGTTCGAGATCTCCCTCCACGCCGGCGCCGCCGCGAAGATGGATTCCGCGTCGAAGGGCGAGGGGCTCTGGGCCTCCTTCGCCGGCGGCGCCTTCATGACCCTGCTCTCCACGCCGTGCAGCGCCCCGCTGCTCGGCTCCTCGATGGGCTGGGCGCTCGGCCAGCGGCCCGCGCTCGTCGTCCTCTTCTACGCGGTCGCGGGCCTGGGCCTCGCGCTGCCCTTCTTCGCGATCTCGTGCTTCCCCGGAAAGCTCCGCGCGCCGAAGCCCGGCCGCTGGATGCACGCCGTCCGCGCCGCGATGGGGCTCCTGCTGCTGCTGACCGCGGCCTGGCTGGTCTCCGTCCTCGCGGGCTTCGGCGCGGACCTCGCGCGGGGCGCCGTCCTCTTCCTCGCGGTCTCCGCCCTGATCCTGGCCCTGCGCCGCCGGCTCATGCCCGACGGCGGGCTTTCGATGCCGGCGGCGCGCCGCCGCGGCGGAAACCTGGCGACCGCGTTCCTCCTGGTTCTCTCCTTCGCCGCGGCGGTCGGGATCCCGCTCTCCGCGCTTCCGGACGCCCCCTCCGCGGAAACGGAATCCGGGGAACCCGGCGGGGCGGCCGCCTTCTCCGCCGCCCGGGTCGATTCGCTCCGCGCCGCGGGCCGGAACGTCTTCGTCGACTTCACGGCCGCCTGGTGCCTGACCTGCAAGGCGAACGAGAAGCTCTTCCTCTCCGACGAACGGATCCGCGCGCGCTTCGCCGCGGAGGACCCCGTCCTCCTCGTCGGCGACTTCACCGCGCGGAACCCCGGAATCGCCGCCGAACTGCGCCGTTTCGGCCGCGCGGGCGTCCCCCTCTACGTCTACTACCCGGCCTCCGGGGCGCCCGTCGTCCTCCCTGAGGTGCTCACCGTGGAGACGCTGCTGTCGGCCTTCGGGGCCGAATAGAGGCCAAGGGACCGCCCCGCCTCCGAACTTCTATTTTTGGGACATGAAAGAGCTTCGCAAGGAACTGCTGTCGAACGTCCGGCGCATGGTCGTCAAGCTCGGGTCGCGCCTGCTGGTCGACTCCGAAAACGGCGGCGTGAACGTCCGCACCATCTCGCGCATGATGGGCTCGATCGCCAAGCTGCGCGAAAAGGGCGTCGAGGTCGTCGTCGTCACCTCCGGCGCGGTCGGCAGCGGCATGGCCCAGCTCGGCCTGAAGACGAAGCCCGAGGCGATGTCCGACCGGCAGGCCTGCGCCGCGGTCGGCCAGGCGCAGCTGATGCTCGCCTACGAGAACGCCGCCAAGCGCCACGGCCTGCGCGTGGGGCAGATCCTCTGCTCCGCCGACGACTTCCGCGAACGGGTGCGCTACAAGAACATCAAGGCCACCGTCGACAGCCTGCTGCGGATGGGGGCGATCCCCGTCATCAACGAGAACGACACCGTCGCCTTCGCCGAGATCAAGGTGGGCGACAACGACAAGCTCTCCGCCGACGTCTCGCAGTTCCTCGGCGCGCAGCTCCTCGCGATCTTCACCGACGAGGAGGGGCTCTTCGACAAGAACCCGAAGGAGCACCCCGACGCGCAGCTGCTCAAGCTGGTGCCCGAGGTGGACGCCTCCATCGAGAAGCTGGCCGCGGGCAAGGGATCGGCGATCAGCACGGGCGGCATGGCGACCAAGCTGGCCGCGGCCAAGCAGGCCACGCTGGCCGGATGTGCCGTGGTGCTCGCCTGCGGCTTCCGCGAGCTTCCGCACCGCATCGCGGAGGGCAAGGAGGCGGGCACGCTCTTCCTTCCCGCCAACCGCAGGCTGAAGTCGCGCGAACGGTGGCTCGGACTGGTGAGCACGCCCAAGGGGCGCGTCTTCGTGGACGCCGGCGCCGAGACCGCGCTGCGCCAGAAGGGCCGCTCGCTCCTCCCCGTGGGGATTGTGCGCGTCGAGGGACGGTTCGCCGCGGGCGACATCGTCGCGATCTGCAGCGCGGACAGGCGTCCGGTCGCGCGGGGCGTGGCCTCGTGGAGCCACGACGCGCTGCGCCGCGTGCTCGGGATGAAGACGCCGGAGGTCCGCGCCGTGCTCGGGCCCGGAAGCCCCGATGAATTCGTGCACCGCAACAACATGGTTCTGCTTTGACAGGAGACGAGAAGATGGACAACGCCGCGTACGCGAACGAACTGGCCGAGAGCATGATCCGCGCCAAGCGCGAGCTGCGGACCGTCCCCGGCGAAAAGCGCGACGCCGTCCTGCGCCGCGTGGCCGCCGCGCTGCGCGAGCGCAAGGCCGGGATCCTCGCGGAGAACGCGAAGGACGTCGAGGCCGCGCGCGGCAAGCTCTCCGACGTGATGCTCGACCGCCTGGCGCTGAACGACCGCCGCGTGGACGACATGGCGAAGGGCGTGGAGCAGATCGCCGCCTTCCGCGATCCCGTCGGCGCCGTCCTCGACAGCCGCGTCACCGAGGACGGGCTGAAGATCTCCAAGGTGAGCGTGCCGCTCGGCGCGATCTTCTTCATCTACGAATCGCGCCCCAACGTCACCATCGACGGCGCCGCGCTCTGCCTCAAGGCGGGCGACGCCGTGATCCTGCGCGGCGGCAAGGAAAGCCTGCGCAGCTGCGTCGCGCTGGCCAACGTCGTGCGCGAGGCGCTCGAGGCCGAGGGCATCTCGCCCGACGCGGTCCGTCTGGTGGACCGTCCCGACCACGAGATCGTCTCGATGCTCCTCAAGCGCGGCGACGCGCTCGACGTGGTGATTCCCCGCGGCGGCGAACGGCTGATCCGCGCGGTCGTGGAGCAGTCCGTCGTCCCCGTCCTCAAGCACTACAAGGGCATCTGCCACGTCTACGTCGACAGGGACGCCGACATGGCGAAGGTCCTGCCGATCGTCGTCAACGCGAAGGCCCAGCGCCCCAGCGTCTGCAACGCGATGGAGACGCTGCTGGTCGACCGCGCGCTCGGCGCCGAAAAGACCCGCGAAATCCTGGACGCGCTCAAGGCGGCGAACGTCGAAATCGTCGGCGACGAGGAGATCCGGAAGATCGACCCCTCGGTCGGCGCCGCGACCGACGAGGACTGGGACACCGAGTACCTCGCGCTCAAGCTCTCCGCGAAGGTCGTGGACGGCGTCGACGGCGCGATCGCGCACATCGAGGCCCACTCCTCCGGCCACACGGAGTCGATCCTGACCGAGAACGCCGCGACGGCCGAGAAGTTCCTCGCGCGCGTCGACAGCTCGTCGGTGATGCACAACGCCTCCACGCGCTTCAGCGACGGCGGCATGTACGGGCTGGGCGCCGAAGTGGGCATCAGCACCGACAAGCTCCACGCGCGCGGCCCCATGGGGGTGGACAGCCTCACCTCCTACAAGTGGGTCGTCCGCGGGAACGGGCAGATCAGGAAGTAGGGATCAGGCGTCCGCACCCCGTGGGCGAAACGGGCGTCGTCACGCCGGAGAACTATCTGGACTGGGTGGGGTGAATCAGGGACCTGATCACCCCGCCTTCTTCCCGATCAGCGCGCAGTAGAGCGGGCCGGAGCCGTTCGCGCGGTCGGGCAGCGCGATCCGCCCGTACGTCGTGGGCTCGGTGTCCGGGATTTCCGCGGCGAGGACTTCGACCTTCCCCTTGCGGCTCTTCAGGAGCTTTTCCACCACGCCGTCGTTCTCGCACGGCGAGAGCGCGCAGGTGCAGTAGGCGAGCGTGCCGCCGGGCCTGAGCGCGTCGAAGCCCGCGCAGAGCAGCGCGTGCTGGCGGAAGGCGAGCTGCTTCGGGCGGGCGGGCGTCCACTCCTTCAGCAGCTCGGGCTTTCCCAGCAGGTGGCGGTCCGAGGAGCAGGGCGCGTCGAGCAGGATCCGGTCGTAGGCCTCGGGCTCGTGGAGCCCCCAGCGCGTCGCGTCGCGCCCGGTCACGCGGACGGCCGCGCGCAACGCCTCGGGCAGGTGCTCGTCCAGCACGCGCGACAGCCTGGCGCGCCTCGCGTCGGAGAGCTCGTTCGAGACCAGCTCGCCCGTTCCCGCGAGCGCCAGCGCGAGGACCAGGGTCTTGCCGCCCGGCGCGGCGCACATGTCGAGCACGCGGTCGCCGGGAACGACGCCCAGCGCGCGGGCGGCGTTCGCGCTCGCGGCGTCGAGGTGGTAGGGCCGGAGCAGTCCCTCCTCGAGCGTCTCGTAGCGCACTTCGCCCAGAAGCGCCTCCCGCAGGGAGGGCCAGCGGTCCCCGTAGCTTCCGGAATGGAACTCGTCGAAGGTCGGGACGGTCTTCTTCGCCATCTCAGGAGCGCCAGATGGGCTTCTGCTCGACGAACGGCTCGAGCGCGGCGCGGATGTGGTCGCGCGCCGCGTGGATGAACTCCACGTCTTCGCGCTTCCAGATGTGCGTGCGGACGTACTCCTCGTTCGGGGGAAGCGTCTTGTCGCGCTCCCTCAGGGCCAGGCTCAGCCGCAGCGTCGGCGCCTCCGGCAGGAACCCGTCGCCGGACTTGTCCCACGCGGGGCCCTGCAGTCGGTTCTCCACGCGCCGTCCGTAGCGCGCGTTCAGGCGGCGCACGCGGCGGTTCATGGCCAGGATGAGCGAAAGCGGCATCTTCCTCCCCTGGAACTCGAAGGGGATCGTCAGCTTGCGGTGCATCTTCGCGGGGTCGGCCAGCGTGTCCACCACCTGCACGGCGAGCGCGGAGGGAACGCCGATCGCGGTCAGGATCTGGTGCAGGTCGATGTCGTACCACCAGACGTCCACGGGGGCGATCTCGATTTCCAGCGAGCTCGCGGTCAGCGCGGGCCAGGTGCCGAGGTGCTCGGCCAGGGCCTCCTCGATGCCGTCGTCGGCGCCGTAGCTCAGCTTGAGCAGCCAGACGTTTCCGATCGCCAGGCCCTCGACCTGGGTGTCGTACACGTTCGGGTGGAGCCCCTCCTGGTTGTAGGCCTTCTTGAAGTAGCCCCTGGTCTCCAGCTGCGCGAAGGCCTCCTCCCACGACTTCTCGTAGAATTCGGGCTGCATCTCGCCGAAGAGGCCGGAGCTCTGGAAGATCTTCACCGCCCCCTTGGCGAACAGGTCCAGCGCCTTGCGGAAGATCTCGCGCTTCTGCGGAAGGGCGACGCCGGCGCAGCTCTCCTTGTTCTTGATGGAGACGAATTTCGACGGCCCGTGGAGTTCGGGCGGAATGGTCTCGAAGACGATCTCGGGGTCGAAGGCCTGCGGCGTGTCCATACCCCTAATTTACACCGATTTCGCCGCTCCAATCCGCCCGGAGCGCTTTTTCGTTAGATTTTTCCGAAGCAGGAGAACATGCCCATGCGATACGCCGCCCTCCTCCCTCTTCTCGCCTCCGCAGCGCTCCTCCTCGCCTCGTGCGGCGACTCCTCGTCCTCCTCCGACGACCACCTCTCCTCCTCCGGCGACGCCTCGTCGTCCGGCTCCGGAGACGGCGCGAACCCCTCCGTCGCGATCGCCCCCTGGCCCGGAACGGCGGTCGCCGCCTACACGCTGATCGCCGACGACTTCTGCGGCGGACTGGCCGGCCAGGCGCACGCCGACACGATGATGGCGAACCGCGGCATGGGGATGGCCTTCGGCGCGATGGTCGCCAGCTGCTCCGACGGCGACTGGGCGCTCGCCCGCGAACGGATCGGCCGCGGCCACGAGATCATCAACCACTCCTGGAGCCACATGTGCGCGACCACGGTGGAGCGGTGCGGCTCCGGCCCGACCTACGGTCCCGAGCTCTTCGAACAGGAGTTCGGCCAGAGCACGCAGGGCATCGAGCAGAACGCCGGCGTCCGCCCGACCTTCTTCATCTTCCCCTACGACGAATCGACCGACACCGCGCGCGCCTACCTGAAGGGACTCGGCTATCTCGGCGCCCGCGCGGGCGAAAAGCTCAAGCTCAACGGCGACGTCTTCGACCCGTTCCGCCCCAACTTCGACGTCAACTGGCCCGAGGGGCAGAAGGAGGGAATGCAGCAGTGGGGCTTCGTCACCGGGCTGACCGACGCGCTGATCGCGCAGGGACACGGCTGGGGCATCCGCGAGATCCACGGCGTGAACGACGGCTGGGGGCCGATCGCGCTCGACAGCATGCGCGCGCACGCCGACGAGCTCAAGCGCCTGGTCGACGCCGGGAAGCTCTGGGTGGCGCCTCCCTCGGAGGTGATCCGCTACCACGACCAGCGCGAACACTATGGCGCGGAGATCGCGCTGGCGGTCGACACGACCGTCTATCCCGACCTCGACTCCCTGGTCGAGATCGACACGGTCTACCGGATCGGCCTGACGGGCGAGCCGCTCGACGCGCGCTACGACGGGCGTCCGCTCACGCTGGTCGTCACGGGCCTCCGGCTGAAGGGCGAGGCCGCGGTCGCGGAACAGGGCGGCAGGAGCGTCACGATCCGGAAGGAGATCCGCGTCTCCGACACCCTCGTCGCCGCCCCCGCGCCCGAGGAGTCCGCGACGTCGGCCCCGGTCCTCCAGTCGCCCGGTTGGGAGCCCTCCGACACGCTGCGCGTGGAGTTCACGCCCGGCGACGGACCGATGACGATCCGCGGAACGTTCCTCTACTACGCGAATTAGGGCGCGGCGCATCTCGCGGAGCCGGACCGACGGCAGCCCGCGCCCCGGCGCGTCAGCGCATTTCGCGGAGCCGGACCTCGATTCCCGAGCCCTTCAGGGCCTCGGCGATTTTCCCCACGTCGGTGTCGCCGAAGTGGTAGGGGTAGAGGATCTTCGGGCGAATCCTGCGGGCGGCGCCGACGCACTGCTCCACGGTCATGGTGTAGGGCTGGTTGGCGGCGAGGAAGGCGACGTCGATCCGCCCGAGCGAATCCATCGCCGGAATCTCCTCGGTGTCGCCCGAGACGTAGACGCGCAGGCCGCCGAACTCCAGCACGAACCCGTTGTCGCGCCCCTTGGGATGGAACCGCTCGCGTCCCGGCGTGACGTTGTAGGCGGGAACCGCCTTCAGCCCGATTCCGGCGACGACCGCCTCGTCGCCGTTCGCCATCGCGCGGCCCTTCCCCAGAAGCGAGACCACGCGCGCGTTCGCGACGAGCGCGGTCTCCTTCTTCGTCGCCAGCGCGATCGCCTGCGGGTCGAAGTGGTCGGGGTGCTCGTGGGTCACGATCAGGAGGTCCGCCGCGGGAAGCGCGGAGTAGTCGGTCCGCGCGCCGTATTCGGCCACCGGGTCCACGTGGACGACCTTCCCGCCCGCCTCGACCATCAGCGTGCCGTGCTTGACGAACGAGAAGACGACCTTCTCCCCGTTCGGGGCGACGACGGTGTCGGCGGCGAAGGGGCCCGCGAACGCGCTGGCCGCGCAGAGGGCGGCGGCGAGCAGAGTCTTCTCCGGAGCCATGGAAACCTCCCGGGGCGTTTTCCGCCTCTTCAGATCTTCTGGATGCTCTTCGCGACGTTGGTGAGGTGGTCCGCGATGCGTTCCACGTTCGACGAGAGCGAGATGTACTGCGCGCCGGCGTTGGGGCTGCAGGTGCCGTCGGCCAGCCGCTTGAGATGGTTCTCTTCCATCTGGTTGGTGTAGTCGTCGATTCTTTCCTCGACGGCGAAGACGCGCTCCAGCTCGTCCCGGTCCTCGTCGGCGTAGGCGGCGGCCACGTGCCCGTAGAGCTCCGCGACCAGCTCGCGCAGGCCGGCGATCTCCCTCTGCGCCTCCTCGGAGAACGAGGCGCCCGACTGCACGAGCATGTCGGCGTACTCCGTGATGTTCTCGGCGTAGTCGCCCACGCGCTCCAGGTCGCTCACGCCGCGGATCGTGGTCGCGAGGTAGAGGCGGTCCTTCTCGCTCAGCCCGGGCAGTTCGGTCAGCCGGACGGCGAAGTTGACCAGCGTGCGGTTGAGGAAGTTCAGCTCGTGCTCGTTGCGCGCGAACTCCTCCTTCCGCGAAAGGTCGAGCGTGGTCACCATGTCGAGCGCGATGTCGAGGTTGGCCATCGCGATCTCGCCCATGTTGAGGATCTCCCGCTTGGTCTGCTGCACGGCGATCGGCGGGGTCTTGAGCATGTTCGCGTCGAGGAAGTGGAGCTTGGGCTCGGCGTCCTCCTTCTTCGCGGCGGCGTCGTCGGGGATCGCGCGGCGCGCGAGGAGCGCCAGGCCGCCGGCGACCGGGAGCAGCAGCCCGGTGGTGGCGACGTTGAAGATGGTGTGGAACATCGCGAGGCGGGTCTTCGCTTCGCCGGGGACCAGGCGCGCGAAGAGGTCGCCGAGCGACATGTCCGCGGCGGCGGAGAGGAGCAGTCCGGCGCCGACGAAGAGCGCGGCGCCGACGCAGTTGAAGAGCACGTGGACCAGCGCGGAGCGCTTGGCGTTCTTCCCGCTGGCCAGCGAGGCGAGCACCACGGGCGTGACGGCGCCGATGTTCGCGCCGATCGTCAGGTAGATGCCCTGGTTGAGGTCCACCAGGCCCGCCGCCACCATCGTCACGGCGACCGAGGTGGTGACCGAGCAGCTCTGCATGATCGCGGTCAGGACCGTGCCGACCGCCACGAGGAGCAGCGGATTCCGGACGCCGGCCAGGAACTCCTTCACCGCGTCCATCCGCGCGAAGTCGCCCATCGAGCCGCTCATCAGCCCCAGCCCCACGAAGAGCATGCCGAAGCCGGCCAGGATCCCGCCGATCTTCTTCCAGCGGTCGTTCTTGCAGAAGAGGTTGAGGACCGCGCCCACGCCCGCGAACCCGGAGAAGACGACCGTCATGGAGAGGGCGCCGCTTCCCGAGAGGCCGAGGGAGACGATCTGCGCGGTGACGGTGGTGCCGATGTTCGCGCCGAAGATGATCGTGGTCGCCTGGAGGAGCGACATCACGCCGGCGTTGACGAAGCCGAGCACCATGACGATGCTCGCGCTGGAGCTCTGGACGACGGCGGTGACGGCGGTGCCGATGCCCACGCCGAGCAGCTTGCTCTTGGAGACCTTGGAGAAGAGGAACTTCAGCTTGGCGGACGAGGCCGACTCGAGGTTCGAGCTCATCATCTGGCAGGCCATCAGGAAGATGCCGACGCCCGCGACGAGCGAGAGGACGGATGAACTGATCGTTCCGGCTGTCATCGCCCCAAATGGTAGAAAATCGGGCCGTCCCCCCGGCCGGGGAGACGGCGTTTTCCGGGCGGGGAACCGCCCTTCCCGGGGGCGCTAGGCCGGTTCGGGGCTGCCGAGGAAGTAGGCGTTCTGGCGGGTCGCGCTCAGGACCGCCTGCCAGAAGGGGCCGTTGACGTCGATCTTCTTCCGCTCCATGGTCGCCAGGCGCATGGGGACCAGCACCTGCGTGTCGTCCCACTGGCTGACGACGCAGTTCGTCCGCCCGGCCATGGCCGCGTGGACGGCGTTGGCCGCGAGCAGGTTGCAGAGGATGGCGTCGGTGCCGTGCGCCGGCACGCTGCGGATGGAGTAGGAGGGGTCGAAGTACTTGACGTGCACTTCCTTCCCGATGGAGTCGAAGTGCTCGGAGATCTTCCGGACGAGGAACTCGCCGATGTCCTTCTTGAGGACGTTGCCCGAGGCGTCGCGCCGCTCCTCGCCGGCAATCAGGTCCTGCCCGGCGCCCTCGGCCACCACGATCACCATGTGCGTCTTGCCGATGGCGAAGCGGCGCTCGATGGCCTTCAGGAGCCCGTTCTCGCCGTCGATCTCGAAGGGGACCTCGGGGACGAGGCAGGTGTTGACGACGGTGTTGGCGAGCGAGGCGTAGGCGGCGATGAAGCCGGAGTCGCGCCCCATCAGCTTGACCACGCCGATGCCGTTGTGGGCGCCCTTGGCCTCGATGTGCGCCGAGGAGAGGACGTCGAAGGTCTCGTAGACGGCCGTCTCGAACCCGAACGAGCGGTCGGTGAACTGCAGGTCGTTGTCCACGGTCTTCGGGACGCCGACGACGGAGATGGAGAGGTTCCGCGCCTTGATCTCCTGCACGATCTTCTGCGCTCCGCGCAGGGTGCCGTCGCCGCCGATCGTGAAGAGCATGTTGATGTTCATCCGCTGGAGCGTGTCCACCATCGCCTTCACGTCCTGCTCGCCGCGCGAGGAGCCGAGCATGGTGCCGCCGATTTCGTGGATGTCGTCCACCAGCTCGGGGTCGAGCTGGATCGGCGGGTGGTGGAAGCCGGGGACCAGGCCGAGGTAGCCGTAGCGGATCCCGTAGATGGTCCGGACGCCGTAGTCGAACCAGAGCGAGCGGACGAGCCCCTTGATGACGTTGTTGAGCCCCGGGCAGAGGCCG
>JAGCEZ010000095.1 GCA_017650365.1 Fibrobacterales bacterium | reverse complement strand
GACGTCGCCAAGGAGGCGGCGCGGATGTCGGCCAAGGCCGACCCGGAGTGCGCCTGCTTCGCGGCCGACACGCGCGCCCGCCTCCCCGTCGCGGACGGGGCGTTCGGGATCCTGCTCGACCTCTTCGCGCCGCGGAACATGCCCGAGTTCGCGCGCGTCCTCTCCCGGGGCGGGGCGCTGGTCTGCGTCTTCCCCAAGCCCGGGCACCTCGCGGGCCTGCGCGAAGTCGTGGACCTGATCGACGTCCATCCCGAAAAGGAGAAGCTCCTCTTCGCCCAGGCGGAGCCCTTCTTCGAACTCGAGCGCGAGGAGGAGATCGACTTCGCGCTCGACCTCACGCCCGCCCTCTGCGCGGACCTCGTCCGGATGACGCCCAGCGCGCGCCACCTCTCCGAATCCGACTTCGCCGCGCTCGAAAAAAGGGACCCGCCCGAAGTCCGGGCGGGCCTCCGCATGCTGACGTTCCGGAAGCGGGCCTAGGCGGCGCGCCCCAGCTTCAGGGCGACCCCCATCTCGCGCAGGTGCAGCAGCCCGCGCTCCTTCATCTGGCGGGTGCGCTCCTTCGAAAGCCCGATGATCTTCCCGATCTCCACGAGGTTGATCGGGTCGGGGCGGTCGAGCCCGTAGTAGAGCCCGAGCACCTTGCGCTCGATCTCCGGCAGCTTGGAGACCGCTTCGCGCAGCGCGGCCTTCTCCGACTCCGCCTCGGCCAGGGCCTCGGCCTCGGGCGCCTCGCTCGTCGCGAGGTCGAGCAGCGTGCAGTCGTCGTCCTCGCCCACGGGGGCGTCGAGGCTGGCGTGGCGCAGGCCCATCTTCACGATCTCCTCCACCTGGCCCGGGGTGTAGCCGAACTTCCTGCCCAGCTCCTCGGCGTCGGGGACGTACTGCCCGCCGACGGTCTGCCGGACGCCGTGCGAGGAGGCGGCGAAGCGCCGGAGCACCAGCTCCTTCTCGGCCGAGATGCGGACCAGGCGGGCCTTTTCGGCGATGGCGCGCGTGATCGACTGGCGGATCCACCAGACGGCGTAGCTGATGAACTTGATGTCGCGGTCGGGCTCGAACCGCCGCGCGGCCTCGATCAGCCCGAGGTTCCCCTCGTTGATCAGCTCGTTCGCGGAGAGCCCCTGCCCGGTGTAGCAGAAGGCGATGTTGATCACGAACCTCAAATTGCCCAAGACCAGGCGGTCGAGCGCCTGCTTGTTCCCCTCGGCGACCAGGCGGAGCAGCGCCTTCTCCTCGGCGGAGGTGAGGAGCGGGTAGCGCGAGACTTCGCGGAGGTACTGCTTGTAGATCGCCTCTTCGCCCCAGCGGGCGGAATTGCGGAGATCGGTGTCGTTCATGCCCATTTTCGGCCTCCTTTGGACTGCCGTGTGCTTCTGTGACCAAGCTAACCCCCGGAAAGGGGCCTTTTGTCACGGAAACGTCTCGTTCGGGCAAAACTTCCCGTCAGGGAAAAGGAAACGCCGTTTTTCTAGATTTGTCCCCGCCGAACCGGCGAAAGTGGCGGAATTGGTAGACGCGCCAGACTTAGGATCTGGTACCTTCGGGTATGTGGGTTCAAGTCCCGCCTTTCGCATCCAACCTTTCTTCCCGGCCCCAGGGGCCGGACAACCGGAGCAAAACCGTGAGCGCACAGGTCACCGTCAACGAAATCAGCCCCACCGAACGTTCCTTCTCGGTCGAAATCCCCCAGGAAGACGTCTCGGCCGCCGTCGCCAAGAAGACCGCGGAATACCACAAAAAGGTGAGCATGCCCGGCTTCCGCGCCGGCCACGTGCCCGCCAAGCTGATTTCCCAGCGCTTCGGCGCCGCCATCCGCCAGGAGGCGATGGAGGACGTCGTGGACGAGGCCATCAACGGCAAGCTCCGCGAGCTCAAGCTCAAGCCCGTCGAACCCGGCAAGATCGAGGACTTCGCCGACGACAAGACCTCGAACGTCAAGCTCACCTTCAAGTTCGAGATCGACGCCGAAATCGAGGTCAAGGACTACGCCGATCTCGGGATCAGGCCCGAGATCGAGGAAGTGCAGGAGACCGAGGTCGAGGACGAGCTCCACAAGCTCCAGCACCGCCTGGGCGAAGAGGTCGCCGTGGACCGCGCCGCCGCCGAAGGCGACGTCGTCAAGGGCACCTACGTCTCCATCGTGATCGGCGGCGAAGCGCAGCCGCTGGCCGAGAACCCCGAGTTCCGCATGGCCCTCGGCACCAGCCCGCTGAAGGACCTGGAGCAGGGCCTCGTCGGCGTCAAGGCCGGCGACGAAAAGGCCGTGGAGTTCACGTTCCCCGCCGACTACCCGAACGACGAGATCAAGGGCAAGAAGGCCGTCTACACCGTCAAGGTGGGCGAAGTGCTCGAAATCCGCCTGCCCGAGGTGGACGACGAGATGGCCAAGAAGGTCGGCAAGAAGGACGTCAAGGAGCTGCGCGACGAGATCCGCAGGCAGATCGGCAAGTACAAGCGCCACGTCGGCCTGGAAGCGGCCCACGAAAAGGCGATGGCCAAGCTGGTCGCCGCGAACTCCTTCCCCGTGGCCGAAGCCCGCGTGAAGCGCTACATCGCCAACAACCTGAAGAAGGAAGAGCCGACCGAAGAGGAGATCAAGCGGGGCCGCGAAGCCGCCGAAAACGCGATCCGCCGCTACCGCATCCTCGACTGGGTCGCGAACAAGGAGAACATCAAGCCGAAGCAGGCCGAGGTCGACGAATACCTGCAGGACATGGCCAACGGCTACGGCGTCCCGTTCGAAGCGCTCAAGGAGCACCTCCGCACCTCCGGCCGCATGGCGGAGATCCGCGAGGAGATGCGCCTGGGCAAGACGATGGACTGGCTCGTCGGCGAACGCGGCGAGGCGGAATCGAAGTAGCAACGGAAAAGAGGAGGGAAAGATGTTCCTGCCCGTAGTCTCGGAAGAAACCAGCCGCGGCGAAAACCGCTACGACATCTACTCCCGGCTCCTGAAGGAGCGGATCGTCTTCCTCGGCGACCCCATCTCCGACGAAGTGGCGAACGCCGTCATGGCGCAGCTCATCTTCCTGGAGTACAGCGACCCGGACAAGGACATCCTCCTCTACCTGAACACCCCGGGCGGGCTCGTGGACGCGGGCCTCGCGATCTACGACACGATCCAGCACATCAAGCCGGACGTGAGCACGATCTGCGTCGGGAGCTGCGCCTCGATGGGCGCGGTGCTCCTGGCCGCCGGCGCGAAGGGCAAGCGCTACGCGCTCCCGCACTCGCACATCATGCTCCACCAGCCCAGCGGCGGCGCGGGCGGGCAGTCCACCGACATCCAGATCCACGCCCGCGAGATCGTGCGGACGCGCGAGACGCTCAACGAGATCATCTCGCGCCACTGCGGCCGCCCCCTCGACGAGGTGGCGAAGAAGACCGAGCGCGACCTCTACCTCAACGCCGAGGAGGCGCTGGAGTTCGGGGTCATCGACGAAATCCTCCACCCCAAGAAGGGCTAGGCTCCGGATGGCGAAGGAAAAACGCCCCGGCCGCGCGCGCTGCTCGTTCTGCGGGCGCGACGCCTCGCAGGTGATGCGGCTGATCGCCGGGCCCGACGTCTGGATCTGCGACGACTGCGTCCGGATGTGCTCGATGATGCTGGACGAGACGCTCCCGAAGAGGGAGCTGAAGCCGGCGCCCGAGGAGAAGCCGCTTCCGACCCCCGCGGAGCTCTGCGCGCACCTCGACAAGTTCGTCATCGGCCAGGCCGAGGCGAAGCGCGCCCTCTCCGTCGCGGTCTACAACCACTACAAGCGCATCCGCTCGCGCGGCAAGGGCGGCGAGGACGACGCCGACATCGAGAAGTCCAACGTCCTGCTGATCGGGCCCACGGGCTGCGGCAAGACGCTCCTCGCGCAGAGCCTGGCGAAGTTCCTCGACGTCCCCTTCTCCATCGCCGACGCCACGGTGCTGACCGAGGCGGGCTACGTGGGCGAGGACGTGGACAGCATCGTCGTGCGGCTGCTGCAGGCGGCCGACTACGACGTGGAGCGCGCGCAGCGCGGCATCATCTTCATCGACGAGATCGACAAGATCGCGCGCAAGGGGGCGAACTCCTCGATCACGCGCGACGTCTCGGGCGAAGGCGTGCAGCAGGGGCTGCTCAAGCTGCTCGAGGGGACCGTCGCCGCGGTGCCGCCCAAGGGCGGGCGCAAGCACCCCGAGCAGAGCCTGGTCCAGGTGAACACGCGCGACATCCTCTTCATCTGCGGCGGCGCGTTCGAGTCGCTCGAGAAGATCGTCGCCAAGCGCGTGACCACCTCCACGATGGGCTTCGGCGCCGAAGTGCAGTCCAAGACGGACGTCAAGCCCTCGCAGTACCTCCACCAGGTGGAGCCGGACGACCTCGTCCGCTTCGGCCTGATCCCCGAGCTGGTCGGCCGCGTGCCCGTGCACGTCGCGCTCGACGAGCTGGACGAGGAGGCCCTGCTCCGCATCCTGCAGGAGCCGAAGAACGCGCTGGTGCGCCAGTACAGGCGCCTGGTCGAGCTCGACGGCGCGAAGCTGACCTTCGAGCCCGAGGCGCTGCGCGAAGTGGTGCGCCAGGCGGTCGAGCGCAAGACCGGCGCGCGCGGCCTGCGCTCGATCATGGAGCGCGCCCTCCAGCAGGCGATGTTCGACCTGCCGGGCCGCAAGGACGTCTCCGAAGTGGTCGTGACCGCGGCCACGGTCCGCGGCGAGGCGCCCGCGAAGATGGTGGCGAAGAAGAAGTCGTCCTCGGGCAAGGGGGCGGCTTGAGCGCCGCGCCGGAAAAGGAGAGCCGGATCCTCCCGGTGCTGCCCCTGCGCGGCGTCGGGATCGTCCCGGGCGCGCTGGTCCCCGTCCTGCTCGTGCGCGAAGTCTCGATGAAGGCCCTCCAGGCCGCGCAGAGCAAGGAGTTCGGGAACGTCCTCTTCGCCGTGCTGCAGCGCGAGCCCGACGTGGACGCGCCCTCCGTCGGCGACCTCCACGAAATCGGCGTCGAGGCCCGCGTGGTCTCGGTGATGCCCCTCTCCGACGAGATGGCGAAGGTGATGCTCGAAGGCGTCTCGACGATGCGCGCGAAGCGCTGGATCGCCGGGAAGTCGGACGTCGCGCTGACCGCCGAGGTCGTCCCGCGGCGCATGCCCCCCGTCTCCGCGAAGGCGTTCGCCGAAAAGCGGAAGGCGCTGCTCGAGCTCTTCTCCGAGAACGCCGCCGCGAACGACATCCCGAACGAGGCGGCGACGACGCTCCGGGCGATCGAGGAGCCCGCGCGGTTCCTCCACGCCATGATGTCGTTCGTCCAGACCTCGCCCGAGCTCCGGCAGAAGCTGCTCGAAAGCGCGACGGCCGACGAGGCGGCCCTGCTCCTGACGCAGCTGCTGCGCGAGGGGATCTCCGAGGCGCGGCTCAACCGGCACATCTCGCAGAACGTGATGCAGAGCGTCTCGAAGTCGCAGCGCGCCTTCCTGATCCGCGAGCACATCCGCAAGCTGGGCGAGGAACTCGAGGACCCCTCGGCCGCCGCCTCCCCCGAGATCCGCGCGCTGCGCGAGCGGGTGCTCGCCGCGCCCCTTCCCGAGGCGACGCGCAAGCGGGCGCTGGAGGAGGTCCGCCGCCTGACGCAGATCCCCTCCGACTCCCCGGAATACGGCCTCTCCCGCTCCTGGCTCGAGACCGTGCTGCAGCTCCCGTGGGGGAAGACCTCCGCTGCCGTCCCGACCGTGAAGGAGGCCGGGAAGGCGCTCGACGGCGGGCACTACGGGCTGGAGAAGCCGAAGCGCCGCCTGAAGGAATACGTGGCCGTGCTGGCCCGCGCGCCGCAGGAGCAGTCGCCCGTCCTCTGCCTGGTCGGGCCGCCCGGCGTGGGCAAGACCTCCCTCGCGCAGAGCATGGCGCGCGCCCTCGGGCGGCCGTTCGCGCGCGTGGCCCTGGGCGGCGTGAGCGACGAGGCCGAGATCCGCGGCCACCGCAAGACCTACGTGGGCGCGATGCCCGGGCGGATCGTGGCCGCGCTGAAGCAGGCCGAGGCGATGGACCCGGTGATCGTCCTCGACGAAATCGACAAGATGCGGCACGACTTCCACGGCGACCCCGCGGCCGCGCTGCTGGAGGTGCTCGACCCCGAGCAGAACTCCCGCTTCCGCGACAACTACCTCGAGGTGGACTTCGACCTCTCCAAGGCGGTCTTCGTCTGCACCGCCAACATGGCGGAGAACATCCCGCAGGTGCTGCGCGACCGGCTCGAGCTGATCTCCCTCCCGGGCTACCCCGTCCACGAGAAGGTGCAGATCGCGCGGCGCCACCTCCTGCCCCGCGTGCGCCGGCGCAACGCGCTCTCCGAGCGCGAGTTCGACGTGGACGAGAAGACGGTCGACCTGCTCGTGCGGAACTGGACGATGGAGTCCGGCGTGCGCGAGCTGGAGCGCAGGCTCGACGCGCTGGCCCGCCGCCGCGTGGTGGAGCTGGCCGAGGGGAAGAAGGGCTCCGGCAGGGCGAAGCCCGCCGACCTCGAGCGCGTGCTCGGCCCGGCGCCGTTCAAGCACAACCGGCTCAGGCCGAAGAGCCGCCCGGGCATGGTCAACGGCCTGGCCTACACGCCCGTCGGCGGCGAGATCCTCCGCGTGGAGTGCGCGCTCGTCCCCGGCAAGGGACGGCTGCAGCTCACCGGCAGCCTGGGCAAGGTGATGGTCGAAAGCGCGAAAATCGCGCTGACGCTCGTCCGCGAACAGGCCGACCGCCTGGGGATCGAACGCAAGCGGTTCTCCGAGACCGACGTCCACGTCCACGTGCCCGAAGGCGCGGTCCCGAAGGAAGGGCCCTCCGCCGGCGTCGCGCTCTTCCTCGCGCTCGCGTCGGCCTTCACCGGCCGCCCGGTTCCGGGGCTCTTCGCGTTCACCGGCGAGATCAACCTCGGCGGCGACGTGCTCCCCATCGGCGGACTGCCCGAAAAGAGCCTCGCCGCGCTCGACGGCGGCGCGACCGACCTCTGGATCCCCGCGGGCAACGAGCCCGAGGCCGCGGAGCTGCCCGCGATCGTGCGCAAGGGCATGAAGATCCACTACGTCAAGGACATCGAGACCGCGCTCGGCGCGCTCTCCCCGGCGAAAAAGCGGGCGCGGTAGGCGTTTCCCGCGATTAGAGCGGGTCGCCCAGGTCTTCCAGATGCACGAAGTCCGCGAAGCGGATGTGGCGGACCGTGCTGGTGGAGAAGTCGACGTCGTCGTTCGTGACGAGGATCTTCCGCACGGAGTTGTCCAGCCCGGCGAAGGCGCCGAACTCGCGCTCGTAGGCCTTGTCTTCGGCGACGGAATAGGCCGCCTGCACGTAGTAGAGCTTGCCGCCCTTCGCCGCGACGAAGTCGATTTCGCGCTTTCCGTCGTTGAACACCTGGATGTCGTACCCCATGTAGAGAAGCTCGTTGTAGACGGCGTTCTCGAAATTGTGGGTCAGGTCGTAGCGCCCGTTGAAGGCGCGGATGGAGTTGAACGAGAGGTCCTCGTCGTACATCTTCCGGTAGTAGCTCAGTTCGCGCTTCGCCTTGGCGGAGTAGAGCTTGACCGGCGAGACGATGAACGCCTCCTCCAGATGGCCGATGTACCGCGCGATCGTGTCGACGGAACAGCCGAAGGCGGTGGTCTTCATGTAGGCGGCGACGGACCGCGCCGAAAAGATTCGCGCGTTGGAGACCAGGACGTAGTTGACCAGGCTGCGGAACGTCTCCACCTGGCGGATTCCGTAGCGGGAGACGATGTCGTTCAGGATGATGGTCTCGTTCAGTTCGTTCAGGTACCGTTTCTGGTCCTCGAGGCCGTCGAATTCGATCCGCTTCGGAAAGCCGCCCCACAGGAGGTAGTCCGACAGGCTCGCCGTCTTCCCCAGCTGCTTCGCGTATTCCTCGAGTTCCCTGTAGACGAACGGACGGACCCGGAAGGAGACGTAGCGGCCGGACAGCTCCCGGGCGAATTCGCCGGAGAGCAGCTTCGAATTGGAGCCGCTGACGAACACGGAGCAGTTCCGGACGCGGAGCGTTCTGCAGGCGGCGGCCCAGTCGTCCAACCGCTGCACTTCGTCCAAGAAGACGTGGCAAAGCCCCGTCTTCCCCTTTCGGGCGTTCTCCACGTGCTCTAACAGCGCCTGTGCGTTCGGAACGGCCGCCAACGTCGCGGCGTCTTCGAAATCCAGGGAGACGACGTTGGCCGACTTCCCCGAGATTTCCCGACGGATCTTTTCCAGAATGACGGATTTCCCGCACCGGCGGATGCCGGTGATGATCTTGATCAGGTCGGAATCGTAGAAGGGGCGGACCTGGTCGATGTAACGGGGACGGTCGATCATTTTGAACCTTGGGACGGACTTCTATCGGACAATATACCTAATTGCGATAAAATTGTCCGATACTATCGGACAATTTTGCCTGGAACGCGAAAATCGTCCGATAGGAACGCCCCACAAAACAGGGATTAACGCGCCCAAATTCGAGAATTCGCCCAAATCTTCGCAAATGGCGCAAAATCGGGATGACGCGCCCACGCCGGCGCAAAATCGTCCAACGCCATCGGACAATTTTGCCCGGAACGCGAAAATCGTCCGATAGGAATTTCGCCGAGGTTTCGAGAAAAGATACAGGGGCGTCAGAGAAACTAGATTGGAACCATGAATCCCGCCGATGCAAATGTCTGCGCCACCTTGTCCGCGAAGAGAAATTTCCTCTCCGCGAATAACGTAGATATGAAAATTGGCACGATTCTCGCTGGGGGGGGGGGCTGCACGTCCGAGCAGCGCATCCTGACCAGGAACACAATCGAGAACTTCACGGCGTCCGGGCGTTCCCGGGCGTCGTTCGTTCTTTCCGCGCGCGACGAAGCTGCGCGCGTTTTGAGGGCATGAAACAAAAGGAAGGAGAATCGCCATGAAGACGAAACTCGGAATGCTCGCCGCTGTCGCGCTCGTTGCGGGGATGGTTTCCTGCGGAGACGAAACGACGCAAGTCATCGGAACGCGGACGGTGGCGGATCTCGACAAGTCGGAGGTCTGCACCATCGGCGACATGGTGGTGAACCTGGCCGACAACACGGTCTATGTCTGCGACGGCGACCGCCGGTGGACGACGATGAAAGGCGATGCCGGCGAAAAGGGCGAGGCGGGCGCGAAAGGCGAACAGGGCATTCCCGGCGTCAAAGGCGAAAACGGCTCCTCCTGCACCGCGCGAATCATCGCCGAAGGCGTGGAGGTCTCCTGCGGCGGTGCGGTTCTCGACACGCTGACCAATGGTCAGGACGGCGCGCAAGGGCTTCCGGGCGTGAAGGGCGAGAACGGTTCTTCCTGCACGGCAACGCCCGTCGCCAACGGCGTGGAAATCTACTGCGGCGACCAGCTCGTCGCTACCATCGTCAATGGTGAGGACGGCAATGACGGAGCCAGCTGCGCTCTGAGCTCCATCAACGTCAACGGAGTTGACGGAGTCGAAATCACCTGCGGCGCACAGAAAGACACCGTAATGAACGGCGCTCAGGGCATCCAAGGCATCCAGGGAGCGCAAGGCGAAACCGGCTCCGCCGGTGCAAGCTGCTCCGGCGTCTCGCTCGGCGACACCGCGGTGGTCATCAGCTGCGGCGGAGTCGTCGTCGACACGCTGACCAACGGCCATGACGGCGCCCAGGGACCGCAAGGCATCCAAGGTGTGCAGGGCGAAGCCGGACAGAGTTGCTCCGGGCTCGTCATCGACGGCGTCGGCATCGAAATCTCTTGCGGCGGCGTTGTGGTCGATACGCTGAGGAACGGCACGGACGGCGCCGATGGCACCTCCTGCACGCTGGCTTCGATCGAAGTGGACGGCGTGCACGGCGTGGAAATCACCTGCGGTGCGCAGAAAGACACCGTGATGAACGGCGCTCAGGGCATCCAAGGCATTCAGGGAGCGCAAGGCGAACCCGGCTCCGCCGGTGCAAGCTGCTCCGGCGTTTCCCTCGGCGACACCGCAGTGGTCATCAGCTGCGGCGGAGTCGTCGTCGACACGCTGACCAACGGCCATGACGGCGCCCAGGGACCGCAGGGCATCCAAGGCGTGCAGGGCGAAGTCGGGCAGAGCTGCACCGGCCGCGGCCTCGGCATCCTCGGCATCGAAATCACCTGCGGTGACGCGGTCATCGACACGCTGCGGAATGGAACGGACGGCGGACAGGGACAGCAGGGCGAACCGGGCGTCTCGTGTTCCGGACGCGCCATCGAAGGCGTCGGCATCGAGATTACTTGCGGAAACGTCGTCGTGGATACCCTTCGCAACGGCGCTCCGGGAGGCCAGGGTGAAGCCGGAACGTCGTGCACGGGACGCACCATCGAAGGCATCGGCGTCGAAATTTCCTGCGGCGGCGTGGTAGTCGACACGCTGCTGAGCGGCAACTTCTGCGGCGTCGTCGCCTACAACGCCCAGACGCATTTCTGCGATGAGCGCGACAGCAGCATTTACAAAAAGGTCACCATCAACGGGCAGACGTGGATGGCCGAAAACCTGAACTACGAATACGAAATCGACGGCGTTGCCTACGGCAACTGGTGCTACAACGACAGCGCGGAATACTGCGCGCGGTACGGTCGCCTCTATTCCTGGGCCGCGGCTATGGACACGGCGATAACGGGTTGCGGGTATGGAGTGGACTGCGCCTCGGCCGGAAATGCGCGAGGCGCCTGTCCCGAGGGGTGGCATCTGCCTAATTACGACGAAATGTGGGCGCTGTTCTCCTTTGCGGGAGATACGCTCGTAGACGATCCGTATGGCTACGAACCGCCATATCACGATGTCAATCACCCCAAAGCCGCGAGGGCGCTTTTGGCGACATACGGCTGGTGCAATGATCGCGCAATGCCGTCCGGCATTTGCGTGGGCGCCGAACGAGGCGGAACGGATGTATACGGCTTCTCGGCATTCCCGTCCGGAGGCAGGAATATCGATGGTGCATTTATGGACGCCGGGGATGATTACGCCTCGTATTGGACTTCAAGTGACAACCATGACTTGAATCAGGCTTATCATCTCGGCATGAGCATGTTTCGAGGCGGCCCGGGTGGCATGCATAAAGGCGTTGGGTTCGCCGTTCGCTGCATCAAGGACTAGAAGGGGAAAAGATGGCAGGAAGCAAGAAAGGCTCAACCGGAAAGAACGTGCAGAGTAAAACGGGAAAGGTGAAGAAACAAGCACCCAAAACGCTGATGCGTTTTACGACGTTGGCAAGGCTCATTGAAATGATCGAGCAAAGGGGAATACCCCTTGGGAACGCGTCCCGTTGGGATGATCAAATCGATAAGGCGTTCGTGAAAAAGGGATGTAACCGCTATAATGCAGAAAAATGTGGAATCATGTGCTTTATGGACTGCAATTATCCGATTCGAGAAGAAGATTCTGAGGTACCCGAGAAAGAGCATGTGGTTAGGCGGGAAACCTATGCGCATTGGAATGCGTATAATCTAAAACGGGATGAAACGCTGGAATTGTCGCCCAATGATATTCCAATCAGAATTGATTTTAAACGCTCAGTGATTGATTCGGCGCCACTGAAAGGCGTGAATCCTTCTAGGGATATTATTAAACGGTGGCTCGATCCGGTAAAATACAAATCGTTCTCCGAATGTAAAAAAATCGCGCGGAGCGGAAAGAAAGGGTTGTTCTTTAGCAAGAGATACGCCTATGAATGGGAAAACGAATATCGCTTGGTTGTTCTTGGCAGAAGAGATGATGCCAAGCCATTCCTTTTGGAGATACCAGACATTGAAGGTGCTATCGAACAGGTCGTGTTTTCGCCGTTTATTCGTCCGTGTCCGCTAAAATGTGTAACTCCGAGCGTGGAGTGCTTGCGCAAGTTGGCAATGTGGTTGTTCGAAAATAAGTGGGAAAGTGCTGGAAAGGACAAGGTGCGCCCCGTCTTGGAATCGCTTCTTGCTCCGGGAAAATCACATCGGTCTGGCATCCTGGACAATCAGACGCTGCTGAAGGCGTGTGGGGAGGACACAGAGAACGTTGATTGCCCGCTGAAGAAGAATCTGCAGTGTCGCAGCAAGGTGCCACGCTTACCGAAAACCAAGCCTGCGAAGGACGTGCCGGCAAAAAGGCGCACATCGACGCGTTAAAGGAGCCGCAAATGAAGATGCACATCACTGGAAAGATCATTCCCGCCGTTGCGGCGCTCACCGCGCTGATGTTCGCCGGGTGCGGAGACGACGGCGGCAACGGTGGCAGCGGACCGTCGAACGGCGGGAACGGCAAAACGCAGGAGTACACGACTCTCGCGGATGCGAACGCCTGCGCTCCCAGCCGGTATGGCGAGACAGTTTTCATCACCTCCGAAGGAGAGTTCTATTTCTGCAACGGGAAGAGGTGGATTGTCATTGTCGACGACGATGACAATGAATCCTCCGCGGCGGGTTCTTCAGCGAACGGAATTTCCAATTCCGGGAATTCGCAGAACGGTGGCGCAGACGGGTCTTCTGGCGGTGAGATATCCGGATCCGGAACGTCGAACGAAGAAGGAACATCGGCGGCAGGCGGTTCGCAGAACGGGAACAGCGCGGAAGGTTCATCGGATTCGGGGAACGCCGGCCAGGGCGAATCGTCCGGAACAGCGACGACGAGCTCGTCGCGGGCGGAAGGCTACGTTCCGCACAAACCCGACATCCTGCAATGGGGTTCCAATTACACCACGGTTACCATCAACGACACCGTCGCCTTCACGCTCGCGTATTTGGTTGACGCGAACGGCGTTGACGACATCAAGCATTACGATTGGGACTTCGGCGACGGGGCGACGCTTCGCAAGTCCGACAGTTCCTTCGTTAAACACGCTTATGCGGGCGCCGGCAGCTACACCGTCTCCATCACAGTGACTGATAGCAACGGCGACTCCACAACCAAGAGCCTGATTGTCACGGTTCTCAACCCCATGCCCGTTGTCGAGGCCGGTGCTAATCGTGTTTGTCATAATGCGATGCCGTGCTCGTTCTGGGGAACGGCGAGCGATCCCAACTCTGGATCGCAAACTGGCATCGGAACCATTGTGCTCTACGAATGGGACTATGACGGAGATGGAACCTTTGACGAACAGAAGACGACAAATTCGTTCAGCCATGTCTATCCCGACACTTCTGCCAGCGTGCGCTACATGGCAAAGTTCTGCGCCACCGACGACGATGGGAACCGCGTCTGTGACACGGCAACGGTTGATGTCTCGAACGGGGCTCCGACGTTGAGCGGCCAGATTCAGATTTCATCTGTTGCGACGAGCGAAAGCGTCACGTTCAGTCCGTCGGCTTTGACTTGTTCCGACCCCAACGGTAATCAGCGCGATTCACTCTGGTGGGATCTGAACGGCGACGGCGTTTTCGAGACGGCGAAGGGAAAAACGGAAAGCGTCACGACGAGCTTGCCGTTGCAGAACGACAGCGTGAGCGTCCGTTGCAAAGACAGGTGGGGCTTGATGTCAAACGCGATTTCTAAATCCTACAGGAGGCAATTCAACGTTTTGTTGGCTTCACCGGCAGGAACGATGCTGACCTATGTGTCCCCTGAAGAATCTGCCACCGCAACGATGCAAACCACATTGGAATCGTTCAAGGCGAGTTGCACCCTTTTGAAGTTCGCCAGCGAAATGGGGTGGGGCTATGTTTATTCCGGGCTGCTCTATGTCCTTGACGGCACGAGCTTGTCCAATGCGACCCCCGTCAAGGGCGGTAATACGATTGTCATTCGGGTCAAGGCCGCGGCAGGCAGGCCTTTGAAAATCTATGGTTTTGACAAAACATCCTACGAGGGCGAGGAAGGCATACCCAAATACAGCTTCGTTGGCAACGGCGTTTGGCAGACGGTGGAGGCGCCGGCAACAAGTTTCCAAACTTGGAGTGGTGCAAACACTTTCAATCCAACGCATATTTATGCCATTGCCGTTGAATACGAACTCGGCGCCACCTCCTATGGCGCTGCCTGCACGCGGTGCAGCGATACCCCGCTGGATCTTGAATGGCAGTCATTGGAATTCCGGTAGCCGCGGAGTCCGGTACGTTCAAAGCAGAGAGCCTCCCTCCGGGGAGGCTTTTTTTCGCGGAAAAATCATCCGCGGGCGGCGTAAATACCGTAGTTTAGGAGGGAACCACAGGAGGCGAACATGGCTACGACGGTGAGAGTGTGCAACGGGCACGTCGAGGAGTGGACGAACGGCGCGCGGAAGCGGATCTTCGGTTCGAACATCGTCGCCGCGAACACGGACGGGACGCTCGTCGCGGCTGTGACGGCGAGCGGCCACGTGGAGGAGTGGGTGAACGGCGCCCGGAAGCGCGTCTATTCCGCCAACGCGGTGGGCGTGCAGGTCACCGGCGGCGTGGTGGCGGTGCAGCTCCGGAACGGCCGCACGGAAGAGTGGGTGAACGGCGCCCGCAAACGGGTCTATTGAGAGACGCCGGGAGTTGAAGGCGGAAAGCCTCCCTCCGGGGAGGCTTTTGCGCTTGTTCCGGAATCCCTATTCGGACCGCGAGGCCTTGAGCGCGGAGTAGCCGCCGGCGTTGAAGGCGTTGGCGTAGCCGAGCTTCTGCGCGATGGCGAGCGCGCGGCCGGAGCGGTTGCCCGAACGGCAGTAGAGCGCGACGATGGCCGATTTATCCTTGACCGTCGCGGGGAGGAGCTCTTCGAAGCCGTCCACCGGGAGGTTGATCGCGCCGGGCAGATGCCCGCCGTCGAACTCCTGCGGGGTGCGGACGTCGATCCAGACCGTGTCGGCGCTCTGCTGCGGGACGGCGCTGGGGGCGGAGGAGGGAAGCGAGGCGCCCGCCTGGGCGACGGCCGGCTCTTCGGAAACGGCGGCGGGGCGTTCGGCCGCCTTGTTGTGGAGCGACATCACGACGAAGACGAGCACCGGCAGCGAGAGGATGAAGGTGGTGAACCGCTGGTGGCGGAGGGTCTTGTTCGTCTTTCTGGCCTTGTTTTCGTCCATTTGGAACCCCCTTGGTTTTCCGGAAAGATAGCCCTTTCGGCCTGCGGGGCTCCGGGAGGGCGGAAAGCCTCGAAATGGCTACATTTGCGCCATATTTCCCCCTTTTCGCCGAAAGGCACAAGGAGCGCCGCATGGCACGCCATCTGTTCACCTCCGAAGCGGTCTCGATGGGCCACCCCGACAAGGTCGCCGACCAGATCTCCGACGCCGTCCTCGACGCGATGCTCGCGCAGGACCCCGAAAGCCGCGTGGCGTGCGAAACCCTCTGCACCACGGGCCTGGTCGTCGTCTCCGGCGAGATCACCTCGAAGGCGCACGTGAACATCCCGGAGATCGTCCGGAACACGATCCGCGAAATCGGCTACGACAAGCCCGGCCTGGGCTTCGACGCCGACTCGTGCGCGGTGATGGTGACGCTCGACGCGCAGAGCCCCGACATCGCGCAGGGCGTGGACGCCCGCGGCGCGGAAGGCAAGGCGACCGCGGAACAGGGCGCCGGCGACCAGGGGATGATGTTCGGCTACGCCTGCGACGAGACCGATGAGCTGATGCCGACGCCGATCGTGCTGGCCCACAGGCTGATGGACCGCCTGACCGAGATGCGCCGGAAGGGCGAGCTAAAGTACCTCCGTCCCGACGCCAAGAGCCAGGTGACGGTGGAGTACGAGGGCGACCGCCCGGTCCGCGTGGACGCCGTGGTGATCAGCACGCAGCACGACGAGAACGTCGAGCACGACCGCATCGAGCGCGACCTCGTGAAGATGGTCAAGAAGACGATTCCCGCGAAGCTGCTCGACTCGAAGACGCGCTACCTGATCAACCCCACCGGCAAGTTCGTGGTGGGCGGCCCCCACGGCGACTGCGGCCTGACCGGGCGCAAG
>JAGCEZ010000094.1 GCA_017650365.1 Fibrobacterales bacterium | reverse complement strand
GGGCTTCGCGGGCGCGGGCTCCGGTTCGGGCCCGCCGCTGCGGGCGCGGTTGTACTTCTCGAACTCGCCGACGGAGAAGCGGCGCGTCGCCGGCTCGTCCCCGGGCTCGTCTTCGGGCGCGGGGGCTTCGGGGAACGGCGTTCCGGAGGCGTCGGGCGCGGGCCCGGCGGGGACCTGTTCGGGAACGTCGTCGTTCCGGGCGGGAGGCGCGGGCGGTTCGGGAAGGGGTTCCGGGCTCCGCCGCGCGCCGAACTTCCACTCGTTGTACTGGCGGTCCTGGTCCTTGTCGTCGCGCGTCTCCGCGATCTTGCGGATCTCCGCGTCGCTCAGCCCGCGCCGCTTCAGCTCCTCGTACGAGAGCTTCTCCAGCGACTCGGGCTCGGAGGCGGGTTCGGGAGCGGACGCCGCGGGGAGTTCCGCCGGGGCCGGCTGCGCGCCGGTCTTCTTCGCGTTCTCCCGTTCGCGGATCGCCGTCTCGGCCGGGCTGGCGATCAGGTCGCCGTGGGCCTTCTTCAGTTCCTCTTCGGCGCGGTCGGCCGCGCTGCGGCGGATCCTGCGCAGTCTGGCCACGATCCGCTCCACCAGGGCCGTCGGGCTCCAGCGGAAGCCGAGCACGACCGTGAAGAAGAGGGCCACGGCGCCCGCCACGCGCGGAGCCAGCGTGCTCCGCCCGCCCAGCGGCACCGCCACCACGCGCATGAGGAAGCGCCCGAACTTCCCGCCGCCGTTCACGTAGTCGACCACCGTCGTCGAGCCGGCGACGGCGTAGCCCGCGCTCATCAGCCAGACGATTTCGACCCAGAGGAGGAAGACGACCGCCAGGAGGCGTCCCGGGATCTTCAGGAACGAGAGCCCGACGAGCTTCAGCCCGGCGAGGATCCCCCAGAGCGTCAGCAGGAACGCGGGCAGGGCGCCGAACATCTGCTGGAGCTCGACGGCGAACTTCCCGAAGACGTCGCCGCGGGGGCGCTGCATGCCGACGAGGGCGAAGAGCGAGGCGAGCCCGATGGCCGAGACGATGAAGAGGAACCAGCCGGCGACTTCGCGCGCGAACGGGTTCTGGCCTTCCGCGCCCTCCTGCGCGGTTTCCTTCGCCTTCGGCTTCGAGGAGGAGCTCTTTTTCCCTTTTGTCGCCATCAAAGGCAAAAATAGATAGCTTTGGCGGAAATAGCGCGACAGACAAACCGGGAGCGATCTCCCAGCGAAGCCGATGCCCAGACTGCCGAAAAGAGTCCGCAAATTCCTGTTCGGCCTGCTCGGCGCCGCGCTGGCGGTTCTCTTCGTCCTCTTCCTCGTCCCCTCTGCCGGTTCGCTCTCCGCGATCCGCCAGGACCTCGAAAAGGTCCTCTACGACTTCGACTGGTCGCTCCGCTTCGCCTTCGAGGAGGAGGGGGTCGAGAGGAAGTCCTTCCCCGAACCCGACATCGTCGTCGTGGACATCGACGAAAGCTCGCTGGAGGAGCTCGGGCCCTACCACTTCTGGCCCCGCACGCACCACGCCGAGGTGGTGAAGCGCCTCTCGGACGGGGGCGCGGCCGCGGTCCTCTTCGACATCCTCTTCAAGAACGCCGACTTCGGCGCGCGCGAGGCCGAGCGGGCCGACGCCGTGCTCGGGACGATCCTGGACGAGCGTGAGCGCGAACGGGTGCGCCCGCTCCTCCGCCACGGGTTCGACGCCGACTCCGCGTTCGTGGAGGCCGTCCGCGCCTCCGGCCGCGTCGTCGCGGGCGCGACCGCCGGGCGGAAGGACTCCTACTCCGGAAGCACCTGGGAACCCTTCTCGACGGAAGAGTGGTTCCGGAGGAACAACCCCGCCTCCGCGTTCGAGTCCGAATGGATCTCCCCCTGGCGCTGGCCCCTGCTCGACAACGTCTTCCCCGAACTCTCGCAGGCCGCGGGGGCCGTCGGCCTGGTCAACGTCGTCGCCGACAAGGACGGCGTCCACCGGAGCGAACCGCTCCTCCACGCGATTCCCTTCCCCGCCACGGAGGAGAGCGGCCCGACGCGCCTCTACCCCGTCCTCGCGCTCCAGGGCGCGCTCCGGACCATGGGCGCCTCCCCGTCCGAGATCCACGTCGAACCGGGCCGCGGGATCGTCCTCCCTCCCCCGCTCCGGCTCTTCTCCGGAAACGGCGAGCTCCGGACCTCCGCGCCGCACGTCGCGGGCGAGGCCGTTCTCGAACTCCTCGCGCGGAAGGACGAGATCCTCGCCCTCGCGCCCGATTCCGACCCGGTCCGCGTCGCCACCTCCGTCACGCTTTCGCGGACCGAAGAGGGCGACCTCGAGGCCGACGTCGAGGACGGGCAGACGCTCGAGGACGCGCTCCTCGACTCCGTCTTCCGGTCCGAGGGAGACGAAGACCTGGCGCTGACCGACGAAGACGACGAGGAGGTCACGGTCAGCGCCTACACCGCGCGCCTGCTGCGCCGCGCGAAGCCCCTCGCGGACTCGCTCCCCCCGGGCGGGCGGCGCGTGCTGTCGCGCGAGATCCAGGTCCGGCGCGCGGAGGACGGCTCGTTCTCCTCCGACGTCCTTCTCCTGCGCGACGGCCTCCTCCGCGCGCTCCTCGCCCTCGACGCGGACGCGGTCCGGGCGATCGGGCCCGGCGAAACGCTCGCCGTCGGCGAACCGGCGCTCCTCCCGACCGACGGCGACGGCCGGCTCCTCCTGCGTTTCGCCGGGCGCGGCAAGTCCGCGTTCAGGACCCTCTCCTACGCCGACGTCCTCAAGGGGCGCCTGGACGACGGGTTCTACAACGGCAGGATCTTCCTGCTCGGTTCCACGGCCAGCGCCCTCTTCGACATCGTCTCCGCGCCCGGGGAACGCGCCTATCCCGGCATCTTCCTCCACGCCACGCTTCTGGAGAACATCCTGGACGGCCACTCCGTCGTCCGCGCAGGAGAGGCGGAACGGGCGCTGGCCGTCGTCCTGCTCGCGCTCCTGGTCGCGCTGCTCGCCTGGAGGCTCGAACCGCTCCCCTCCCTCGCGCTCGTCCTCGTCCTGGGCGTGGGCGTCTTCGCGCTGGAGTTCAAGTGGTTCGTCGAGAAGGACCTCTGGTTCGGGCTCGTCGACCCCTGGCTCACGCTCCTCTGCTCCTACCTCGCCGCGCTCATCCTGAAGTACCTCTTCGAGGAGCGGGACAAGCGCCACGCGGTCGAGGCCTTCAAGAGCTACATCTCGCCCGAGCTGATCGACCAGATGCTCGAGAACGACGAGATGCCCGCGCTCGGCGGCCAGAAGAAGCTGCTCACCGCCTACTTCACCGACATCCAGAGCTTCTCCACCTTCTCCGAGAAGATCGGCGACGCGGCGAAGCTGGTCGAGCTGATCAACGAATACCTCACCGCCATGACCGAGATCCTGCTGAAGAACGGCGGCACGCTCGACAAGTACGAGGGCGACGCGATCATCGCCTTCTTCGGGGCGCCGGTCGAGGTGAAGGAGCACGCCCTCCGCGCCGTCCTCGCCGCGCTGGAGATGCAGAAGAAGCTGGGCGGGCTGCGCGCCAAGTGGGCCTCCGAGGGCGACAAGTGGCCCGCCGTCGTGCACGAGATGCGGATGCGCGTCGGGATCAACTCCGGCGAGATCGTCACGGGGAACATGGGCTCCTCCGTCCGCATGAACTACACGATGATGGGCGACGACGTCAACCTGGCCGCGCGGCTCGAAAGCGGGGCCAAGCAGTACGGCGTCTACGTCCTGGTCTCGAGGGCGACCGCTGACCTCGCGGGAGACGCGGTCGTCTTCCGCCCGATCGACCGCCTGCGCGTGGTCGGCAAGAGCGAACCGGTCGAGGTTCTCGAACCGCTGTGCGAACGGAAGGAGCTGGACGGACGGACGGAGACGCTCCTCCGCCTCTGGGACGAAGCCCGCGCCGCCTACCTCGCCATGGAGTGGGAGAAGGCGAAGGAACTCTTCGAAAAGTGCGACGAGCTCGAGCCCAACCGGCCCGACCGCGCGCCCGGCTGCCGCACCACCCCCTCGCGCGTCTTCGCCGCGCGGTGCGCGGAATACGCCCTGCGCCCGCCCGTCGCCCCCGGCGAACCCTGGGACGGCGTCCACACCGCCACGTCGAAATAGCGCGACCGGACGGAAAAGAAGAAGGCGGAACCTTCCGGTTCCGCCTTTTCCGTTTGGACTTCGATTCGCCGCGACGGCCCTACTGGAGGTCGTCGCAGGTGACGACCGCGCTCGGGGTCAGTTTCCACTGTTCGGAGCTTTCCGAAGGATCGCCCTCGAGTTCGCAGGCGACGGAATACTTGGACGGGCACCGCCCGGCCTTGTAGACGCCGTTGCCGCCGACCTGCGACGCCAGGGTGTGGACTTCCTGGCAGTAGCCCATGTCGGCGCCTTCCAGGTACCCCCAGGCGTACTCGTCATCATCGTCGCCGTCGTCGCCTTCGCTTCCGGAATAGCCTTCGCAGCCCACGGGCGCGTCGGGCGTCAGCTTCTGCTGCGTGGTGGAGCCGTCGCCGGAGACGTCGAGATCACAGGCCACCGAATATTTGGAAGCGCACTTGCCGGCGGCGTAGCCCAGCATCCCGACCCACACGTCGGCGACGTAGTCGGGATCGTCGTAGACTTCCGTGCAATTGCTGATGCCGTCCATGTGCGCGTAGGCGCCGTTCTTCATGGGCGTGTTGTTGCCGCCTTCGCCTTCGCCGCCTTCGCCGCCTTCGTCGTCATCGACGTCCTGGCAGGCTAGGTCGGAAGTGCCGTATTCGGCGTCGAAGAGCGCGAGCCGGGGGTCCTTGTGGGAAGAGATGGTGCACTTGCTCTTCTTCTTGCTGCAGGGGCCGACGGAGACTTCGCCGTACTGCGCGGCGTAGCCCGACTGCAGGGCGGCGCATTGAGAAGCGCCCTGCTTGGCGGCCGCGGTGTCGGAGGAGTTCCAGAGAACTTCCTGGCAGACCATGCCCGCGCCGTCGTAGCTGCAGCCGTTGTCGTAGTCCTTGTTGCCGGAGAAGGCCCAGCTCACGCTGGCGGCGAGGGAATCCTGCCATCTGTCGAAGCAGTCCACGTCGAGCATGCATTCGCCGCTCAGGCCGGGAATGCCGACCGCGTCGAGCCCTTCGGCGATCTTGCCCTTGAGGCAAACGGAGTCCTGCGCGCAGTCCTCGTCGATGCCGTACTGGTCGAGCGCGGAGTAGTCGCCCGTGGCGATCGCCTGCGCGATGGCGGCCTGCATCTCGGCCGCCTGCTCGAGCGCCTGCTGCTTCTTGACGTTGTCTGCGGCGTTCCCGCCGTTGCCTCCGTTCCCGCCGTTGCCGCCGGAGGTCGAGGAGTCGTCGCCGCAGCCGACCAGGGCCGCGGCCGCGACGGCCAGCATCATCCCAAACATCTTCTTCATCGTTCTCTCCTTGCCGCCTCGCGCGGCGTTGTCGCGTTCAAGTTCCTTTCGCGTTTCCGGACGGGCTATTCGTCGCCGGAACCGTCCTCTTCGTCGTCTTCCGAGGGGCACCATCCCTCGTGGTTGACGTGTTCGACGATCTTGAACGTCCCCATGGATTCGCCGCCTTCGAGCGGCTTGTAGATGGGATCGCAGGTCACGGGATAGCCTTCCGTGGGGCAGGCGCCGCTCGACATGCCGTATTCGGGATGCGTTTCGGAGAGTTCCATCACCTGCTGCGCCCAGATCCTCTGCTCGTTGTTGTCGCTGTCGTACCAGTATTCGTTGCAGTGCGAAGTGCCGGAGATCTGGTGGACGACGGCGTCGTAATTTCCGCTGCCGCCGCTCGCGGAGCTCTTGCCGGAGGAGGAGCTGGCGGAGCTGCTCGAGTTCCCGGCTTCGCCGCAGGCCTCCTTGGTGTAGCCGTAGATGGCGTGCAGGTAGCCCACGTCGTCGGGCGCCTGGTCCACCTGGATCGTGCACTTGACCTTCTTGTTGCACCGGCCGGCCTCGATCTTGATGTAGGCGCTCGCCATGCCGAGGTTGCCGGCGGTTTCGTAGAGCTCGTTGCAGGCGGTGTTGCCGAAGGCCATCGCCTCGGCGTCGAGGAACTTCCAGGCGTGCTCTTCGCAAGTGCCGTTGGCGTCGATCACCATGCGGCAGGCCTGGTCGTATTCGCCGTCTCCGGAGTTTTCCCACTTTTCGGCGTCGAGGACGATCGAGTCCACCCAGTTGGCGAGGCATTCGACCGAAACGCCGCACTCGCCGTCTAGGCCGGCGATGCGCAGGCCGTCGATCACGCGGGCCTTGGCCGCCACCAGAAGGTCGGCGTCCGCGGCTTCGGCGCTCGAGATCCCGAAGTGGGCGAGAATCGCGTCGTTTCCCATCGCGGCGGCCACGTCGATCGAGTCGAGGACCGCCTTCACCTGGTCGGCCTTCTCCTGGGCGAGGCTTTTCGCGCTATGCCCGCCGTTGCCGCCGGAACCGCCGGAGGAACTGTCGTCGCCGCAGGAAACGGCCCAGAAGGCCATCGAAACGGCGAACGCCGCCGCAATCAGGGTTTTGGTCGTCTTCATCGATTTCTCCTTGAAAGGCTTGATTTCCGGCGAGTTCGCGGGCCTACTCTTCGAGAGGCGCCGCGGAGGTCGCGCAAAGGTTCGTGTTGTTCGGGGTCACCCGGACCTGGTTTCTGATCTGCTTTTCGACGTTCTGGACTGTCGCTTCGCAGACCACGGAATACTGGCCGCCGCACGGCCCTTCCTCGTAGCCGTTGGCAAGCATCGTGTTCGCGCTGTTGACGGCCATGGAATTGCTCGAGTTGTAGAACGACTCGTAGCACATGATGCCTTCCGCGAAATCCATGTGAAGCGACCTGTCGAGGCTCTTGTCGGGGCAAAGCGCCTTGTCGAGCGCGTAGGTGGCGTGCATGGCGTCCATCTCGGACTCTTCGAGCGAGAGTCGGCACTTGGTCTTCTGGCACCGGCCGCCCTCGGCGGCGGCGTCCTGGCAGGCCGTGGCGGCGTCGATCGCCCCCTGGCTCCCGAAGAGGTACCAGGCGTACTCCTCGCAGGTGCCGGCCAGCTCGTTCGTGAAGTGGCAGGACTGCTGGTAGCCGTCGTCCCCTCCGTCGTCCTCCCACTCCTCGGAGGCGGTGGTCATGGAATCGCGCCAGGCCAGGAGGCAGTTCGTGTCGAGCGCGCAGTCGGCCTTGATGCCGTAGCCCGCCAGCTTCTCGTCGATGACGACGCGGACGAGCGAGTCGATGCAGGCGGTGTCGCGGCCGCACTGCTCGACGTTGAAGCTGTGGCGCTTGTCCGGCACGCCGCCTTCGAGATAGACCGTGCGGTACTCGACGATTCCGGCGACGAATTCGACGGTGTATTCGTAGGCCTTCTGGATCTCCGCCTGGGCGGAATCCTTCCCGCCGGAACCGCCGGAGGAACCGCCGTCGGAACAGGAGACGGCGCAGAACGCCGCGAAGGCGATCGCGAAAAGGAATGCTTTTTTGGCCATTTCGTCCTCCCTGACAACGCTTTTTTAGAAAGATAAACTCTCCTTAACATTTTGGACGGGTTGACATCGCCTTTTTCACAAGCTAAAATCCCTTCCAGAGGACACTTTCGCCAAATTGCTCCCCATGGAGGGAAAAATGGGCGGTTCAGGCCGGAAAACGCAGCAGCAGGCGCTCGAAGAACGGCTCGCGCGGCGCATCGACGCCATCGTGAAGCGCATCCAGAATTCGCTTCCGGAAGACCTGCGGAAACTCGCGGAGGGCGTACCCGTCTATTGCGAGTGGAAAATGGCCCCCCACTGGCTGGAAGAGGGGCTCGCGCCCGACACGCTCGGGGTCTTCAGCGGCCCGTCGATCGCCGAATCGGGCGAGTGCCCGTCGTGCGAATCGCCCGCCATCACCTTCTTCCTCTCCGAGCTCTGGGACTACAGCGAGGAGGACTTCGGGATCTTCGACGAAGAGGCGCGGATCACCTACCTCCACGAATTCGGCCACTACCTCGGGCTCGAGGAGGACGATATGGAGGAACGCGGCCTGCTGTAAGCCGACCGCTCCCCCGCCGTCCGCCTCCCCTCTCCACATGCGAAAAAAGACCTCCCCGAAGGGAGGCCCTTTCCGTTTCCGGAACCGGAGACTAGCCGACGAATTCGTTGCCGACCTTGCGGGCGCGTTCGGGCTTGTCGAGGTTGATGTTGTTGGCCAGGCCGACTTCCATCAGCAGCGACCAGCCGGCGCAGAGCTGCACGTAGGTTTCGAGGCTCGGGCAGCCGACGTCGGGGATGATCATCGTGGGGAAGCTGGTCTTGCGGGTGCTGATCGCGACGATGGGGAGGCCGACGCCCTTGCGGAGGCAGGTGTCGAACTTTTCCTCTTCCTGTTCGAACGGATCGACGACGATGATCGCCTCGTTGGCGCGCATCACTTCCTCGATGCCGTGGGCGGCGTAGGTGCCTTCCAGGTAGTCGCTCTTCTTGCGGGTGATTTCGTTGGTCTTCAGGCGGAGCTCTTCGGCGACGCCGTTGTTGCGGCCGGCCCAGTAGAGGACGGGGGCGTTGGCGAGGGCGGAGACGATCTCTTCGGGGACCTTCATCGTGAGGACTTCCTCGATCGCGTCGCCGAGCTTCTTGAGGTCGGGCATGCGCGAGCCGTTGGCCTTGCGGAAGACGAGGTCGGTGAAGAGGGCCTGTTCGACGACCGACTTGGTGGCCGCGACGGCGTCTTCGTTGCCGCAGGTGAGGACGTAGCCGTAGTCGGCTTCGGCGACGATCGGGGTGCCTTCGTGGGCGACGATGCCGACGATAGACTTGTGGCCTTCGGCCTTCAGCTTGCGGATCAGGCGGACGCCTTCCTTGGTCTTGCCGGAGTTCGAGGCGACGAAGACCGTGGCGTCGTCGAGCTTGTATTCCAGGGCCTGGGTGGCGCCTTCGGTGAAGATGCGCTGGGCGTAGCCCTTCTTGTTGGCGCGGTAGAGGGTGTTCTTCGCCGGGAAGATGCGGCTGGAGCCTTCGCCGGAGAGCAGGACCTTGTCCTTGAGATTGGCCACGACTTCGTCGATCGCCTTGACGTCGAAGTTGCGGACCACGTCGGCGGTCTGCAGCATTTCGCGGGCGAGGGCGAACTGGGTGTACTTGGTTTCGGTGTTGTTCATCTCTGATCCTGTGTGGTGGGTTCGAGGTTACTTGGAGCTCTTCTTGGCGGCCTTCTTCGCGGCGGGCTTCTTCGCCGGGGCCTTCTTCGCGACCGCCTTTTTCGCGCAGCCGCAGGACTTGCAGGCGCAGGCCTTCTTGGCGACGGCCTTCTTCGCGGCCGGGGCCTTGGCCTTCACGCGGCGGAAGACGGAGAAGTCGGCCGGCGCGTTGAGGAGGGGCGTGATGTACGAGACGAACTTCTTCGAGGGGAACATCCCGTCCGCTTCCATGAAGTCGTCGGGCATCGGCTTGGCGTCGACGGCCACCTTCGAGAGGGGCGCCGAGCCGTAGGCGACGCGGTAGGGCTTGGAGGACTTGCGCTCGATGGTGACCATCAGGCCGGTCTTGCCCTTTTCGGCGAGCTTGACGGCTTCGACGCCGCAGCGGTAGGCTTCGTCGAGGTCGACCTTGGAGGCGCGGTCGATGGCGCACATCGCGAGGCTTTCGACGATCTGGAACTCGCCGCGCCAGCCGGTTTCCTTGGCGATCAGCTTGTGGAGGTTCATCGCCGCGCTCGTGCCGCCCATGGCGCCGAGCTCGGGGTTGTTGTGGGCGTCCTTCACCTCGGGGGCCGAGATGTAGGTGCCGTCGGCCCAGCGGGCGCCTTCGCCGATGACGATGGAGCACCAGCCGACCTTGGCCTGGACGGCCTTCACCTTGGCCAGGAGCGCTTCCTTGGAGACGGGGTGTTCGGGCACGAGGACGATGTGGGGCGCGTCCTCGGGCTTCTTCTTCGCGCCGACCGAGGAGGCGGCGAGCCAGCCGGCGTCGCGGCCGACGGTCTGGTAGATGACGTACTGGTCCACGCGCTGCATGTCGCAGGCGAGGCGGCCGCCTTGCTGCACGGAGGTGACGACGTAGTTGGCGGCGGAGGCGAAGCCGGGGGTGTGGTCGGTGCAGAAGAGGTCGTTGTCGACGGTCTTCGGGACGCCGATGCCCTTGAGTTCCCAGCCCACTTCGCGGCACTTGGCCTCGACGCGGTGGATGGTGTCCATGGTGTCGTTGCCGCCGATGAGGAAGAAGTAGCGGATGTTGTACTTCTTCAGCTGCTCGATGATGCGGGGGAAGTCCTCTTCCTTGACCTTGTGGCGGGTGGAGCCGAGGGCCGAGCCGGGGGTGCGGCGGAGCCCTTCGATGGTCTTGGAGCCTTCGGCGCCGAGGTCGATCACTTCGTCGTTCATGAAACCGGCGATGCCGTAGGACATCCCGAAGACCTTGTCGATCGCCTTGGACTTGAGCGCCTGCTGGATCACGCCGCAGAGGCTGGAGTTGATGACCGAGGTGGGGCCGCCGGACTGGCCGACGAGAGCGTTTCCTTTGAGCATGGAAGATCTCCGGAGGGGTTTGGGAACGATGGCGCAAATCTAGCTAATCCGCGCCCGAAAAGGCGGTTTCCGGCGCCTCCCGGGCCCTTTTTGCGGAGTCTATTTTTGTCCCGTGGAGAGATCCGTTTCCAGTCCTTCGCGCAGGCGCCCGCTCGCGGCGCTGCTCTGCGCCGCGTCGCTTCTCCCGGCGTTCGCCGCCGACGGGGAGACGCGCTGCTCCGTCCTGCTCGAACTGAGGGACGGACAGTACCGCGAAGTGGAGTTCGCGGGGATGCGGAACGACACGCTCGAGGTCTCCGGAAGGCTCGGGGACGGTTCCGCGCGGAGCCTGCGCCTGCCCAAGGCCGCCATCTCCGCGCTCTATTTCGAAGGCGGCGAGACGCTCGACCTCTCGAAGTCCGAAGGAAAGTGCCCGGAACCGTCCCCGAAGCCGGATTCCGCGGACGCCGGAGCCCCCTCCCCCGCTCCCGCGCAGGATTCCTCGGCCGCCGCGCGGCCCCTCCCGCAGCCCGCGCCCGGAAGGAGCCCGGCACCGGAGCCCGAGCCGTTCGCCTCGCTCGACCTGACCGCCTCCGAGGAGGGGCTCCCCGTCTGGATCGACAGCCGCCGGACCGCGCACCGCACCCCCGCGCTCGTCGACTCGCTGCCCCCGGGCGAGCATCTGGTCGAAGTGCGCTGGCTCGTGGAGAACAACGTCTGGGCCGCGCAGAAGACGGTCCGGCTCCGGCCCGGGGAGAGGCGCAGGCTCCACCTCGCGCTCCAGCGGGTCCGCCCGACGCTCTCGGTGCACAGCGTCCCCTCCGGGGCCGAGCTCTGGATCGACGCCGAGCCCGACTTCCTGAGGCCCGCGAAGCACCGCACCCCCTTCGAACGGCGCGACGTCGGGCTCGGCGTCGGCGTCGCGACGCTCTTCGCGCCCGGGTACCGCGACACGACGATCGCGTTCCGGATCGACGCGCACCGCCCGAACCGTCTCTTCGTGGAGATGGAGCCCCTGTCCGAGGCGGAACGCGCGGCGCAGGAGGCGCTCCTCGCCCGCCGCGCCCGCGTCTCCCGCGGCAAGACGCTGCTCTGGGCCTCGGCAGCCCCGCTGGGCGCGGCGGTCGCGCTCTTCGCCCTGGCCGACAACGACTACGCCCTCGCCCGGGAGAAGAAGAAGCGGATCGAGGGCGTGGTCGTCCCCTCGGGCCCGAACTTCGACCGGATCCTGGAGCGGAACCGCGCGCTGAAGGAGCAGGGCGACCGCAAGCGGACCGCGGCCTGGATCTTCACGGGGGCGGGAGGTCTGCTCCTGCTCGCCGGCGCGGTCGTGTCGGTCGATTTCTGAAAAGCGGGAAGTGCTCGCCGGAACGCGGTCAGGAGCGGCCGCGCAGGCGCAGCGAGCGGTTCAGCCAGCGCGGCGCGGAGGCCTCGTTGTGCGTCACCCAGACCAGGACGGGGACCTGCGGGAGCATCCGCTCCAGCGCCGCGCGCATCGCGCGCTCGTCCTCGGGCGCGAGGCCGTGGAAGGTCTCGTCGAGCAGCAGGATCTCCGGAACCGACGCGTAGGCCCGCGCCATGAGCGCGCGGCGCTGCTTCGAGGGCTCGAGCGCGGACCAGCGCGACTCCGCCCAGTCCGCGATCCCGAGCGCGTCCAGCGCCTCGCGCGTCCGCGTCTCCTCGGCCCAGGTGGGGGGCGCGACGCGGTCCCAGACGTTCTGGACTCCGCCGAGCACCACGTCGCGCACGCGGGAACGCGGCGCGAGGTGCATCTGCAGTTCGGGCGAGAGGAGCAGCACGCGCTGGCGGTGCGTCCAGACGTCCAGCCCCTGTCCGGGCCGTTCGCCGAACAGGACGACGTCGTTCTTGAAGAGCTGCGGATGGTCGGCGCGCAGGAGCGCGAGCAGGGTGCTCTTGCCCGCGCCGTTCGGCCCGGCCAGCAGCCAGCGGTCTCCCGCGGCGATCCGCCAGTCCAGCCCGTCGAAGACCACGTGGTCGCCGTAGCTCACGCGGACGCCGCGGAAGGCCGCGACCTCGGTTCCCGCGGGGACCATCGGCTTGAGCGAGTCGGGGAAGCGTTCGGGCGCGTAGGCCACGGCCTCGGCGGGGGCGTCCTCGAACTCCCCTTCCGCGGCGCCCTCGCCCTTCGGGTAGACGATCTTCACCACGCGGACGCCTTCGCGGTCCAGCTTTTCGACGATCTTCGGGAGGGTTTCGCGCCAGAAGGGGTCGAGCCCGCCCTTGAAGTCGTCCAGGACCAGGAGGTCCGGGCGCTCCATCCAGATCCGGGCGAGCATCGCGCGGCGCATCTCGCCGTTGGAGAGCGAGGCGATCTTCCGCTCCAGCATCCCGGGGTCGATCTTCAGGAGCTCCACGGCTTCGGCGCGCCGCGCGGGGTCGGCGGCGCAGAAGGCGATCTTCGGGCCGTTCACGCGCTCGGAACGCAGCCGGAACTCGCCGCCCGAAAGGAGCTTGTCCACGTCGGGGCCGTCCACCAGGCCGCTCCAGCGCTCCCACGAACTCTCGGCGAGCACGCGCTGCAGCAACTGCTGCCGCGCCCAGCCCAGGCGCTCCACGGAGCGCCCTTCGCCTTCGAACCGGGCCGCCAGCGCCTCGGCGCCGGCGGCGTCCATCTCCTCGATCACGCCACGGCCTTCTTCCGGCGGAAGAGCCCGACGAACTTCCCGCAGACCGAGGGAACGGCCCAGTAGAGCGCCGGAATCAGGAAGACGGCCATCAGCGTGGAGACCGTCAGGCCGCCCACGGAGGCGATGGCCATCGGCTGGCGCATTTCGGAGCCTTCGGACATCGCCATGGCCAGCGGCATCATCGCCGCGATCGACGCGATGTTGGTCATCAGCACGGCGCGGAACTTCGAGACGGCGCCGTCGTGCGCCGCGTCGCGCCAGCCCAGCTGACGGTTGCGGCGGAGCCAGTTGGCGTAGTCGAGGATCAGGATGGCGTTGTTGACCACGATCCCGATCAGCATGACCATGGCCATCAGGGCCATCATCGAGATGGTGAGCCCGGTCAGCTTGAGCGCCCAGGCCACGCCGATGGCGCCCAGCGGGATGGTCATCATGATGATCAGCGGCTGCCAGAAGCTTTCGAGGAGGCCGGTCAGCAGGATGTAGGTGAGGATGATGGCGATGATGACGGCCATCAGCATGTCGGCCAGGCCTTCGGCCAGCGATTCGGAGTTGCCGCCGTAGCGGTACCAGGCGTCGCCGTGCTTCGGGGCGTTCGCCATCTTGGCCGCGAACTCGTTCTGCACCTCGGACATCGAGTGGCCGGGGAAGAGGTAGAGAGAGAGCTGCACCAGGTGCTGCTTGTCGAACTTCATCAGCTTGGCGGGCCCGAAGGAGTCCTCGGCCTTGACCAGGGCGGAGATCGGCACCATGCCGCGGGGCGTGGGGATCGGCAGCGCCAGCACGCGTTCGCGCGACATGCGGAGCTCTTCGTCGAACCGCACGAGGATGTCGGTCTCGGTTTCGCCCTGGCGGAGGACGGAGGCGTCGGTGCCGCTGAGGTAGAGGCGCAGGAGCTGGGCCATCGTCCCCACCGTGAGCCCGTAGTCGGAGAGGACGGCGAGGTCGGGGCGCAGCGTGAATTCGGGGGCGCCGACGACCCAGGAGTTGGTGACGCTGGCCACGCCGGGAATCGTGCGCAGCACCTGCAGCGCCTCTTCGGTGTAGGCGACCACGTCGTCGTTGTCGTTGCCGACGATCTGCAGCAGGATGTCGGCCGTGGAACCGCCGCCGCCGGACTGCGAGGCCTGCGAGACGGTCGTCTTCGCGTTCGGGAAGTCGGCGGCGATGCGGCGGATGGCGGCGAGCGCGGCGTCCATGGAGGTCTCGCGTTCGTTCTTCTTCCTGATCTCCACCGTCAGCTTGGAGTTGTAGGCGCCGCCCTGCATCGCGTTCGCGCTGCCGGAGACCACGTAGACGCTGACCACGTCCTTCACCTCCTCGCGGATGCGCTTCGCGAGCGCGGTGGCCGTGAGGTCGGTCCCCTCCATGCTGTAGGAGACGGGCATTTCGATCGAGACGTTGATCATGCCGTTGTCGGTCTTGGGCATCATGTCGAAGCCGAGCGTGGCGAAGAGGACCGCCATCGAGACCAGCAGCGCGCCGGTGATCCCCACGACGCCGACCAGCCCGACGGGGGTCAGCACCTTGCGGAGCAGCGCGCTGTAGCCGCGGACCAGGCGGGCCAGGAAGCCCTTGTCGTGCTCGTCGTCGCGCAGTTCGCTCCGCTTCTTCGGGCGGAGCATCTTCGCGGCCATCATCGGGGTGAGCGTGAAGGTGACGAAAAGGCTGAAGCCGGTGGCGTAGACCATCGTCAGCCCGAACTGCTTGAACATCGCGCCCATGGTGGACTGCATGAAGGCCAGGGGCACGAAGACGGCGACGTTGGTCAGCGTGGAGGCGCTGACGGCCAGGGCCACCTCGAGCGTGCCGCGTTCGGCGGCGCCGGCGGGGTCGTCGCCCTTGGCGTCGAGGTGCTTGATGATGTTCTCGAGCACGACGATGACGTTCGTCACCAGCAGGCCGACGGAGAGGCCCAGGGCCATCAGGCTCATCATGTTGAGCGTGAAGCCCGAGAGGAACATCGCCGTGAAGGTGGCCACCATCGAGACGGGCATGGAGACCGCCGCGATGACCGTGGTCATCGGGTTCTTCAGGAAGAGCAGGAGCAGGACCGAGGTGAGCAGAATGCCGGTCAGCATGTCGCTGAAGACGCCGTTGACGGCCTGCTCGATGTAGGTGGAGTTGTCCTGGACGATGTCCATCGACCAGCCCTGCGGGAATTCCGCGTTCAGCTTCGCCAGCTCC
>JAGCEZ010000093.1 GCA_017650365.1 Fibrobacterales bacterium | reverse complement strand
GTTGCCGACCGCGTAGGGGCAGCCGGGGTCCTCGGGGCGCGCGTGCAGCGAGTTGTTCGGCCCCTTCTTGTTGGTCTGGCCGACGGGGTGGATGGGGGTGAGGTAGACCGTGTCGAAGCCCATCGCGCAGACGTCGTCGAGCCGCGCGCGGCAGTCGTCCCAGGTCCCGCTCTTCCCGGGGACCTTGCCCTGCGAGCGCGGGAACATCTCGTACCAGGCGCAGCAGCGCGCGTACACGGGGTCCACGCGGAGCTCGTAGATCCGGTCCGCGCGCGAGGGCGCGTCCGCGGGCTCGACGGTGCGGGCCTCGACGGTGTATTCCCAGTAGCCGATCGAGTCGACGGAGAAGGAGCCGCCCCAGAGGTCGTTGTCGACGAACGACATCGGCGCGCGGCGCCACTCCTTCTCGCCCAGCTTGCGGTAGAGGACGTCGGCGGCGATCTTCTCGTGGCTGTGGCGGAAGATGTCCGCCCTGACCTCCACGACGTCGCCCGGTTCGCGGCGGATGGAGAAGCGCCCGTCGTCCACGGCGGGGGAGACGTTCTCGATCACGACGTTCTGCGGCTCGGGGAAGGGGACGAGGGTCTTCGTGGCCTTCTTCGCGGGCTTCGCGGCGGGCTTCTTCGCTTCCTTTCCGGCTTTCGCCGTCGTTTCTTTCGTCATGGCGGAAATCCTCTTCTAGTTCTGCGGACGGCCGGCGCGCTCCAGCACGCGGCGGTAGAAGGCGATGGTCTGGGCGGCGATGGCGGTCCAGGAGAAGTGGGTCTCGACGCGCTTGCGCGAGGCCTCGCCCATCGACTTCCGGAGCCCTTCGTCGGCCAGGACGGCGTTGATCCGCTCGGCCATCTTCTTCTGGAACTCCAGCGGGTTGCGCGGCTCGAAGTTCGTCTTCGACTCGCTGTCGAAGGGGACGAGGAAGCCGGTGCCGCCGTCCACGATGATCTCGGGGATGCCGCCCACGCGGCTGGCCACCACGGGCGTGCCGCAGGCCATGGCCTCGAGGTTGATGATGCCGAAGGGCTCGTAGAGCGAGGGGCAGACGAAGACCGACGCGTGCGAGTAGAGGACGCGCAGGTCCCTGTGGTCGAGCATCTCGCGGATCCAGAAGACCCCCTCGCGGTTCGCCTGGAGCTTTTGGAACAGCTCGGTCGCCTCGCGCTCGATCTCGGGCGTGTCGGGCGCGCCCGCGCAGAAGACGAGCTGCGCGCCGGGCGCGATCCCCTCCGCGGCCTGGAGCAGGTGGCGGATCCCCTTCTGGCGCGTGATGCGCCCCACGAAGAGGACGATGGGCTTCGCCGGGTCGATGCCGCGGGAGCGCAGGAGGCCTTCGTCGAACGTCGGCTTGTAGAAGTCGAGGTCGATGCCGTTGTGGATCACCTCGACGATCTCGGGGTCCACGCCGTAGGCCGCGACCACGTCGCGCTTCATGTCGTTGCTGACCGCGATCACGCCGTCGGCGTGGCGGTAGGCGTTCTGCTCCAGCTTGCAGCTGAGGTGGTAGCCGGTGCCCAGCTGCTCGACCTTCCAGGGGCGGTGGGGCTCCAGCGAGTGGGTGGTGAGGACGAGAGGGACGCCCTGGAGCGTCTTGGTCAGGAACCCGGCCCAGTGCGAGTACCAGGTGTGGCAGTGGACGAGGTCGATCCCCGTCGTGCCGGCGGCCATCTGCAGGTCGCGGTCGAGGGTCTGGAAGACCCCCTTGTGCTGGGGGGCGACGCCCGACCAGTCGCCGAGGGGGGCGACGCCGCGGACCGAGAGGTGCTCCTCGTCGAGCTTCTGGTCGCCGAAGCAGCGGACTTCGAGGTCGATGTGCTTCTTCAGCTCGCGGGAGAGGAAATCGACGTGGACGCCGGCACCGCCGTAGATGTGGGGAGGGAATTCGTTCGTGAAAAGGGCGACGCGCATGGAAACTCCTCGGGCCTTCCGGCCCCGTTCCCCCTAATATAGGTGATGAAACGCTAGTTTTCCCCGGAAATGGAAGGAACGGAAGAAACCGGGCTCTTCGACGCCCACTGCCATCCGCCCGTCTCCGCCGCCGGAGCCGCTCTCGCGGCCGCGCGCCGGGCGGGGGTCCGCGCGGTGGCCCTCTGGGGGACGGAGCCGGGCGACTGGATCCGCCCGGACCCGGGCGCGGTTCCGGCGGGACTCGTCGTCCGCCAGGGGTTCGGGCTCCATCCCTGGAAGCTCTCCGGGCCCCTCCCCGCGGGCTGGAGGGAGCGCCTGGAGGAGGAGCTCCGGAACGACCCCGCGCTCGGCGTGGGCGAGACCGGCCTGGACTTCCGCCCGGGCATGGCCGAGCGCGCTCTCCAGCTCGAGGTCCTGCGCGTCCACTGGGGGCTGGCCCGGAAACACGACCGCCCGCTCTCGCTCCACGCGGTCCGCGCGCACGGCGCCCTCCTGCCGCTGATGTGCGAATGGGGCGCCGTGCGCGCCCAGGTCCACGGGTTCGAAGGAAGCCCGGAGCTCGCGCGGGCGCTCTGCCGCGAGGGGTTCTTCCTCTCCATGGGGCGCGGGCTTCTCCGGCCGACGCGCCCGGACTCCTTCGCCCGCGCCCTCCTCGCGGCCGTCCCGCGGGGCCGCGCGATGTTCGAGACCGATTCGGACGGCCCCGCGGGGCTGCGCGCCGTCGTCGAAGGAATCGCGTCCCGTTCGGGGATTCCGTTCGGGGAACTCGCCGACGACGGCGCGCGGAGCGCCCGCGCGTTTCTCGGGTTCTAGAGGGGATTCCGGCCCGGCCTGGCTCCGGCGGGCTAGTAGGCGACGAACTCCGCCGTGAAGTCGAACGTGCGCGGGGGCTGGTAGTTGCCCAGCGCGAAGTTGTACTGGCCGTAGACCGAGGCCGTCGTGTCGGCGTCGAAGATCGTGTCGCCGGCGAAGACGACGGTCTGGATCTTGTAGCCCGAATCGGCCTGGAACTTCAGCGCGAGGTCGCCGCCGACCGGCGGCGTGGTGTCGCCGGGGATGCAGGTGCCGCCGGCGGAGCAGTCCATCCAGACCGCCTCGCGTCCGAAGCGCGCCGAGACGGCGTGGTCTTCGCCGACGTTCTTCAGGGCGATCTGGTAGGAGGGGAGGCGGTCGCCCGGTTCGGAGGCGTAGAGGAGGGCGCCGTCGAGCGAGACCGAGTCGACGAAGCGGCGGGCGCCGGCGGAGACCGTGACCTTGAGGTCTTCGCCCGCGGCGACGGTCCGGCCGGAGGCGGGGGAGCAGGTTCCGCCGGGACCGCAGTCGACCGCCACGGCGAACGAGGCGGGCGACGAGGAGGAGGGCGTCTCTTCCGAGGAGGACGAGGGGACGGCCTCCGAAGAGGCCCCGCCTTCGCTCGAAAGCTCGGCGTACGGGCCGATGCCCTCCGCGACGTCGGAGCCGAAGGAGCAGCCGGCCGCGCCGGCAAGGAGGGCCAGGGCCGCCAGGGCGCAGGCGATTTCTTTCGGATTCCGCTTCATGGTCGCACCTCTTCCGCGCGCGGCGGGAGCACGTTATTTCCCGGAGAAGATAGGTAAAACTATATTCCCCCGCATGAAGTGCTTCAAGGTCTCGTTCCTCGTGAACCCCGTTTCCGGCGGGGGGCGCGGGCGCGAGGTCCATTCCCTCCTCCCCGAGGTGATGGCCTCGTTCGGCTACGCGGAGGAGGAGTGGACCGCGGAATTCACCTCGCTGGACCGCCTGGACGAGCAGATCGACCAGCTTTCCGAACGCTCCGAGCGGCTGATCGCGGTCGGCGGCGACGGCACGATGAACGCCGTCATGTCGCGGCTCGCGCGGCAGTCCGACCTCTGCACGTCCGTCGGGCTGGTGCCGCTGGGGACGGGGAACGACCTCGCCCGCGTGCTCGGAATCTACCGGAACTTCGTCGACAAGGGGCTCGCCAACACGCTCCGCAAGCTGGTGACGGCCCGTTCGGTCCTCTTCGACCTCTGGGGGCTCCCCGGGGGCCGGACGATGGGCGCCTACCTCTCGGCCGGGCTCGACGCCGAGGTGACGCGGGCCTGGAACATGGACCGCGCCGCCGGGAAAATCCCCTTCTCCTCGCCGCTGGTCAACAAGGCCTGGTACCTCCCGATCTTCTGGAGGAACCGGAACCGCCGGCTCCCCGCGGGCGCCCGGGTCCGCTGGGAGGAGCCTGGCGGCGGGGTGCGCGAACAGGAGCTGGAGGGCAAGTGCACCCTCCTGGTCGGGAACATCTCCTCCTACGCCGCGGGGGCCTCGCCCCTGGCCGGCAACGACTTCGGGGACGGGCTTCTCCGGATGCTCTTCCTCCCCAACCTCTCCTCGTTCTTCTTCGCCCTGGGCGCCACGCGCGGCCGTTTCGGCTCCTGGCTCTTCCGCACGCTCCACCCGGTCAAGACGGCCCGCTGCGTGGAGTTCTTCCTCCCCGCGGGCGAGGCGCTCCAGATCGACGGCGAGATGGTCGACGCGGACGGGGAGGGGATGACCGGCCGCTGGGTCCGGATCTCCCGCCTCGGGCGCGTCCGGCTCCTTTCGCTGGAGTAGGGGCGCCTTTCGCCGAAGTAAGTATATTTAGGCCGTTTTTCCGCAATTCCCCGGAGTGGACATGTCGAAAATCAGCCGCGCGATGGCAGTTCTCTGCCTTCTCCCCGTCCTGGCCGCCGCCCAGCTCAAGCAGCCGGCGAACTTCCCCGTCGTCAAGGTGGGCAAGACCGAATTCAGCCGCGGGAAGATCGACTCGATGGTCACGCAGCTGCTGGCCCAGCAGTACCGCGGCAAGCAGGCCCCGCAGGAGGCCGTCGCGCAGATGCGGCTCCTCGTGGTCGAGAACGTCGTCGCGGGCGAGCTGGTCCGGCTCGAGGTCCAGGCGCTCGGCGTCAAGCCCCGCAAGGGCGCGGTGGACAGCCTGGAGAAGGCGATGCGCGACCAGATCACGGCCGCGCTCCCCGACAAGGACTTCGGCGCCTACCTGAAGAAGATGGGCTACACCGAGGCCTCCTTCCACAAGAAGGTCGAGGACCAGGTGGCCAGCGAGCAGCTCGCCGAGCAGGTCGCCCCCTATCCCCCGGACCCGACCGAGAAGGAGCTCCGGGACTTCTTCGACGCCAACCCCTCCAAGTTCCCGAAGAACGACTCGGTCGCGGGCTTCGCGATCTACATCAAGGTCGACCCCAAGGAGAAGAAGGAGACGGTCGAGGAGAAGACCAAGCTCCTCGAGGGGCTCGCCTCGCAGGTGCGCATCGGCAAGGCCGACTTCCGCCAGCTCGCCGCCAGCTACTCCGACGACCCGCAGGCCCGCAAGACCGGCGGCCTCGTCGAGCCCTTCCTCCCCAAGGACAAGGGCGCCGTCTGGACCAAGGCCCTCGGCAAGATCAAGGTGGGCGAGATCACCGAGGTCTTCCAGGACAAGGGCCGCCTGACCATCTTCGCGCTCGCCGCCCGCAACGACGGCAAGTACGAGTCCTACCGCGACCAGATTCTCGTCTACACGATGCAGCTCCGCGAGCAGGAGCGCATGATGAAGCTCGTGAAGTGGCTTCAGGGCCTCTCCGACAAGTACGGCGTGAAGTACTACGACAAGGCCTACGAGCCCTCGAAGGAAAACCTGGGCTCCAGCCTCGGCAAGAAGAAGTAGGGCCCGGGACGGACGATGCCGATCTCCGGCCTTGACGAGTCGCGCGCGCGACTGGAGCAGCTCCGGACCTCCCTGGACCTCTCCGCGAAGGAGGAGGAGCTGCGCGTCCTCGAGGCGCAGAGCGGCCGCGAGGACTTCTGGGACGACGCCGACAAGGCGCGCGCCCACCTGCGCCACGCGCAGACGGTGAAGGACTGGGTCGAGGGCTGGCACGGCCTGGACGACCGGATCAAGGCGATCTCCGACCTCTACGACATGGCCCACGAGGAGGGCGACGAGGCGACCGAGGAGGAGCTCCTCGGCGAGTTCGCCGCCTGGCAGAAGGACCTGCAGGCCCTCGAGCGCAAGCGGATGCTCGACGGCCCCGACGACGCGCGCCCCGCGATCCTGACGATCCACCCGGGCGCGGGCGGCACCGAGTCCGCCGACTGGGCCGCGATGCTGATGCGCATGTACCAGCGCTACTTCGAGAAGTGCGGCTGGCGCGCCCGCCTGCTCGACCTCCAGGAGGGCGAGGAGGCCGGCATCAAGTCCGCCACGTTCGAAATCCCCGACGAATACGCGTTCGGCTTCCTCCGCTCCGAGATCGGCGTGCACCGCCTGGTGCGCATCTCGCCCTTCGACGCGGCGGCCCGGCGCCACACCTCCTTCGCCGCGGTCTACGTCTATCCGGTCGTCGAGGACGTCGAGGTCGAGATCAGCGAGAAGGACATCCGGGTGGACACCTACCGCTCCTCCGGCGCCGGCGGCCAGCACATCAACAAGACCGACTCCGCCGTCCGCATGACGCACATCCCCACGGGCATCGTCGTCACGTGCCAGAACGAGCGCTCGCAGATCCAGAACCGCGAGAAGGCCCTCCAGGTCCTCAAGGCCGCGGTCTACGAGCGGATGCGCGAGGAGGAGGAGGCCAAGCGCAGCGCGAACCTCGCCTCCAAGCTCAAGGTGGAGTGGGGGAGCCAGATCCGCAACTACGTGCTGCACCCGTACAACTTGGTGAAGGACGTCCGCACCGGCGTGGAGACGTCCGACACGACCGGCGTGCTCGACGGCGAACTCCAGCCGTTCGTCGACGCCTACCTGTTGGCCAGTTCCCAGGAGAAGAGATAATGGCGATGCAGATGAACGACCAGGTGGAGGCCCGCCTGGCCAAGCTCGCGAAGCTCCGCGAGATGGGCGTGGAGGCCTATCCCCACAAGTTCGAGCGCACCCACGACTCCGCCGTCCTCCGCGCGCGGAAGGACGAGCTCCTCGCGAACGGCGAGGAGGTCTCGTTCGCGGGCCGCGTGGTCCGCTACAACCGCAAGGGCAAGATGTGCTTCATGCACCTCAAGGACCGGTACGGCCGCCTGCAGGCGGTCTGCGCTCGCGACGAGGTGGGCGAGGCGGCCTACGAGGTGGTCAAGCTGGTCGACCTCGGCGACTTCGTCGGCGTGAAGGGGAGGATGTTCGAGACCCAGAGCGGCGAATACTCCGTGCGCGCCTCGGAGATCCGGCTGCTCTCCAAGGCGGTGCGCCCGCTCCCGGTCGCGAAGGAGAAGATCGACGAGAACGGCAACAAGACCGTCTTCAACGAGTTCGCCGACGTCGACACCCGCTACCGCCAGCGCTACGTGGACATGGCGATGAACGACGACGTGCGCGAGGTGTTCGTCAAGCGCGCGAAGATCATGCAGGCCATCCGCGAATACCTGATCGAGAAGGGCTTCATCGAGGTCGAGACCCCCACGCTCCAGCCGATCTACGGCGGCGCGAACGCCCGCCCGTTCACCACGCACCACAACGCCTGCGACATGACGCTCTACCTGCGCGTGGCGCCCGAGCTCTACCTCAAGCGCTGCATCGTGGGCGGCATGGAGAAGGTCTTCGAGTTCAGCAAGAACTTCCGCAACGAGGGGATGGACCGCACCCACAGCCCCGAGTTCACCGGGCTCGAGTTCTACGAGGCCTACGCCGACTACAACGACATGATGGTCCACTTCGAGAACATCTACGAGCGGGCCTGCGTCGCCGCCAACGGCACCACCAAGGTGGACTACCAGGGCAGGGAGCTCGACTTCAAGGCGCCCTGGCCCCGCTACTCCATGATCGAGGCAATCTCGAAGTTCGGCGGGCTCGACGTGGAGTCGATGTCCGACGACGAGATCAAGGCCAAGATGGAGGAGCTCGGCGGCCACCTGGACGGCGAGTTCACGCGCGGCCGCGGCATCCTCGAGCTGTTCGAGCTGACGGTCGAGGACAAGCTCGTCCAGCCGACCATCATCAAGGACATGCCGACCGAGAGCACCCCGCTCTGCAAGAAGCACCGTTCCGCCGAGGGGCTGATCGAGCAGTTCGAGCCCTACGCCAACGGCTGGGAGCTGGGCAACGCCTACACCGAGCTCAACGACCCGATCCGCCAGCGCGAGCTGCTGGAGGACCAGGTGCGCCGCGGGCGCGGCGGCGAGGGCGAGACGCACCCCATGGACGAGAACTTCATGCACGCCATCGAGTCCGGCCTGCCGCCCACGGGCGGCGTGGGCTTCGGCATCGACCGCATGGTCATGCTGCTCACGAACCAGCAGACCATCCGCGACGTGCAACTCTTCCCGCTGATGAAGCCCGAGGACTAGGCCCGCGATGAAGCCCGTCCGCCGATTCGAGATCCTCGTCGCCTGGCGCTACCTCGGCGCCCAGCGCAAGAACCTCTTCGTCTCGCTGATCTCGCTCTTCTCGATGCTCGGCGTGGCGATCGGCACGATGGCGCTCCTCCTCGTCCTTTCCGCGATCAACGGGTTCGAGGGCGAGGTGACGAAGCAGATGATGGGCAAGGACGCCCATTTCGAAGTGATGAAATACCACATGGAGCCCATCGAGGGCTGGGAGGAGACCGCCCGCGAGATCCGCGCGATCCCCGAGGTGACCGCGGTCGCCCCCTTCGTGGTGACCAAGGTGGGGATCTCCTCGCGCCAGGTGAACGACGGCGTCGCGCTCTACGGCATCGTGGACAGCCTCTCCGCCGACGTGCTCGCGCTGAAGGAGCAGGTGCGCTGGGGCGAGTACTCGCTCGACTCCATGTGGGCGCCGGGCGGCGTCAAGCGCCCCGCGGCCATCCTCGGCGTGCACCTGGCCGACCGCCTGCGCGCGAAGATCGGCGACCCCGTGGTGCTGCAGACCTTCGCGACCCCCGAGGTCATGGGAATCGAGTCCGCCGCGCCCCGCATGGTCCAGTGCTCGGTCTCCGGCATCTTCGAATCGGGCATGTACGAGTACGACGCCTCCATCGCCTACGTGGACCTTCGCGTGGCGCAGAAGCTGCTCGGCATGGGCGGCGGCGTGACGGGAATCCAGGGCAAGGTGACCGACCCGTGGAACGCGGAGGTCGTCGCGGCCGCGGTCGCGAAAAAGCTGGGCCGCCCGCACTACGCGCTCGACTGGAAGGCGCGCAACAAGAACCTCATCAAGTGGATGAGCATCGAGAAGATCCTCTTCGGCAGCGTCATCACGCTGATCATCGTGGTCGCCGCGTTCAACATCATCAGCTCGCTCATCATGCTGGTCTTCGAGAAGACCCGCGAGATCGGCATCCTGCGCGCGATGGGCGTCTCGTCCCGGAGCGTGATGAAGATCTTCGTGATGGTCGGCGGGTTCATCGGGCTGATCGGCTCGGTCCTCGGCTGCGCGCTCGGCGTCGGGATCTGCCTCGCGCAGATGAAGTGGGGGCTGATCAAGCTTCCGCCGGACGTCTACATGGTCTCGGTCTTCCCGGTGGCCGTCGAGTGGTTCGACGTCGTCGCCGTCTTCCTCGTCTCGAACCTCATCTGCCTGCTGGCGACCGTCCCCCCGGCGGTCAAGGCGTCGCGGATGGATCCCGTGGGGGCGATCCGCCATGAGTGAGGCCCTTCTCGAAGCCCGGGGAATCCGGCGCGTCTTCCGCGAGACCGGCGAGGAGGTCGTCGTCCTCGACGGCGTCGACTTCCGCCTGGAGCGGGGCGACTTCGTCACGATCACGGGCAGCTCCGGCTCGGGGAAGTCGACCTTCCTGAACATCCTGGGCTCCCTGGACCATCCCACGGAAGGAACGCTCCTGTTCGAGGGGAAGGACCTCTTCGCGCTGCGCGCCTCCGAGCTCGACCGCTTCCGCCTGAGCCAGGTCGGGTTCGTCTTCCAGTTCCACCACCTCCTGCCCGAGATGACGGCGTTCGAGAACATCATGCTCCCGGCGCGCATCCTCGGGACCCCCGAGCGCAAGGCACGCGACCGGGCGCGCGAGCTCCTGACCGCCATCGGGCTGGGGGACCGCCGGCGCCACCTTCCGGGCGAGCTCTCCGGCGGCGAGCGCCAGCGCATCGCCGTGGCGCGCGCCCTGATGAACGAACCCAAGGTCGTCCTGGCCGACGAGCCCTCGGGCAACCTGGACGAGCGCCATTCCGAGCAGCTGCACGAGATGTTCGTCCGCCTCAACCGCGAGTTCGGGCAGAGCTTCGTCGTCGTGACGCACGACCTCGCCCTGGCCGCCATGGCCCCCCGTCGGCTGGTGATGCACGACGGGCGCCTCCTTCCCGTCGACGCGCAGGCGGAATAGCCCGCTCGTTCCGGAACCCGTCCGGGCGGAGAAATCGCCGTAACTCCCTGCAAACAAACGAGATAGACGGCTCGTTTCTTTTGGTTCTCAAAAACCTCGAAGAAACGGCGTCCGGCGCGGCGCGCCGGAGCGGCCGAATGACTAACTTTTAGCACCCCCCTTTCCGCCAGAAACGGGGATTTGTCCGCTTTTTGGGAGAAGTAGTTGTGAAATTCCATCGTTCGAACCTCGCCAAGATTTTCGCGCTCGCCACGGGATGCCTGTTCGCCGCCGCGTTCGCGCAGGAAGCCGCTTCCGCGCCCGCCGCCGCTCCCGCCCCGGCGGCCGCTCCGTCCGAACCCCCGACCATCTCCGGGCTCTACGGCCAGGACATCGAGGAAGGCGGCAAGTTCGAGGTCATCGACCTCGACGAAGTCGTCGACGATCCCGACAACAAGAAGAGCGAGCTGCAGTGGACCGTCTCGGGCAACAAGGCCCTCAAGGTCAACATCGCCGGGCGCAAGGCGACGGTCTCCGTCCCCGACAAGCACTGGTACGGCCAGGAAGAGCTGACCTTCACGGTGAAGGACCCCTCGGGCGCCTCCGCCTCCGAAAAGGCCGTTTTCAACGTCAACGCGGTGAACGACCCGCCCTCGATCAAGAACTTCAAGGGCCAGAAGATCAAGGAAGGCCAGAAGATCGCCCCCGTCCCGCTGGACGAACTGGTCGAGGACATCGACAACAAGCCCTCCGAAATGGTTTGGGACGTCTCGCTCGAAGTGAAGGGCAAGAGCGCCGACGGCGAGCCCGCCGCCACGATCGACGGCTCCCGCCGCCTGCAGATCGCGCTCCCCGACACCAACTGGTGGGGCGACTTCGAAATCGAGCTGAACGCGACCGACGCGGGCGGCGAACAGGCCTCCGCCAAGGCGCTCTTCAGCGTCGCCGCGGTCAACGACGGCCCCGTCCTCAAGAAGATCCCCGACCAGAAGGTCGAGGAAGGGAACGAATTCGACGAAATCTCCCTCGACGACTTCGTGGCCGACCTCGACGACGAAATCGAATCGCTGAAGTGGTCCGTCGCGGGCGGCAAGGAACTCAAGGCGACGATCGACGCCAAGAGCCGCGTCCTCAAGGTCAAGATCCCGAGCGAAGAGTGGGAAGGCTCCCCCGAGACCTTCACCGTCACGGTCAAGGACGCCGCCGGCGCCTCCGCCTCCGCCAAGGTGACCTACACCGTCGTCGGCGTGAACGACGAACCCGAACTGGACGAAATCCCCTCGCAGACGATCCAGGAAAAGCAGACCTTCAAGCCGATCAACCTCGCCAAGCTCGTCAAGGACGTGGACGACGAGTTCTCCGCGATGAAGTGGACCTTCTCGGGCAACAAGGACCTGAAGGTCGCCTTCGACAAGGCCTCCGGCACCGCGACGGTCAACATCCCGAACAAGAACTGGAACGGCGAGGAGAACATCACGTTCAAGGTGACCGACGCGCGCGGCGCCTCCGCCGAGCAGACCGCCACCTTCACGGTCGAATCGGTCAACGACGTCCCCGTCCTCAAGCCGATCCCCGACCAGACGATCAAGGAAAAGGAGAAGTTCGCGACGATCCGCCTCGACGCCTACGTCGAGGACGTCGAAACGCCCAAGAACGAGATCCAGTGGGACCTCGCGGTCAAGCAGCTCGCGCACGGCAACGTCGACGGCGAACTCGAGGCCGTGATGGACGCCAACCGCGAAGTGACGATCAAGATCCCGAGCCAGCTCTGGAACGGCGCGGCGGAAGTGACCTTCACCGCGACCGACGCCGACGGCGCCTCGGTGAGCCACAAGAGCAAGTTCGCGGTGCAGAGCGTGAACGACGCGCCCAAGCTCGTCAAGAAGATCGCCGACCAGACGATCAAGGAAAAGGAGACCTTCAAGGAGATCCAGCTCGACGACTACGTCGAAGACCCCGACCACGCCAAGGAACAGCTGAAGTGGACGGTGACCGGCGGCAAGGGGCTGAAGTTCGAGATCGACAAGGACCGCGTGGCCCGCGTCGTCATTCCCGACACCTACTGGAACGGCCCGGCCGAGACCTTCAACATCACCGTGACCGACCCCGAAGGCGCCAAGGCCGTCACGACCGCCCGCTTCGCGGTGCTCAGCGTGAACGACCCGCCCGTGATCAAGGAGATCGCCGGGCAGACGATCCGCGAAGGCGGCAAGTTCGCCGACGTCGACCTCAAGCAGTTCGTCTCCGACCCCGACCACGCCTTCAACAAGCTGACGGTCTCCCTCTCCGGCCTGAAGGACCTGCGCGTGAAGAACGCCGCCGGCGTCCTGCAGGTCACCGCGCCCGACGCCCACTGGAACGGCGCCGAGACGCTGACGATCACCGTGGCCGACCCCGAAGGCGCCAAGGCGACCGCGCAGGTCGCGCTCACCGTGGAATCGGTGAACGACGCGCCCGTCATCTCCGGGCTGAAGGGCCAGAAGATCAAGGAAAAGCAGGCCTTCCAGACCATCGCGCTGGACAAGATCTCCAAGGACGTGGACCACGCCTACAAGGACCTGGCCTGGGAATTCGAAGTCAAGAAGCTTCCCGGCTCGTCCGAGGGCGACCTCGAGGTCAAGGTCGACGCGAACCGCGTCGCGACGATCGCGATCCCCGACAAGCACTGGCACGGCGCCGCCGAGATCACCTTCAAGGTGACCGACCCCGAAGGCGCCTCCGCCAAGGCGACCGAACGCTTCGAAGTGGAATCGGTCAACGACCTGCCCGTCTTCGCGAAGAAGATCCCCGACCAGACGATCAAGGAAAAGGAGACCTTCCAGACCATCGCGCTGGACGACTTCGTCAACGACCCCGACCACCCCAAGGACAAGCTGAAGTGGACGGTGACCGGCGGCAAGAACCTGAAGATGGAAATCGGCAAGGACCGCGTCGCGACGGTGAAGATCCCCGACGTCAACTGGAACGGCCCGGCCGAGAAGTTCAAGCTGACCGCGACCGACCCCGAAGGCGGCTCGGCCTCGACCGAAGTCTCCTTCACGGTGCTGAGCGTGAACGACGCGCCCGTGCTCAAGGAAATCAAGGGCCAGACCATCAAGGAAGGCGGCTCCTTCGCCGACATCCCGCTGAAGGACCTCGTCTCCGACCTCGACCACAAGTACAACCAGCTGACCTGGCCCCAGAACCCGACCTGGGGGCTCAAGCAGATCAAGGCGACCTTCACCCCCGCCTCCGGCGTGCTGAAGCTCGCGGTTCCCGACAAGTACTGGCACGGCGAGGAAACGCTGAAGATCGAAGTCGTCGACCCCGAAGGCGGCAAGGCGAGCGCCGAAGTCGCGCTGGTCGTGGAATCGGTCAACAACCCGCCCGAACTGAAGAAGATCCCCGACCAGAAGGTCAAGGAAGGCGCCCCGTTCAAGCCGGTTCCGCTCGCGACCCTGGTCTCCGACCCCGACCACAAGTTCTCCGAACTGAGCTGGGACTTCAAGGTGACCGGCGCCCCCGCCCCGAAGAAGGGCGTCCCCTCCAAGGGCGAACTCTCGGTCGAGCTCGACAAGGACGGCAACGCCGTCGTCAAGGCCCCCGATCCGCAGTGGTTCGGCAAGCGCACCATCGTCTTCACGGTCACCGACCCCGAAGGCGGCAAGGCGACCCAGAGCGCGGTCTTCGAAGCGACCGAAGTGAACGACCCGCCGGTCATCAAGCCGATCGCCGCGCAGACGATCAACGAAGGCGGCTCGTTCGCCGACGTCAACCTCGACGAATACGTCTCCGACGCCGACCATCCGAATTCGCTGCTCAAGTGGAGCATCGAAGGCGGCAAGGAGCTCAAGGCGACCATCGACCCCAAGAGCCACAAGCTCTCGGTCAAGATCCCGAACAAGCTCTGGAACTGCAAGGCCCCCGAGAACTTCACGCTCCGCGTGAGCGACCCGGGCGGCCTGACCGCGACCGCCAAGCTCTCCTACATGGTGAACTCGATCAACAACCTGCCCGAAATCAAGGCGATCAAGGGCCAGACGATCAAGGAAGGCGGCGAGTTCAAGCCCGTCAAGCTCTCCGACTACGTCTCCGACCCCGACCACGAATTCGGGCGCCTGAAGATCGCCGTGTCGGGCAACAAGGCCCTCAAGGTCCGCGTCTCCGAAGGCAACCTGACGGTCGCCGTCCCCGACAAGTACTGGCACGGGGAAGAGACCCTCGTCCTGACCGCGACCGACCCCGAAGGCGGCGTCGCCAAGGCCGAGATCCCCTACGTTGTCTCCTCGGTCAACAACCTGCCCGAAATCAACGGGCTCAAGGGCCAGACCGTCAAGGAAAAGAACCCCTTCGCCGTCGCCAAGCTCGACGCGCTGGTGAAGGACCCCGACCACAAGAACTCCGAGCTGACCTGGGACGTCTCGCTGACGGCCAAGGGCGGCGCGGCCCCGGCCAAGGGCAAGAAGGGCGCCAAGGCGTCCGCGCCCGCCTGCGACCTGCAGGCCACGCTGAGCGACGCGCACGAACTGAAGGTCGTCGCCCCCGACAAGCACTGGAACGGCGCCTGCGACCTGACGCTGACCGTCACCGACCCCGAAGGCGGCAAGGCCTCGGCCACCGTCCCCTACGTCGTGGAATCGGTCAACGACGCGCCCGCGATCAAGCCGATCGCCGCGCAGACGATCAAGGAAGGCGGCAAGTTCGAGGCCATCGACCTGAACGCCTACGTCTCCGACCCCGACCACAAGAACTCCGAGCTGAAGTGGAGCGTGGACGGCCTCAAGGCGCTGAAGCACTCGCTCGACGCCAAGACCGGCAAGCTGACCGTCACCGTGCCCGACAAGCAGTGGCACGGCGCCGAGAACCTCAAGCTGACCGTGACCGACCCCATGGGCGCCAAGGCCCAGGCGGTGGTCGCCCTGACCGTGCAGGAAGTGAACGACCCGCCGGTCGTCTCCGACAAGCTCAAGGGCCAGACCGTCAAGGAAAAGACCCCCTTCGCGCCGGTCAAGCTCGACGAATTCGTGACCGACCCCGACAACAAGGCCAACCAGCTCGTCTGGACGGTCTCCGGCGGCAAGGAACTCAAGGCCACCGTGAGCCCCTCGCGCGTGCTGACCGTGATCGCCCCCAGCAAGTACTGGCACGGCGGCCCCGAGACCTTCACGCTGACCGTGAAGGACCCCGCGGGCGCCACGGCGACCGCCAAGGTGGACTACACCATCACGTCCGTCAACGACGCGCCCGAACTCCGCGCGGTCCCCGGACAGACCGTCAAGGAAGGCACCCCCTTCAAGCCGGTCCCGCTCGCCACGCTGGTCTCCGACCCCGACCACAAGAAGAGCGAGCTGAAGTGGGACGTCAAGGTCTCCGGCGGCGAAGCCGCGCCCGCGGCCAAGCCGGCCAAGGGCAAGAAGGACAAGAAGGACAAGAAGGCCGCCCCGGCCCCGGCGCCCTCCGCCAAGCCCGACCTGACCGTGACCGTCGGCGCCGACGGCAACGCGACCGTCAAGGTCCCGCACGCGCAGTGGAACGGCAAGCGCACCGTGACCTTCACCGTCACCGACCCCGAGGGCGCCTCCGCCTCGCAGAGCGCGGTCTTCGAAGTCCTCGCGGTGAACGACAAGCCCGTGATCAAGCCGATCGCGGAGCAGACGATCAACGAAGGCGAGAAGTTCCAGGCGATCAAGCTCGCCGACTACGCCAGCGACCCCGACCACTCGTTCGGGCAGCTGAAGTTCGACGTCTCCGGCCTGAAGAACCTGAAGGCGACCGTCGGCAAGGACGGCGTCCTGACCGTCGCGACGCCCGACAAGTACTGGAACGGCGTCGAGACCATGAAGCTGACGGCGATGGACCCCGACAGCGCCAAGGCGAGCGTCTCGGTGAAGTTCACCGTCCGCTCCGTCAACAACCCGCCGCAGATCGACCGCAAGAAGCTGAAGGGCCAGAAGATCAAGGAAGACACCCAGTTCTCCGAGATCAAGCTGGACGAGTTCGTGACCGACCCCGACCACAAGCAGGCGCAGCTGAAGTGGACCGTCGCCGGCACGAAGGACCTGCGCGTGGCGCTCAGCCCCTCGCGCGTCCTCAAGGTGACGCCTCCCAACGGCGAATGGGCCGGCTCGGAAAACGTCCTCCTCACCGTGAGCGACCCCGAAGGCGCGAAGGACACGATCTCGCTGCAGTTCGAGGTCGAGGCCGTGAACGACGCCCCCGCGATCAAGCCCGTCGGCGACCAGAAGATCAAGGAAGGCGCCAAGTTCCAGGCGATCAAGCTCGACACCTACGTCTCCGACGCGGACCACAAGAACGCCGACCTGACCTTCGTCTTCGCCGACCACGACCTCTCCAAGGCCGCCCCGGCGCCCGCGGCCAAGCCCGCGAAGAACGCCAAGGGCAAGAAGGGCGGAAAGGCCGCCCCGGCCCCCAAGGCGAAGAAGTACGCCAACGGCGAAGTCGTCGGCGGCATCGAGCTCGAATTCGACCTCGACGCCAACCGCGTGCTGACGGTCAAGACCCCGAACAAGCACTGGAACGGCAAGCAGGACGTCTGGATCCACGCGATCGACCCCGAAGGCGCCATGGCCTCGTCCAAGGTCCGCTTCGAAGTCGAGGCCGTGAACGACAAGCCCGAAATCGCCCGCATCTCCGAACAGAGCATCCAGGAAGGCGGCAAGTTCGCCCCGATCGCCCTCGACGACTACGTGGACGACGTGGACAACGAAAAGTCGCAGCTGAAGTGGAGCCTGGTGCGCAGCGCCAAGGGCGACCCCAAGAACCGCCTGACGATCAAGCTCGACGCCAAGCGCGTCATGACCGTCACGACGCCCGACAAGCACTGGAACGGCCACGAAACCGTGACGCTCGTCGTGAAGGACCCCGCCGGCGCCGCCGACTCCACGAAGGTGAGCTTCCGCGTGCTGCCCGTCAACGACCCGCCGGTCTTCTCGAAGATCCCGGACCAGACCGTCAAGGGCGCCGAGGAGTTCAAGCCGATCGACCTCACCAAGTACGCGACCGACGTGGACAACCCCGTCCGCCAGCTTGTCTGGAGCGTGAAGGGCGCCGCGCAGCTGAAGGTGACCATCGACTACTCCGGCAAGGCGACCATCGAAAAGCCGCACCGCAAGTGGGCCGGCAGCGAAACGGTCACCTTCGTCGCCAAGGACCCCGAAGGCGCCACCGGCTCGGCCAACGTGAAGTTCACGGTGATCGCCGTCAACGACCCGCCCGAAGCCAACAACGACTACTACACGACCGACCAGGACACGGAGCTGCGCGTGGGCGCCGACAACGGCGTGCTCGCCAACGACTCCGACCCCGACGGCGACAAGCCGAAGAACGCGGCGGTCGTGCAGCAGCCCAAGAACGGCACGCTGAAGTTCGCCTCCGACGGCTCCTTCGTCTACACGCCCAAGAAGGGCTTCAACGGCGAAGACTGGTTCACCTACAACGCCATCGACAAGGAAAAGGCCGTCTCCAAGAAGCCGGGCCGCGTGGACATCACGATCTACCAGGCCCTGGGCGACATCCGCGCCACCTCCCCCGCCGCCGACAAGAAGGACGACAAGAAGTCCGACGCGAAGGCGGACAAGAAGGACGACAAGAAGAAGGACGCGAAGAAGGCGCCCGCGAAGAAGGCGCCCGCCAAGAAGAAGGGCAAGAAGAAGTAGGGCCGGAGGCCAGTAGCTATATTGGGGCGGTGCCGAGCGCATCGCCCCATCTTTGTCGCCTCTCCGTCGCTCCCATGCTGGAGTGGACCGACCGGCACTACCGCAGCTTCGCGCGGCTCCTGACCCGCCGGACGACCCTCTACACCGAGATGGTGGTGGACCAGGCGCTCCTGCACGCCGCCCCCGCGCGTTTCCTGGACGAATCCCCCGCGGACCGCCCGGTCGTCGTCCAGCTGGGCGGCTCGGACCCGGAGACGCTCGCCGAGGCGGCGAAGATCGCCGAGGCGCGCGGCTACGACCAGATCAATCTGAACGCCGGATGCCCGTCGGACCGCGTGCAGTCGGGGAAGATGGGCGCCTGCCTGATGGCGGAGCCGGAGCTCGTCGCCAAGTGCGTGGCGGCGATGGTCCGCGCGGTCAGGGTTCCCGTCAGCGTGAAGACGCGCATCGGAATCGACAGGAACGACTCCTACGCCTTCCTGAACGCCTTCGCGGAACGGGTCATGGACGCGGGCTGCGACCACCTGGTCGTCCACGCGCGCAAGGCGTGGCTCAAGGGGCTTTCGCCGCGCGAGAACCGCACGGTGCCCCCTCTGCTGCCCGAACGCGTCTACGAGCTCAAGGAGGCCCATCCGGACTGGACCGTGGTCCTGAACGGCGGCGTGGAGAGCCTGGAGAGGGCCAAAGAGCATCTCGCGCGCGTGGACGGCGTCATGATCGGGCGCGCCGCCTACGAGAACCTCTGGATCCTCCGCGGCGCGGACGAGGAGATCTTCGGCGACGCCGCGTCGTCGGCCTCGCTCCCGAAGACGCAGGAGGAGGCGGTGCGCGCCTGGTATCCCTACGTGGAAAGCCAGCTGGCCCGCGGCGAGCGCCTGCGCTGGATGGCGCGCCACCTGCTCGGGCTGTTCCGCGGCCGCGACGGGGCGCGCCAATGGCGCAGAACCCTGATCGAGGGCGCGAACCGCCCGGGCGCCGGAATCGAAACGATCGAGGAGGCGCTGCGCCATGTCGTCCCCTGAGGCGCAGTCCGGGCTCTTTCCGGAGACGGACCCCGCGAAGCTCCGGTTCGCGGTCGTCGACCTGGAGACGCGCAACGTCAATCCCTGCTCCGGCGCGGTGATCGAAATCGGAATCGTGCAGATGGAGGACGGGAAGATCGGCGGGGAGTGGGGCTCGCTGGTGCGTCCCTCGGGCCCGGTCGGCGACTGGGTGTCGAGGCTGACCGGAATCACCGACGCGATGGTCGCCGGGGCTCCTGCGTTCGCGGAGATCGCGCCCAAGGTCGCCGAGCTCCTGCGCGGCCGCGTCTTCGTCGCGCACAACGTCTCGTTCGACTGGAGGATGCTCCGCGGCGAAATGCCCGGGCTTCCGGCGCGCACGCCGCGCCTCTGCACCGTGCGGATGGGCCGCGCGCTCGTCCCCGAATCGCCCAGGCACTCGCTCGACGCGCTGTGCGGTTTTCTCGGGATCGAACTCGGGCGGCACCACCGCGCGCTCGACGACGCCCGCGCCGCCGCGGAGATTCTCGCGACGCTGCTCAAGCGCGACGGCGCGGAGAAGTGGGTCGCCTCCCAGCTCGCGAGATACCGCTGAACGTTCGCGCGTCTTCCATCGGTTCCGTTTCAAACGCAATTCAAAAGGGAAAGCCTGACGGCTTTCCCTTTTGAATTTTTCTGTGCGATTGCCTGATTATTCCGCAGCGGGAGCTTCTTCGGCAGGAGCAGCGGCTTCTTCGGCAGGAGCAGCGGCTTCTTCGGCAGGAGCAGCGGCTTCTTCCGCGGCAGGAGCGGCTTCTTCGGCAGGAGCAGCGGCTTCTTCGGCAGGAGCAGCGGCTTCGGCGGCAGGAGCGGCTTCGGCAGGAGCGGCTTCAGGAGCGGCCTTCGCGCCACCGCAAGCAACAACGAGCATCGCAGCGGCGATCAGGGCGGCAATCTTCATGGTCTTCATACGACTTCCCTCTGGAAAGAGTTGGTTTAGTGGACACGCAAATACTAGCAAAGAAACCCCAAAGCGAAAAGGGATTCGGGCAAAAAAAGGGGCTTTCTTCGGCAAAAATTCGGAAAAGAAGGGGCGAAAACGGGCGAAAAAAAAAGGAAAACGGCGCCGAAGCGCCGTTCCCGCGGTTTTTTCGGGCGTTTTACCGGCCCCAGAAGGCCTTCAGCTCGGCCTCCACGGCGTCGAGCGCGACCAGCCTGAACTCCTTCTCGGAGCGGAGCTTCCACTCCACCGAGCCGGAGGCGAGGGCCTTGGCGCCCACGGAGACGCGCACGGGTGCGCCCCAGAGGTCGGCGTCCTTGAACTTCACGCCGGGGCGTTCGTCGCGGTCGTCCCACAATACTTCCCAGCCCGCGGCTTCGAGCTCGTCGTGGAGCTTCTTCGCGGCCTCGAGCACGGCGGCGTCCTGCCCGATCGAGACGATCTCCACCTGGAACGGGGCCACTTCCTTGGGCCAGAGGATCCCGAAGTCGTCGTGGTGCGCTTCGACCACCGAGGCGAGCAGGCGACCGACGCCGATGCCGTAGCAGCCCATCACGGCGGGCTTGCGGTTCCCGTCCTCGTCCTGGAAGACCGCGCCCATCGACTGCGAGAACTTCGTGCCGAGCTTGAAGATGTTCCCGATCTCGATGCCGCGCACCGCCTCGAGCTTCTCGCCGCAGTGCGGGCAGGCGCAGCCGGTGTCGGCCTGCGCGAAGTCGCCGAGCTCGCCGTCGAAGTCGCGCTTCCAGTTGCAGTTCTTCAGGTGGAAGCCCGCTTCGTTCGCGCCGGTGACGAGGTTCGCGGCCTTCGCGACCGACTCGTCCACGAGCAGGCGCGCGCCGGCGGCCTTGATCCTGTCGAGCGCGCCGACGGGGCCCGCGAACCCGGGGACCATGCCCGCGGCCTCGATGAGGTCGGAGCCGGCGGCGACCAGGTCGCCGGAGTGGAGGAAGTTCCGGATCTTGGTCTCGCTGACCTCGAGGTCGCCGCGCACCAGGACCGCGACGAGCTTGCCCGCGCAGTCGTAGAAGACGGCCTTCATCGTCTTCTTCGGTTCGATCCCGAGGAACTTCGAGACCTCCTCGATCGATTCGCTTTCCGGAGTGGCGACCTTCTCGAGCGGCAGGGGCTCTTCGGGGAGCTCCTCGCGCGCGAACTTCGCGATCTCGCCGTTGGCCTGGTAGTCGCAGCGGCGGCAGAGGATCAGGTAGTCCTCGCCGAAGGGGCTTTCGAGCATGAACTCGTGCGCCTGCTTGCCGCCCATGATGCCCGTGTCGGACTGGACGACGACCGGCTCGATGCCGACGCGCTCGAAGATCCGCACGTAGGCCGCGCGGACCTTTTCGTAGTACTCGTCGAGATCCTCCTGCGTGGCGTGGAAGGAGTAGGCGTCCTTCATCGTGAACTCGCGCACGCGGATCAGGCCGCCGCGGGCGCGCGCCTCGTCGCGGTACTTCAGCTGGAACTGGTAGAGCATGAAGGGGAGCTGTCGCCAGGAGGAGAGGGCGCTGCGGGCGAGGTCGGTCACCGCCTCCTCGTGCGTCATCGCCAGAACCATCTCGTGCTGGTTGCGGTCGCGGAAGCGGAGGAGCTCCTCGCCGATGGCGGAGTAGCGGCCCGATTCGCGCCAGAGGTCGGCGGTCTGCACGAGCGGAAGCTCGACTTCGAGCCCGCCCACGGCGTCCATCTCCTCGCGGATGATGTTCTCGATCTTCATGAGCGAGCGCTTGCCCATCGGGAAAATGGAGAAAACGCCCGTGGAGAGGGGCTTGACGTAGCCGCCGCGCAGGAGCAGGGCGTGGCTGGGGAGCTGGGCGTCGGCGGGCGCCTCGCGCAGGGTCTGGACGAAGAAATTGGTGACCTTCAAGGGAAACCTCCGCAATGAGGCCCCGAAAATAGCTTTAAATCGCATTATTTAGTTATCTTCACTTGAGGAAGGACAGAAGAACGGAGTCCCGATGCGCACCTCCAGCCGTATTTTCCCGAGCCTGGCCCTGGTCGCCGCCCTGGCGTCCGTCTCCTGGGGCTCGCCCGCGATCTCCCGCATGGCCACGGGCCACGGCGGCGAGTTCTCCGCGGTCCCCCTCGGCGCCAAGAACCTGGACATCTCCTTCGGAACCCTCTACGCCTGGGACGGAACGCTCGACGTGGAACGCCCCGCGCCCGCCGCCGGCACGAACGCGCGGCTCTGGAAGGACGTCGACGCGGGCCGGCGCCTGGACTTCTCGTTCGCGCTGGCCTACGGCCTGACCGACTTCCTCGACCTGGGCCTGATGCTGCCCTACTACCAGGACGAGGACGACCGCGGGAAGAGCCACGGCGGGCTCGGCGACCTCCGCTTCTCGGTGAAGCTGAACTATCCGACCTACAAGCACAATCCGATCTTCGACCTCGCCTTCTTCGCCGCGCTCGACGTCCCCACGGGGAGCGACCAGCGCGAAGGCGGCTGGGCCCGCGACGTCTGGGTCTCCCCGAACAAGCGCGCCGTCTCCCGCGACGTCTACGCGCAGGACGACGACTGGGCGCCCTACACCGCCGGCGGCCCGACGGGGATCGGGATGGTCCTAGCGACCCTCAACCTGCGCTCCTCCCCGGTGATGATGCCGATGCTCTTCCACGGCAACTTCGGCTTCGCGCTCGGCTCCTCGGACCGCGCCAACGCCTTCCTCCTCGGGGGCGGCGCGGAGATCTGGTTCTGCGACTACGCGGGCCTGCTCTGGTCGATGGAGAGCCAGATGGAGTTCGGCTCGCACACCAAGTGGTTCGACGTCGCCTCGAGCCCCTACCTGCACAAGATCGGGTTCGAGTTCGCGGTTCCGCAGGCCGGCGTGGCGCTGGACGTCGGGATGGTCGTCGGCACCGACGGCATGCGCGACTCCGACGGCGAGCGCGACGAGTGCGCCGAGGCCTCCAACGCGCCGCGCTGCAAGGGCGAGACGGGCGACGTGATCGACTCCGGCGACCCGGACTACGTGCGGACGCGCCAGGACGGGACGGACGCCTACAAGTTCGGCCGCTACCCGACCCTCGGCTTCTACGCCGGGATCTCCTACCTGATCGACTTCAAGAAGTTCGGCTCGGTCGACTAGAGCCGGATCACGTCCGCGAAGGCGTAGGGGACGATCCTCCTCAGGTCGTCGGGCGCGAGCTCGACCATCTCGCCGCGCCGGCCGGCGCTGAAGAGGATGCGCTCGTGCATCTGCGCGGTCTCGTCCACGACCGTGGGGAAGGGCTTTTTCATGCCGATGGGCGAACAGCCGCCGTGGACGTAGCCCGTGAGCCCCAGCAGGTCCTTCGACTTCAGCATCTCGACCGATTTCTCGCCCACCGCCGCGGCGGCCTTCTTCAGGTCGAGCTCGGCGCAGACGGGGACGACGAAGACGTAGTGGCCGCGCGGGCGCCCGACCTGCTCCTTGCCCATCGTCACGAGGGTCTTGAAGACGCGCGTCGGGTCCTGGCCGAGCGTCCGGGCGATCTCCATGCCGTTGGGCGCCTCGGGGTCGAAGGAGTGGCGGACGAAGTCGATCCCCTCCGCCTCGAGGAGGCGGATCGCGTTGGTGGCATCGTGCTTCGCGTCCGGTCTGGCCATGGGCGGAAGATAGCTACGGAGCGGAAACCGCGGAAAGGGCGAAATTCTATTTTCGGGCCATGAGAACGTTCCCCGCCGCCCTCGCCCTTTTCCTCGCGCTCGCCGCGCTCGGCTGCGGCAGGAAGGAGAACGCGGAGCCCGCGGAGGGCCGGGACGACGCGCGGGAGCGCTCCGCGGAGACGCGGCGCTGCGACGGCGTGCGCTACGACCCGGCGGAGAAGAGCTGCGTCCAGGACCGCCGCCAGCGCAACCACCTGGTCTGGCGGTGCGCGTCCGGGCGGATCGACCGCGACGCGAGGTTCTGCCTCGACGGCCAGCGGATGAAGCCGGTCTGCGCGGGCGAGCCCTACGACCCGGCGAAGAAGCTCTGCGATCCGCGGGGCAGGGAGCTCCTGGCCCGGGACTCGGCCTGCGGGACGCTCGTGGACCCGCGCGACGGGAAGAGCTACAGGACCGTCCGGATCGGCCGGCGGCTGTGGATGGCGGAGAACCTGGACTACAACGACACGGCGATTTCGCGCGGCCTCGTCCGCAACTCCTGGTGCTTCGACGACGACGAGGCCGCGTGCGCCCGGCGCGGGAGGCTCTACACCTGGACCGCGGCGATGGACCTGGACCCCGGATGGCAGAACGCGCCGGCGGCGGGCGAAATCGACGTCCCGCACAGGGGGATCTGCCCGGAGGGGTGGCACGTCCCGACGAACCGGGAGTGGGACGCGCTCCTGAACGAGGTCGCGGGCTCCTGGCCCTGGGATCCGCCGACCGCGCTGCTGCGCGCGCGTTCGTGGAACGGCGTCGACCTCCACGGCTTCGCGGCCGCGCCCACGGGGTTCCGCACGGCGGACGGGGAGTACTTCGACGCCGACTCCGTCGCCGCGTTCTGGACCGCGACGGAGAGCACGCTCCCGTCGGACGCCTACTACAGGCGCTTCGCCGCGGAGAGCGACGAAGGGGAGCCGGTCTACAGGGGATTCCTCAAGTCCTACGGCCGCGCGCTGCGGTGCGCGAAGGACCCTTCCTGATTCAGCCGAGGAGCGCCTTCATCTCGCGGACGGCGCGGTCCAGCCCCACGAGCGCGGCGCGCCCGACGACGGCGTGGCCGACGTGGATCTCGCGCATCTCGGGGATCGCGGCGATCGGGCCGACGTTCCTGTAGTTCAGGCTGCCGCCCGCGGCGAGCTGCAGGTCGTAGTTCTGCGCGAGCGCCGCGTGGTCCTGGATCAGGGTCAGCTCCTTCCGGTAGTCCTCGTTCTCGCCCATCTCGAAGGCGTTCGCGTAGGCGTTCGCGCGGAGCTGGACGATCTGCGCGCCGACCTTGCGGGCGGCCTTGATCTGGCGCGTGTCGGCGTCCACGAGGAGCGCGACGGCGATGTCGTGGTTGCGCAGGGACTCCACCGCCTTGGCGACCGCGTCCTGGTGCCCGGCGACGTCGAGCCCGGCGTCGCCGAAGCCCGATTCGGGGACGAGCGTCACGACGTCGGGGAGCACCTGCACGGCGAAGGCGATCAGCTCGGCGGTCGGCGCGATCTGCAGGTCGAGGTGGGAGGTCACGGTCTGGCGGAGGAGCCGGACGTCGCGTTCCTGGACGTGCCGCCGGTCCTCGCGCAGGCGGACGGCGATTCCGTCGGCGCCGGCGAGCTCGGCGATCACGGCGGCGGCGACGGGGTCGGGCTCGCGGATCTTGCGGGCTTCGCGCAAAGTGGCGATGTGATCGAGGTTCACGCTCAGGGTCACGCTCATCGTCTGCCTCCGTTGGTTCTCTTCGCCGGGCGGAAGCGCTCCATCGGTTCGATGGACCAGCCGCTGTCCAGCGCGTTCTGCTCGAGCAGCCGCGCGCCCCGCAGGGCGGGGAGCGCCGTCGGCAAAGCTAGAATTTTGCTTCCGCGCCTCTTCGCCTCCGCGACCCCCTTCCAGAGGGCCTCCTCGGCCTGCGCGGGGTCGGCCGCGACCCCGATCTCCAGGCAGAGCCCCGGGCGCTTCGCGCAGGCGGCCTGCAGCGGGGGAGCGCGGTGCTGCGGGGCGAGCAGCAGCAGGACGCCGCGGCGCGAAAGCTCGTCCGCGAGCGTCTCTGAGACGTTGTCGTAGTTCAGGGCCGTGCGGCTTCCGGAGGGGAGCACGGCGGAGGCCTCGGGGAAGCGCTCGAAGAGCGCGGCGACGCGCCGGCGCACCTCGTCCTCGGGAAGCTGGGGGTAGAGCGAGCCCGAGGTGTCGAGCTGCGTGAACTTCCCGCTCTCCTTCAGCCGCAGCGAGAGCACGATGTCCTCGGGCCGGACGTTCTTCAGCCGCCCGATGTCCTGTTCCAGGGAGGCGTCGCCGCGGAGCGGGTCCACGACGAGCGCGAAGGGGTTCTGCAGCGCGTCGAGCTCGTGCAGCGCCTCGATCGACATGCCGTCCGTCCGGAAGAGAAGCGCGAGCCGGACGGCGCCGGGCAGGAACCGGCCGCCGCGCGCGAACCTCAGCCTGCGCTGCGGGTTGGGCGGGCAGGAGAACTTCAGCAGGAGCTCCTTCCCCTCCTCGGAGAGGGAGTCGGCGGCGCAGCCCTGCGACTTCAGCCAGTCGGAGATCTGGAAGGCGTAGTCCGGGAGCGGCACGCCCAGGGGGAGCTCCACGAGCCCGCGCTTCGCGACGGTCCCGTTCCAGCGCTCCGCGAAGTCCTTGGCCTGGAGGTCGGGCGCCTCCTTCGGCGCGGACGGCGTCTCGGGCTCGCTTTCGGCCGCGGGGAGGGGGAGCAGCTCCTCGGAGAGGGGACCCGTCAGCAGGAGGACCAGTCCGGCGGCGAGCGCCCCGGCGACGAGGAATCCGGCGATCCGATGTCCGATGGCCTTGAGCATAGGGCAAATATAGGCACGCGGCTTTCTACATTCCCCTCCATGCTGCTCGGCGTCCTCACGGGAACCACCGCCTCCGGGAAAAGCGCGCTCGCGCTGGAATTCGCCTCCGCGCGGGGGTGCGAGATCGTCGGCGCGGATTCGCGCCAGATCTACCGCGGGTTCCGGATCGGGACCGGGCAGCCGACGGCCGCGGAGCGCGCGCGGGCCGTCCACCGCCTCGTGGACTGCGTCCCCCCGGAGGAGAACTTCTCCGCGGGCGCCTTCGCCTCGGCGGTGCTGGAGCTCGAACGCGAATCCCCGGACGTCCCGCGGCTCGTCGTCGGGGGGACCGGGTTCTACGTCTCCGCGCTCGTCCGCGGCCTTCCCCCGATTCCGCCCGTGGACGCGGGAGTCCGCGCGGCGGTCCTCTCCGACCTGGAGAAACGCGGGGTCGAAGCGCTCCACGCCGAGCTTTCCGAAGCCGACCCCGAGGCCGCCGCGCGCCTGCCCCTCTCCGACGCGCGCCGCATCGCCCGGGCCCTGGAGGTCTGGCGCGCGACGGGTCGCCCCTTCTCCTCGTGGAAGGACGAGGGCGAGGCTCCCTTCCCGGACCTCCCGGTCGTCGTGCTGGACCCCCCGCCCGCGGAGAACCGGGCGCTCATCGCGAAGCGCGTGCGCGGGATGTTCCGTTCGGGCTGGAGGGAGGAGGTCGAGGGGCTCCTGCGTTCCGGCGTGCCCGAGAGCGCGCCCGCGTTCGGGAGCCTGGGCTACCCGCAGGTCCTCGCGCTCCTCAAGGGCGAAATCTCCGAGGCCGAGGCGATCGAGACCACGGTCGTGAAGAGCGCGCAGTACGCCAAGCGCCAGCGGACCTACTTCCGCGGCCAGTTCCCCGATGCCGTCCGTCTGGAGCCCGGAAGCGCGGCCCCCGCGGACCTCGCGCGCGCCTTCGGCCTCTGAACCCGGCGCATCTCCCGGAAACCGCGCCCGGCTCCGGCCCTATTTCGCAACGGGCTTGGAGTCCTTGTACTCGACGGACTGCTCGACCGTCTTTCCGTCCGGGCCGAACGAGCGGAAGGTTCCGTCCTTGACCTTCCATCCTTTGTCGTTCAGAGAGATGGTTCCGGTTCCTTCCTGGCCGAGCGTTCCATCTTCGCGATACACTCGGAGGAAATGAGACGAAAGTTCGGCTTCGAAGGCAAGGTTGCCGTTTTTGTGCCATTCCTTTGCGATGACCAGCTCTCCGTCTTTGTAAGTTCCAAGGCTTTTCTTCTTCCCGTCCGGGAAAAATCCCTTCAGAACGCCGTTCTTCACCCACCACGTCCCTTCCGAGTCCTGATAAAGTTCTCCGGAGATTTCCCTTTTCGACTTCCCGTCGTCGTACCATGTCTTGACAGACTTTGAGCCTTGCTGTTCGTAAATCAGGATTCCTTTTTCGTTCCACTTCTTGTGGTCGACGAGTTCGCCGTTTTCCTTTTTGATTTGCATCTCAGGCTTCCCGTTCGGGAAATACCATTTCCCCGTGCCGTTTTCCATGGCTTCACCGTCGCCGATGCGGACGTCTCCGAAAGCCTCGAATTTGAGCGTGCCGTCGTCATACCGGCTCCGTTGCATTTCGCGACACCGATATTCGTCGGTCAAAACGCCCTTTTCGTTCCATATTTTCATGGTGACGATTTCGCCGTTTCCCCATTCGGTGCTCGTTTTCGGAGTCCCATCCGGGAAAAACTTCTTTTCCTCCCCGTTGTACACCTTGATGCTGTCGATGTCGGGGTAGTCGCGCCCGATTTCGATTAGACCGCCGCTCTTTTCACGGACCAACGTCCCGTTCAGAAGCAATCGCGCCGTCCGCAGGTTGTTCGAACTGTCGCGCTCCAGCTCCAGAATCTCCCCGCGTGCCGGCTTTTCAACGTGCTTCGCGAACCGGTTTTCGTAGATGGCGTGGTATAGGAGTTTCCCGTCTTCGGAGAAGACGTCCGCTGTTCCGTCCTGCAGCTGCAATTCCCCTTTTCCATCGCGATACAGGGTTCCCCGGAACACCGTCATTGGCGTTCCGGTTCCCTGATGGAAAGTCTTCATGCTGTCGGGAAAGGACCACTCGATGTCCGGCGAGCCGTCTTCGTACCATGATGTCGCCGCGACGATTTCGCCGTTTTCTTTCTTGTATTGCGTTTTGGGTTTCCCGTTCGGAAAGTACGAGCTATAGGTGCCGTTCTCAAAGGATGCGCTGTCGTCGATGCGGATGTCTCCGACGATTTCGGATTTGGGCGTGCCGTCGTCGTACCAGTCCCGAAGCATTTCGCGACGGCGATATTCGTCGGTCAAAACGCCCTTTTCGTTCCATACCTTGTGGGAAACGACGATTTCGTTTTCGTATCGGTCCAGCTGCTTGGGCCGCCCGTCGGGAAAGAGAAGGCTGTAGTCGCCGTTCCTCACGCAAACCGCCCCGTGTTCGTCTTTGTAGAGATCGCCGACAAGTTCCACTTGGAGCGCTCCGTTGCTCCAGTATTTGCGGTAGTACTCCGGCAGGTGCATGTCGAAGACCAGCACTCCCTTGTCGTTGTATTCCTGCACCGTGTTCGGGTCGTTCTGGACGGTCCGGGCGCCTTTTGCCTGCGAAACGGCTTTGTCCGCTTTGTGTTTCAGAGAGGATCCGGCGCAGCCGGCGAGAAGGAGGGCCGCGGCGAGGGCGAGTGCGGCCGTGGCGCGGGTCGGGTGCTTCATGCGTTTCCTCCTCTGTCCGGGGCGGGCCCTTTTCTGAATATATACCCGAGCCGCCGTCCCGGAGCAAGAAAAGTGCCCTCCCTCCCCCTAACCACCAACAACCAACCGCTAACCACTGGCCCCTTTTTCTACCATATCCCCCATGAAGAACCCCGCTCCGGAAAACGGAACCGAACGCGAAAAGTGCCTCCTCGTGGGCGTCTCGACCCCGAAGACTCCGGCCGAGACCGCCGCCCTCCACCTGGCCGAACTGGGCCGCCTGGCCGAGGCCGCGGGCGGCGAACCCGTCGGAAGCGTCTCGCAGCGCGCGAAGGCCTTCAACTCCTCCACGCTCGTGGGCGAGGGCAAGGTCGAGGAGATCAAAAAGCTCGCGGAGGAGCTCGGCGCGAAGACGGTCGTCTTCGACGAGGACCTTTCGGGCTCGCAGATCCGCAACCTGGAGAAGAAGCTGCCCGAGATCAAGGTGCTCGACCGCACCGGGCTCATCCTCGACATCTTCGCGAAACGGGCCATGACCGCGGAGAGCCGCCTGATGGTCGAGGTGGCGCAGCTCCAGTACCGGATGCCGCGGCTCACGGGCGCCTGGACGCACCTCTGCCGCCAGCGCAACGGGGGCATCGGCACCAAGGGCCCGGGCGAGACGCAGCTCGAGACCGACCGCCGCACGATCCGCAAGCGGATCCAGGAACTCAAGAAGAAGCTCGCGAAGATCGAGGACGCGCGCGAGACCGCGGCCGCGCGCCGGAACGACCTCTTCTGCGTGGGCGTCGTGGGCTACACCAACGCGGGCAAGTCGTCGCTGACGAACCTGCTGACGGGCGCCTCCGTCCTCGCGGAGGACCGGCTCTTCGCCACGCTCGACAGCACGACGCGGCGCCTGCGCCTGGGCGACGAGACCGCGCTCCTCACCGACACCGTCGGGTTCGTCCGCAAGCTCCCGCACGACCTCGTGGAGACGTTCCGGAGCACGCTCGGCGCGGCCGCGGGCGCGGACTGCGTCCTGGAGGTCGTGGACGCCTCGGCGCCCGACTGGCGCGAGCACATCGAGGTCGCGCGGAAGGCGCTGGAGGGAATCGTCGAGGAGGGGACTCCGCGCCTGCTGCTCTTCAACAAGACCGACCTGTGCGACGAGGAGCGGATTGCGGAACTGCGCGCGGAACATCCCGAGGCGATTCTCGCGAGCGTCCGGGGGAACTCGGGCCTGGACCTGCTGCGGAAGGAGCTCGAAAAGCGGCTCGCGGAATGGCACGCGCTCCGCGAGACGCGCGAGCGCGAAGAGGAGGAGGCCGCGCAGGAGCCCTGGTCGCCCGAAGAAGAGGCTACAGTCTGAGCCGCGCGGCGGTCGTTCCTCAGAGGAACTGCCAGTTGAAGCTCAGCGAGTAGCCGCCCTTGTTGTCGGTTTCGGAGGTGATCTGGCCGGATTTCACGTAGCCGACGTCCTCCCAGCCGAAGCCGTAGCCGGACGATCTATTGTCGTTGGAGGAGACGTCCCGGTCGACGACTTGCGGATAGATGTAGAACAGATACGTGTTGACGGGGACGGTCACGTCGTCGCGGAACTCGGTGGCGTAGGAACGCGTGTCGGTGCCGAGGAAGTGGGAGGTCGTGTAGGAGGTCGACGTCGTGCCGTCTTTTTTCGTGAAGACCACCTTGTACGAAATCTCCGGGTCGCCGGCGTTGTCGAAGACGTCCCAGTCCGACGAGGTCTGCCGATAGGAGGTCGTCGTGATCCGCATCGTCTTCTGCGTCGTCGTGTAGTAGTAGTTCGCCGAGTAGTAGGAGCTGCTCGAGCGGTAATAGCTGCTGCTCGAGCGGTAGCTGTAGTCGCAGTAGTCGTAGTAGTAGTCCCAGGTGCCGCCGTTGAGCCGGCAACGATCGTAATCGCTGTAGGAGCTGCTTGAACGCGGCACATTCCGATAGGCGTCGTCGCGGGCCTGGTCGTCGATCAGGTCGCTGAAGGCGGTCGAGGGGCTTTCGTTGCAGGCGACGAGCCAGAGAGCGCCGAAGAGCAGAGCGGAGCGGATGATCGTTTTCATGTTCGCCTCCTAGAGTCCGAATCCAAGCACGAAGCGCCAGTTCCTGCGGAAATCCTGGGCGCTGCCTTTCTGCCCGCTGTATTCCATCCAGCGGAATTCGAGCGAGAACCGGTTGAACTCCACGCCTGCACCGAACCAGGCCATGAACGCCCAGTCGCCGAACTCGGGCCAGTGGTATTCCCAGAGGTCGTCCCCATCCACTCTGATGTACGCCGATTCGTGGATCGTGTGGCGGAACGCGATGTTCTCGCTGACGAACGGCTTGAACTTCGGGCCGAGCGGAAGTCCCAGACGGAGCCCAATCGGAATCTCCAGCGTGATGCCGTGGTGGAACAGTCTGTACTCGTAGAGGTCGGTGTAGTAGTAGCCGTAATAGTAGTCCGAGATGTACACCTCGTCGTCCGTCATGATCGCGTTGTAGTCCAGGCCGAGGCCGAGCTGGAACGACCCGGCTTCGTAGAAGTAGAACCGTTTCAGGTAGAGCAGGCTCATTTCGAACCCGTTGGTCTGGCGGAACGGCAGCCCGCCGTAGTGGTCTTCGCGCGTCATGCCGAGGCCCCATTCGATGACGCCGAACGAGGTGCCCGCTTTAGTCCTGTTCTCGCTCTCTTCCCCGGATTCGCGTTCCTCCCGCGGTGCCGGCTCGTAGGCGGGCTGCTGCGCCGGCTCGTCGGCGTAGGCGGGCTGCTGCGCGACGACGGGCGCGGGCGGCGGTTCGGGCCGGAACAGCCGGAGGTCGACGACGGCGAACCAGGCGCGGTCGAGGACGACGGAGACCGAGCAGAGCGGAGTGGCCGTCTCCCGTTCGCAGAACTCCAGAATCTGCTTCGCGGCGTCCAGCGAACGCGCGGCGGCCGCGTCGCGTTCCGCCTTCTCCTTGGCGACCTTTTCGGCGAAGAGTCGCTCCGCCTCGGCCACGGCCTCGGCGTGGGCCGCGCAGCCGCACTTCGCCTCGACCTTTTCGCACATCGGGTCCTTCCTTCCCTTCTTCGGCGCGCCGCATTCGCCGCAGAATTCCGAGCACTCCTCGCCCAGCGGAGGAGGCGCGAAGGGGTTCTTCGTCTGCGCGGCGTCGTCGGAGGCGGTGGCCTCGGACGTCGGCGCCGGGTTCTTGTCCACCACGAAGGAGAGCCTGCAGGTGTCGGCCTTGCACGCGCCGCGCAGGTAGCCGGCCATGTCGTCGACGACCGTCGCCTTCCGGGCGCTGTCGATCCGCGCCTGTTCCGCGCGCTGCGCGCTGTCCTTGGCGGCCTTCTTCGCGAGCAGCGCCTCTGCGTCCCGCACGGCTTCGGCGTGGGCCGCGCAGCCGCACTTCGCCTCGACGCGCTCGCACATGCCGTTCTTCTTCTTGCCCTTGCCCGTCTCTTCGGCGCACAGGCCGCAGAACTCGGTGCACTCCTCGCTCAGCGGGGGAGGCGCGAAGGGATTGTCGGCGAGGGTCGTCTGTCCGGCGGGAGCCGATTCAAGCGATGCGTCGGCCGCGGACGCCGCGGGCGCGAGAAGCAGAACTGCAGGCAGAACAGCGAGAAACGTCTTCCAGCCCGTGCGAACCATGCGAACCGCCTTTCCCGCGTTGTCTCGCGGGAGAAACGACCGCTTGTGCCGGTCTTTGGCGGCGCCGGATCGCGCCTAGGGGAATGTCGTTCGCGTCGCGTGGTTTGTTCGCCGCACAAGGGCGCGCGGGTTCGCCGGACCCATGTCGGAAAATTACATTCAGGAAACGAAAAGAGAGGGCTTTTTTCGCCTAGACGGCCGGGTGGATTCTCCAAAAACTGAAAAAACGGCCCCGGGAAGGGGCCGTCGAGGTGAGAGAGGGCGCGTTTGCGTCAATCGCAGTCGATGACGACGCACACCGTGGAGGTGCAGCCGTAGCATTCGTCGTCGTCGTCGCAGTAGTAGAGGCTCGCGGTTCCCTGCGTGCCCTCGAACGAGTAGGAACCGCAGACGTTGTCGATCGGGTCGCCGTTGCCGCCCTGGTTCCCGCCGCCGTTGCCGCCGTTGCCGCCGTTGCCACCATTGCCGCCGTTGCCGCCGGGGTTGAGATCGTCGCCTTCTTCGTCGATCATCGGGGTGTTGAAGCTGGTGTCGTCTTCGGCGGAGCAGGAGGCGACGACCGCGGCCGCGGCCAGCGCGCACAGGAGAGCAAAAATCTTCTTCATGTCCGTCCTCCTTTAGAAGTAGATGAAGCCGCCGAGGTTGGCGATGAAGTTCGTGCCGTTGAACCCTTCGAGGGGGTTGTTGAAGAAGTTGTTGGCCACGGAGGCCTCGACCGCGAAGTTGCGGCGCTGGAAGCGGGCGCCGGCGTTGACGAAGGCGGTGTTCGTCGTCATCGACAGGATGGTCGTGTTGAGGGTCTCCTTGGCGGGGGTGCCGTTGCCGGTCACGTAGGTTTCGTGGTCGACGTCCAGCACTTCCCAGAAGTACGCGGCGCCCGCGAAGAGCAGCCAGCTTTCGCCCAGGGCCAGTTCGCCGAGGATGTTCGGGGTGGCGACGAAGTCGAGCGTGAAGCGGCTGTCCTTGACGTTGGTGTTCTTGTTGTTGGCGCCGTCGTAGACGGAGAACGGAACCGAGCCGTTCACCCCGACGAGCACCCGGGCGTTGTCGGACTTGAGCACGGCGAGGCCGACGTTGACGTTGGGCTGCAGCGTCACCGTCGCGTCCGGGTCGTTGGTTTCCCGGGTCGTGCCGCCGCCCTTGGTCATGCGGTCCGCGGCGTGGCGGACGAACAGGACGCCGGCGCTCCAGAAGAGGTCCTTGGCGGAGGGGTCGTTGCTGACGGTCACTTCCGCGCCGTAATCCCAGAAGTCCTGGTCGGATTCCGTGGTGGTGGTGGTGCCGGCGTTGGAGCTCTCGGTCTTGGTCTCGGTTTCGTTCCGGTAGGTGAGCCAGAAGGCGCGCGCGGCGAGGTCGTAGGCGCCCGCCGGCACGGAGAAGCGCGCCTGGAGCAGGTCGCCCGCTGTGATGTTGGTGATGTCGCGCTCGACCTTGGCGCCGCCGGTCTGCTTGTCGGTGTCGAAGCGCCAGCGCTTGCCGAAGGCGTAGTCGAAGCTCGCGCCGAAGCCCTTGGTCGCCAGACCGAGGGTCATCATCCCCAGGCCGACGCTGTTGTCGAAGGCCAGGAACTTGGTCGAGCCTTCGCCGAAGGAGAGGGCCGCGAAGCTGTTGGTGGGCTCCACGTAGACCATCTTCCGGCCGTGGAGGGTGTGGGGCTTGTCGAGGTAGTTGCCGACGGTGGGGACGCCGGCCTGGTTGCCCACGATGTTGTAGGCGCGGCCGCGCATCGAGCCGAAGTCCGCTTCGCCGGCGGGGGCGGCCGCGGCGGGCGCGGGTTCGTAGGCGGGCGCGGTCTCGGCGGGGGCGGCGGCCTGGCCGTCCGCTTCCGCGGTCTGGGCCATGGCCGCGGTCGCGAAGACGAGGGCGGTCGCGAGGGTCAGGGTTCCGAGTTTCATCGTCGTTTCTTTCCTCATGGGGTCGGGGTGGTTTTCGTCACTTCTTTCCGCAGGGGCGGTCGCCGCCTTCGCGGGCGCAGTGGTGGCATTCGCCGTTCACCGCGTAGTCCTTGCCGCTCCAGCAGTAGGTGCAGAGCTGTTCGGCGGGCAGGCCGATGGCGCGGATCAGGTCGTCGAGGCGCTGGAAGGCCAGGCTCGTCAGGTGGAGCTTTTCGCGGATGTACTCCACCATCCCCTTGTAGGCCTCGCCGTCGGGGTCCGTGTACTTGGAGACGTCGGCGGCGTCGCCCTCCTTCTCGCGGATGTAGCGGCGCGTGATCAGGTCGTATTCGCTCTTCGACCGGGAGAAGTTGATGAACTTGCAGGGATAGACGAGCGGCGGGCAGGCGATGCGCATGTGCGTCTCCCTGCAGCCGAGCGAGTAGAGCTTCTGCGCCTGCTTGCCGAGCTGCGTGCCGCGCACGATGGAGTCGTCGCAGAAGACCAGGCGGCGGTCCTTGATCAGCCCGGGGATCGGGATGAGCTTCATCGAGGCGACGTGCTCGCGCTGGCGCTGGTCCTGCGGCATGAAGGAGCGGGCCCAGGTGGGCGTGTACTTGACGAAGGGGCGCGCGAACTTGACGTTGGCCTCGTGCGCGTAGCCCAGCGCGTGCGACGTGCCGGAGTCGGGGATCCCGCAGGCGGCGTCGGCCTCGGTCGGCGTCCGCTTGGCCAGCGCGGAGCCGCACCGGTAGCGCGTCATCTCCACGTTGCGCCCCTCGTAGCTGGAGGCGGGGTATCCGTAGTAGACCCAGAGGAAGGCGCAGATCGCCATCTTGTCGCGCGGGGGGACGAGCGTCTCGCACCCTTCGGGCGTGAGCTCGACCACTTCGCCCGGGCCGATGTCGCGGACGTGCTCGTAGCCCAGGTTGGGGAGCGCGCAGCTCTCCTGCAGGGCGATCATGGAGCGGTCCTTCTTCCCGAGGACGATGGGCGTGCGGCCCCACTTGTCGCGGCTGGCGAAGAGCCGCCCGTGTTCGTCGAAGAGGAGAATCGAGCAGCTGCCCTCGATCTTCTCCTGGACGTGCTTCAGACCGTCGACGATCGAGTCCTGCGTGGCGATCAGCGCGGAGATCACCTCGGTCGGGCCGACCATCCCGCTGTTGGTGGAGTATTGGAGCTGCATCCGGTTGCCGCGGAACAGCTCCGCCTTCAGCTCCTCGATGTTGGTGATCAGGCCGACGGTGACGATCGCGAAGAGCCCGAGCCGGGTGCTCATGATGAGCGGCTGCGGGTCGGTGTCGGAGATCACGCCGATGCCGACGTGCCCCGAGAAGTGGACGAGGTCGTGCTCGAACTTGCTGCGGAAGGGGGTGTTCTGGATGTTGTGGATGGAGCGGTGGAACGTCCCGTCGGGCTTCAGCACGGCCATGCCGCCGCGGTGCGTCCCCAGGTGCGAGTGGTAGTCGGTTCCGAAGAAGAGATCGCAGACGCAATCGTCTTTGGAGATGACGCCGCAAAAGCCGCCCATAGTAGCCCCTTTGGACCGTGCGCCCCGGGTCTCCGGGCGCGGACGGACCGTATGGCCCGAAGTTAGAAATTCCGGCGGGGTCCGCGAACCGGCCGCGGGCCCGAAAACGGCATTTCCGGGCCTATCTGCCCGGAATCCCCAGCTTGTTCATGCGGTAGTTCATCATGCGCGGGGAGACGCCCAGCTCGCGCCCCGCCGCGGAGAGGTTGCCGCCGTTGCGCTTGATCGCCTCGACGATCAGCTCGCGCTCGTAGTTGGCCGTCATCACGTCGAGCGTCGCGTTCGGGGCCTCGGCGGAGGCGCCGCCCGCGCTCAGGCTGGTCTGGAGCGATGGCGGGAGGTCGTAGCTGTGGACGCAGTCGTCGGAGGCGGCGATCACGGCGCGCTCCATGCAGTTCTCCAGCTCGCGCACGTTGCCCGGCCAGTGGTAGCTCATCAGCAGGTTGATCGCCGTCGTGGAGAGGCGCGCGACCTTCTTGCCGTAGCGCACGTTCATCTTCTCGATGAAGTGCTCCGCGAGCAGGATGACGTCGGCCTTGCGCTTCGCGAGGTCCGGCATGGTGATCGGGAAGACGTTCAGGCGGTAGAAGAGGTCCTCGCGGAAGAGCTTCTTCTCGACCATCTCCTCGAGGTTGCGGCTCGTGGCCGCGAGGAACCGGACGTCGGACTTCAGCTCCTGGTTGCTCCCCACGCGGTTGAAGGTGCGCTCCTGCAGGAAGCGCAGCAGCTTGACCTGCGTCCGCGGCGTGAGGTCGCCCACCTCGTCGAGGAAGAGCGTTCCGCCGTCCGCGGCCTCGGCGCGGCCCACGCGGCGCGACACGGCGCCGGTGAAGGCCCCCTTCTCGTGCCCGAAGAGCTCGCTCTCCACGAGGTTCTCCGGAAGCGCGGCGCAGTTCAGCGTGACGAAGGGCTTGTCCTTGCGGGCGGAGAGCCTGACGATGGCCCGGGCGATCAGCTCCTTGCCCGTGCCGCTGCTCCCGCGGATCAGCACGGTCGCGTCGGAGGGGGCCACCTGGCGCACCTGCTCGTAGATCTCCCGCATCTCGCGGCAGTTGCCCACGATGTCGTCGGGGACGTTCGAGACGAGGTCGCGCAGCTTGCGGTTCTCCTCGAGCAGCGCCTCGCGCTCGGCGTGGGCCTCCAGGCATTCGCTCGCGGCGTCGGCGGTGATGTTCGCGACGATCTCGAGCAGCGCGACGTCGCGGTCCAGGTCGGTCGTCTCGTCCACGGGGCGGTCGATGGAGAGAGTGCCGATCACCTGCTCGCGCCGGATCAGCGGCACGCAGATGAAGGCGACCTGGGAGTCGTAGTGGCGCGACTTCGTGCGGTTCAGGAACCGCGAGTCCTTGCGCAGGTCCGGGACCACGTGGCTGCGCCCGGTCTCGGCGACGTGGCCCGTGATGCCCTCGCCCACGCGGTAGTGGCCCAGCTTCTTCTCGTTCCGGCCCAGCCCGCGCGACGCCTCGATCTTCAGCGTGTCGCCGAAGAGCAGCGCGAACGTGCCGCGGAGCATGCCGAGCTCCGCCTCCAGGATCCCGAGGATGTTCTCCAGAAGCTTCTCGACGTCGCGCTCGTGGATGATCGCGGCGCTGATCTTCTGCACGACGGCGATTTCCGGGGCGATCGGGCTCTTCATCCCCCCGAATCTAGAAATTCGCCCGGAGCGGCCTCCCGGGCGGCGGTCCGGAAATCAGAGCCCGGCGACGACGCGCTTGGCGTCGGCCATGGCGCGGACGACGAGCGAGGCGCCGGTGGCGCAGTCGCCGACGGCGTGGACGTGGCGTTCCGGATCGGGGACGATCGCACCTCGGGGGGTGAGCTGCAGCCCCAGGTCCGCCACGAGCCCTTCGGCGGGGACGCCGACGAACCCCATGGCGAGGACGACCATGTCGGCTTCGATGACCTCTTCCGTGCCCGGGACCTCGGTCGGCTTGAGCGGGCGCCCCTGCGGGGACGTCTCCCATTCCACGCGGACCGCCTCGACCCCGGCGACCCGTCCGTTTTCGACGACGAACCGCTTGGAGGAGACGTTCCAGCGGCGTTCGCCGCCTTCGTGCTGCGCGTAGCTCGTGCGCAGCATGTAGGCCCAGTCGGGCCAGGGCGTGGAGGGGGAACGCGTTTCGGGCGGCTTGGGCATGAACTCCACCTGGAGGACGCTCGCGCACCCTTCGCGGATCGCCTTGCCCACGCAGTCGTTGCCGGTGTCGCCGCCGCCGATCACGAGGACCTTGCGCCCCCTGGCGCCGAACCGTTCCGGGTTCTTCTCGCCGGGCATCTCCGCGCCGTGCAGGAAGTCGAGCGCGAGGAAGATCCCCTCCGCGTCGCGCCCGGGGATCTTCAGGTCCCGGGCGTTCGGCGTGCCGATCGCGAGGACCGTCTCGTCGAAGTGCCTGCGCACGTAGTCGGCCGAGATGTCCTTGCCGATCTCGGTGCCGCAGACGAACTTGATCCCGGCGGCCTCGAGGAGCGCGACGCGCCGGTCGATGACGGACTTGTCGAGCTTCCAGTTGGGGATGCCGTAGCGGAGCAGCCCGCCGGGCTTCGGGTGCTTTTCGTAGACGGTGACCGCGTAGCCCTTGCGGCGCAGCGCCTCGGCGGCGTAGAGGCCCGCGGGGCCCGATCCGACGACCGCGGCGGTCTTCCCGTTGGGCTCGGCCACGGGGAGCTTGACGAGGCCGTGCTCGAAGGCGGCCTCGACGATGAACTTCTCGACCTGGCGAACCATCACCGGGTCGTCGTGGACGTTGCCCGTGCAGGCGGATTCGCACAGCGCGGGGCAGACGCGCCCCGTGAACTCGGGGAAGAAGGCCGTGCGGCCGATGACGTCGAGGGCGCGCTCCAGGTTCCCCGCGGCGACGGCCGCGTTGAACTCGGGGATCAGGTTGCCGAGCGGGCAGCCCGCGCCGTGGCAGAAGGGGATGCCGCAGTCGCGGCAGCGCGCGGCCTGGCCCTCGGCCTCTTCGGCCGCGAGCCTGCGCTCCACCTCGTCGCGGTCCTTGACGCGCTCGGCGACGGGGCGGTAGATGTCCTGTATCCTGTTCATCCGGTCCATAAAGATACGCATCCTCCGCTACGGCGCGGCCTCGGCGGCGGCCTGGAGCGCCCGCCTGTAGTCCACGGGGAAGACCTTGACGAACTTGGGGCGCTCGCCGTTCCAGTCGTCGAGGATGCGGCGCCCCTTTTCGCTGCCGGTCTCCCGGACGTGCTGTTCGATGATGTCGATCAGCTCGCGTTCGCTTTCGGTCCCCGGAAGCACGCTTTCGAGGTCCACGGAATCGACGTTGCAGCTCAGGTCGAAGTGGCCGGTCTCGTCGTAGACGTAGGCGAAGCCGCCCGTCATGCCCGCGGCGAAGTTCACGCCGACGCGCCCGAGCACCACCGCCCGCCCGCCGGTCATGTATTCGCAGCCGTGGTCGCCCACGCCTTCGCTCACGAGCAGCATGCCGGAGTTGCGGATGCCGAAGCGCTCGCCCGCCAGGCCGTTGACGAAGATCTTCCCGGAGGTGCCGCCGTAGCCGACGACGTTGCCGGCGATGACGTTCTCCTCGGCCTTGAAGGAGGCGTTGCGCGGCGGGCGCACGACGATCTTGCCGCCGGAGAGCCCCTTGCCCATGAAGTCGTTCGCCTCGCCTTCGAGGTCGAGCGTGACGCCCGGGGCGAGGAACGCGCCGAAGCTCTGGCCGGCCACGCCCTGCAGGTGGATCTTCGCGGTGTCCTCGGGGAGCCCCTTGGCGCCGAAGCGCTCGTCGATCTCGCCGGAGAGCTCGGCGCCCACGGTGCGGTCGGTGTTGCGCACGACGGCGCTGAGCTCGACGGAGGAGCCCTTCGCGAGCGTCTCCTTCACGAACGGGAGGATCTCGCGGCGGTCGAAGTTCTCGAGCGGCTCCTTCTTGAAGGAGGGGTCGTGCGCCTTCGTCCCGCTCTCGACGGTCTCGAAGATCTTCGAGAAGTCGAGGTTCTTCGCCTTGTAGAAGCCGATCGCCTCGTCCTTCTCCAGCAGGTCGCTGCGGCCGCAGGCCTCGTCGAGGGAGCGCAGGCCGAGGCCCGCGAGGATCTCGCGCACCTCGTCGGCGACGAAGAAGAGGAAGTTCTCGACGTATTCGGGCTTGCCCGCGAAGCGGCGGCGGAGCTCCGCGTCCTGCGTCGCGATGCCCATGGGGCAGGTGTTCGAGTGGCACTTGCGGTCCATCACGCAGCCCAGGCTGACCAGCAGGTTCGTGGCGAACCCGAACTCCTCGGCGCCCAGGAGCGCGGCCACCACCACGTCGCGGCCGGTCTTGAGCTGGCCGTCCACCTGGAGCTTGACGCGGCCGCGCAGGTCGTTGAGCACGAGCGTCTGCTCGGCCTCGGCGATCCCGAGCTCCCACGGCAGGCCCGCGTGCTTGATGGAGGTGAGGGGCGAGGCGCCCGTGCCGCCGTCGTGGCCGGAGATCAGCACCACGTCGGCGTGCGCCTTCGCGACGCCCGCGGCGACCGTGCCGACGCCGACCTCCGAGACCAGCTTCACCGAGACGCGGGCCTTGGGGTTCGCGTTGCGCAGGTCGTAGATCAGCTGCGCGAGGTCCTCGATGGAGTAGATGTCGTGGTGCGGGGGAGGCGAGATGAGCGAGACGTTGGGGATGCTGTGGCGGATGCGCGCGACGAACGCGTTCACCTTGTGCGCCGGCAGCTGGCCGCCTTCGCCGGGCTTCGCGCCCTGCGCCATCTTGATCTGCAGGTCCTTGGCGCGGCGCAGGTAGTCGATCGTGACGCCGAAGCGGCCCGAGGCCACCTGGCGGATGGCGCTGCTCCGGACGTCGCCGTTCGGGGCGGGCGTGTTGCGGTCGGGGTCTTCGCCGCCTTCGCCGCAGTTGCTCATGGCGCCCACGCGGTTCATCGCTATGGCGATCGCCTCGTGCGCCTCGGGGCTCAGCGAGCCGAGGCTCATGGCGCCGGAGACGAAGCGCTTCACGATGGATTCGCGGCTTTCGACTTCGGAGATGTCCACCGGCTCCGTCTTCTTGAACTTGAAGAGCCCGCGCAGCGTGGCCTGGCGTTCGGACTGGTCGTCGACCAGCTTCGAATAGACCTTGAACTTCGAGTAGTCGTTCCCCTGCACCGCCTGGCGGAACGCGGCCAGCGACTGCGGCGTCCAGAGGTGCTTTTCGCCCTCCTTGCGCCAGGAGTACTGCCCGGCCGAGACGAGGGCGCGGCCGGTGTCCGAGAAGGCGAGGCGCTGGCGTTCGTTCGCCTCGCGCGCGATCTCCGCGAGCCCGATGCCGCCGATGCGGCTCGCCGTGCCCGGCAGGAACCGGTCGACCAGCTCGCGGCCCAGGCCGACCGCCTCGAAGATCTGGGCGCCGCGGTAGCTGCGCAGCGTCGAGATGCCCATCTTCGACATGATCTTCAGGAGGCCCTTGTCCACCGCCTTCACGTAGTTCGCGGCGGCGGTCACCGGGTCTTCGTCGAGCTCGCCGCTCCGGCACATGCCCGAGATGCTCTCGAACGCGAGGTAGGGGTTGACGACCGTGGCGCCGTAGCCGAGCAGCAGCGCGAAGTGCATCACCTCGCGCACCTCCCCGGACTGCACGATCAGCCCGATCTCGGGGCGCACGCCCGCCTCGACCAGCGCGCGGTTCACGCACGCCGTGGCGAGGAGGCTCGGGACCGGGGCGTAGCCCCAGTCGAGGTCGCGGTCGGAGAGCACGATGATGTCGAACCCGTCGGAGACCGCGCGGACGGCGTCGCCCGCGAGGTTCTGCAGCGCCCCTTCCAGGACGTCGGCGTCGCCGCCGAGCGGGAACTGCATCTTGAGGACCTTGGCCTTGAAGCTCTTGTCGCCGATGTTCTCGAATCGGCGGATCTCCTCCTCGGTCACGATCGGGCGCGGGATCTTGATCAGATGCGCCTGCTCCGGCGTCTCCTCGAGGATGTTGCCGTGGTTGCCGATGTAGGTCGTCAGGCTCATCACCAGCTCTTCGCGGATCGGGTCGATCGGCGGGTTGGTGACCTGCGCGAAGAGCTGCTTGAAGTAGCCGAAGAGGGGCTGGGGCTTGTCCGAGAGCACCGCGAGCGCGGCGTCGTTGCCCATGGAGCCGATCGGCTCGGCGCCCTTCTCGGCCATCGGCTTCAGGACGACGGTGAGGTCCTCGGCGGAGTAGCCGAAGCGCTTCTGCCGCGCGAGCAGGTCGTCGGGCACGTCGGAGGGGGTGATCTCGTCGAAGAGCCCGCGCACGCTCATCTTGTTCTCCGCCACCCAGCGGCGGTAGGGCTTGCTGCGCGCCACCTGCGCCTTCATCTCGGCGTTTCTCAGGATGCGGCGGTTCTCCAGGTCGAGGTAGATGATCTCGCCGGGCTTCAGGCGGCCCTTCTCCTCCACCTCGTCGTCGCGGATGTCGAGCACGCCCGTCTCGGAGGCCATCACGAAGAGGCCGTCCTTGCAGAGGGTGTAGCGCGCGGGGCGCAGGCCGTTGCGGTCGAGGATCGCGCCCGCGTTCACGCCGTCGCTGAAGGCCACGGCGGCCGGTCCGTCCCACGGCTCCATCAGCATCGACTCGTATTCGAAGAAGCCGCGCACGTCGCGGCCCAGGTAGTGCTTGGCGCCCCAGGCCTGCGGCATCAGCATCATCATCGCGTGCGGGAGGCTGCGGCCCGCGGCCACCAGCAGCTCGAACATGTTGTCGAGGCAGGCGGAGTCGCTCTGCCCGGCGGGAATCAGCGGCAGGAGCTTCTTCAGGTCGTCGCCGATGACGTCGCTCTTCAGGTGCGGCTCGCGCGCCTTCAGGCTGTTCAGGTTGCCGCGCAGCGTGTTGATCTCGCCGTTGTGCGCGAGGTAGCGGAAGGGGTGCGCGAGCTGCCACGTGGGGAAGGTGTTGGTGGAGTAGCGCTGGTGGACGAGCGCGAGCGGGCTTTCGAAGTCCGGGTCGTCCAGGTCCTTGTAGAAGCCCTCGATCTGGCTGGCGAGGAGGAGTCCCTTGTAGACGACGCTCCGGCGGCTGCAGCTGCAGAAGTAGAGCCCTTCGCAGGTCTTCTCGGCCAGGCGGCGGATCACGTAGAGCTTGACGTCGAACGCGGCGTTGCCGTTCAGCGCCGTGCCGTCGAAGAAGGCCTGGCGGACGTGCGGCAGCGTCGCGCGCGCGGTACGGCCGATGGCGGAGGGGTCCACGGGCACTTCGCGGAAGCGGACCGTCTCCACGCCCTCGGACTTCGCGATGCGGGCGATCTCCGCGTCGAAGGCGTCGGCGGCGAGCGAGTTGTCCACGAAGTACATCGCCACGCCGTAGCGGGCGGGCAGCTCGGGCACGGCCTTGCGGAAGAAGCGGTGCGGCATCGAGAGAAGCAGGCCCGCGCCGTCCCCGGTTTCCGGGTCGCCGCCGGCGGCGCCGCGGTGCATCAGCCGCTTGAGGACCGTGATGCCCTGGAGGACGATCTGGTGGGAGGCGACGTTGTTGACGTTGGCGACCAGGCCGACGCCGCAGGCGTCGTGTTCGTTTGCCGGATCGTAGAGGGCTTGCGCTTGCATAAAAAAGTCCTTCGGGCTCTTCCGCTTTCGCGAGTTCGAGGTTTTGTCGCCCGCCTATATCGCAAAAATCGTGCCAACTATAAGAGAGGGACGGGAAAGGGCGAAAACGGCCCGAAAAACGGCCCAGAGAGACCTTCTTCCGCGCGGTGCGCGTCGGAAACCGGCAGGAAAACGGTGACGGGAATATGGCGAAAACAGCGCGAAATCGCCATCATTTACAGAAAACGTAAAACGCAGGAGGCCTTTGGGCCTGTTTCCCGGCCGGAAGTCGCTTGCCTGCGCGTTTTTTCTTGGTTTGCTTTACAGATTTTGTAAAACGCGGCTGAAGTTTTACACAGAGTGTAAAATGCAGAACCCTCGTTTTCCGCGACTTCCATCGGGTTCCCGGCGTCCGTTGCCGTTTTTCCCCCCATTTTATTTCCCGGATGGAAAATTTTTCGGGCTTCCGACGGGTTGGCACGGTTTTTGCGTAAGAGAGCGCGGAACCAAAACCCCGGCAACACCAGGAGCCCCAATGAGCAACGAATACAGAATGAAGGCCGTCAAGGAGATCGCGGCCGCGCCCGCCGCCCCCGTCATGGAGGCCGCCCCGGCCGACCTCGGCTTCTACGGCGAGGACGTCTTCAACGCGGAGGCCATGCGAGCCTACCTGCCGAAGGAGATCTGCAGGAAGCTCTTCGCGACGATCGACGAAGGCGCCCCCCTCGACCCGGACATCGCCGGCGAAGTCGCCCACGCCATGAAGAAGTGGGCGATCGACCGCGGCGCCACGCATTTCACCCACTGGTTCCAGCCGCTCACCGGCTCCACCGCCGAGAAGCACGACTCCTTCCTCGAACCCGAGGACGGCAAGGCCATCATGGCCTTCAGCGGAAAGAACCTGATCGTCGGCGAGCCCGACGCCTCCAGCTTCCCCAGCGGCGGCCTGCGCTCCACGTTCGAGGCCCGCGGCTACACCGCCTGGGACCCCACCTCGCCCGCGTTCATCAAGCGCCACGGCAACGGCGCCACGCTCTGCATCCCCACCGCGTTCTGCAGCTACACCGGCGAGGCGCTCGACAAGAAGACCCCGCTGCTGCGCTCCATCCAGGCCCTGCAGAAGTCCGCCGACCGCCTGATGGGCCTCTTCGGCGTCCCGCGCCAGAAGGTGACCGTCACCCTCGGCGCCGAGCAGGAGTACTTCCTCGTCGACAAGCGCTTCTACCTGCAGCGCCCCGACCTCTACCAGGCCGGCCGCACGCTCTTCGGCGCCGCCCCCGCCAAGCACCAGCAGATGGAGGACCACTACTTCGGCAGCATCCCGGCGCGCATCCTGAACTTCATGAACGACGTGGAGAAGGAGCTCTGGAAGCTCGGCATCCCCGCCAAGACGCGCCACAACGAAGTCGCCCCCGCGCAGTTCGAGCTCGCCCCGATGTTCGAGGAGGTCAACCTCGCGTGCGACCACAACATGCAGATCATGGAGGTCCTCCGCCAGGTCGCCGACCGCCACGGCCTCGTCTGCCTGCTGCACGAAAAGCCCTTCGCCGGCATCAACGGCTCGGGCAAGCACAACAACTGGTCCGTCAACTACGGCGGGACCAACCTGCTCAACCCCGGCAAGGACCCGCACCAGAACGCCATCTTCCTCACCACGCTCTGCGCGGTGATCTACGCCGTCGACACGCACGCCGACCTGCTCCGCATGGCCGTCTCCGGCGCGGGCAACGACCACCGCCTCGGCGCGAACGAGGCGCCTCCGGCCATCATCTCGATGTACCTCGGCGACCAGCTCGCCGACGTCGTCGGGCAGCTGGAGAAGGGCGAGCCCAAGTCCAGCAAGCACGCCGGCGCGATGAAGCTCGGCTCCGACACGCTGCCGCCGCTCCCGCGCGACGCCACGGACCGCAACCGCACGAGCCCCTTCGCCTTCACCGGCAACAAGTTCGAGTTCCGCGCCCCGGGCTCCAGCCAGAGCTGCTCCGAACCGAACGTCGTCCTCAACACGATCGTCGCCGAGGCGTTCGACATGATCGCCGACAAGCTGGCGAAGGTCCCCGCGAAGCGCTTCCACGAGGAGCTGCAGAAGCTCCTGCAGAAGATCGTGAAGGAGCACAAGCGCGTGATCTTCAACGGCAACGGCTACACCGACGAATGGGTGGCCGAGGCCGAACGCCGCGGGCTTCCCAACACGCGCACCACGATGGAGGCGCTCAAGGCGCTGAACTCGAAGGCGAACGTCGCCCTGTTCGAGAAGTACGGCGTGTTCAACCGGCGCGAGCTGGAGTCCCGCTACGAGGTGAACCTCGAGGAGTACCACAAGAGGATCCACATCGAGGGCAAGATCGCCTACGGCATGGCCCGCGACATCGTCCTCCCGCAGCTCCTCGAGGCCTACGCCGAGGCCCTGTCGGCGAACGCGATGGCCAAGGAGCAGGGGCTGCCCGGCGTCGGCGCCCGCGCCCGCGAGCTCGGCGAGAAGTACGCGGCCCTCGAGAGCGCGGTCGCCCGGATGGGGAAGGCGCTCGGCGAGAAGCACGAGCGGATCCTCGAGGCGATGGCCGCGCTGCGGACCGTGGTGGACGAAGTCGAGGGGATCGTCCCCGACGGCAAGTGGCCGCTCCCCAAGTACAGGGAGATGCTGTTCGTCTACTGATCCGGGTCCGAACGAGAATCCGAAGGGGATTCCCGCGCTCCGGAAGGACGCGGGAATTCGCCGCAGGAAGGGAACCACAGTCCGAAGGAAGAAGATGCTCGACGGTTTGCACGAAGAATGCGGGGTCATCGGCATATACGACGGCGAGAACGTCGCGAAGAACATCGCCATGGGCCTCTACGCCCTGCAGCACCGCGGGCAGGAGAGCGCCGGGTTCGCCGTCGCCGACGGCTCGAAGGTGCGGGTCCGCAAGTCCATGGGGCTGGTCTCCGCGCTGCTCCAGGACCACGACATCGACCTGCTGAAGGGGTTCGCCGGCGTCGGCCACGTGCGCTACAGCACCACGGGCGCGAGCACGCTCGCGAACGCGCAGCCGATCCTCGTGGGCTGCAAGTGGGGCCAGATCGCCGTCGCGCACAACGGCAACATCACGAACGCGCCCGAGCTCCGGGCCGAGATGGAGGAGGAGGGCCACATCTTCCAGACCACGTCCGACTCCGAGATCCTGCTGCACGAGATCGCGCGCACGGAGGCGGGCTGCCTCGCGGAGGCCGTGAAGAAGGCGCTCGCGAAGCTGACGGGCAGCTTCTGCCTGGTGTTCGTCACGAAGGACGCGATGTACGTCGCGCGCGACGGGTTCGGGTTCCGCCCGCTCTCGCTCGCCCGCATGGGCCGGGCCTGGTGCGTCGCCAGCGAGACGTGCGCGTTCGACCTGCTCGGGGCGCGTTACGTGCGCGACGTCCAGCCCGGCGAGTTCCTGGAGATCACGAAGGACGGGCTCCGCTCCGAGCGCTTCGCGCACCGGGACCGGCTCGCCCACTGCATCTTCGAGTACATCTACTTCAGCCGCCCCGACTCGCGCGTCTTCGAGCAGAGCTGCGACAAGATCCGCCGGAAGATGGGCAAGCAGCTCGCGAAGGAGTGCCCCGTGGACGCCGACATCGTGATCGCCGTCCCCGACAGCGCCACCACCGCCGCGCTCGGCTACGCGCAGGCGAGCGGGATCCGGTTCGAGATCGGGCTCCTCCGCAACCACTACGTGGGGCGCACCTTCATCGACCCCACGCAGAACGTGCGCGAGCAGAAGGTCAGGCTGAAGTTCAACCCCATCGAGGGCGTGCTGAGGAACAAGCGCGTCTGCGTCGTCGAGGACTCGCTCGTGCGCGGCACCACGCTCAAGATCCTCTCGAAGATGATCCGGGACGCGGGCGCGACGGAGGTGCACGTCCGGATCGCGTCGCCGCCCGTGGCGCATCCCTGCTTCTTCGGGATGGACTTCCCGAGCGCGGGCGAGCTGGCCGCGAGCTCCATGACCCCGGCGGAGATCGCGAGGATGCTCGGCGTGGAGAGCCTCGGCTACCTGAGCGTCGAGGGGATGAAGGAGTGCACCGGGGACGGCGGAAGCTACTGCGCCGCCTGCTTCGACAACCGCTACCCCGACTACGTCGGGAAGGATCCGGACAAGGCGCGCTGCGGCTAGGCGCGCGGGAGAGACCGATGGAAGGAAACGAAAGGTTCCGCTGGAAGGAAAAACGGGAGAAGAGGGCGTTTCTGGCCCTCGCCGACGGCGCGGTCTTCAGGGGCTGGGCCTTCGGCGCGAAGAAGGACGGCCCCGGCGAGGCGGTCTTCAACACCGGCATGGCGGGCTACAGGCAGATCGTCACCGACCCGTCGTACGCGGGCCAGTTCGTGGTCTTCACGACCGCGGAGGTCGGCGCCTACGCGGTCGGCCTCGAGAAGGAGGAGTCGCGCCGCGTCTTCCTGAACGGGATCGTCGTGAATTCGCTCGACCGGGTCTCGGAGGAACTCGGCGAGGAGAGCCTGCACGACCTCATGCTCGCCGAGGGGAAGCCCGGGATCGCGGGCGTCGACACGCGCGCGCTCACGCTCCACCTGCGCGAACACGGCGCGCAGAAGGCCTGGCTCCACGTCTCGGACGAGGAGATGTCCGAAGAGGAGGGCGTCCGCCGCGCCCGCGAATGGGAGGGGCTCGACGGGCAGGACTACGCGAGCAGGGTCTCCGACCCGGCCGGGCGCGCGTTCTCGTCCGAAGGCGACCTGCGCGTGGTCGCGCTCGACTTCGGGATCAAGACGAACATCCTGCGCAACCTCGCCGCGCTGGGCATGAAGGTGGACGTGCTCCCGATCTCCGCGACCTTCGAGGAAATCATGGCGAAGAAGCCCGACGGGGTCTTCCTCTCGAACGGCCCCGCCGACCCGAACTCGCTCCCGCAGGTCGCGGCGGTCGTGAAGAAGCTCCTGGGCCGGGTCCCGCTGATGGGCATCTGCCTCGGGAACCAGCTGCTGGGCCTCGCGTTCGGCGCGAAGGTCGCCAAGCTCAAGTTCGGCCACCACGGCTGCAACCACCCGGTCAAGAACCTGGCGACCGGCGCCGTGGAGATCACGAGCCAGAACCACAACTGGGCCGTCGACGCCTCGACCCTCCCCGAGGACGTCGAGGTGACGCACGTCAACCTGAACGACGGCACGGTGGAGGGAATCCGCCACAAAAAGCTGCCCGCGTTCGGCGTGCAGTACCATCCGGAATCGGCACCGGGCCCCGACGACTCGCTCTACCTCTTCGGCGAATTCAGAAAGACGATCCTCGACTTCAAGGAAGCGCACCATGGCCAAGGCCTCCGGTAAGAACAGGCAGACCAAGTACATCTTCATCACCGGCGGCGTCGTGAGCTCGCTCGGCAAGGGCATCACCTCCGCCTCGCTCGCGCTCCTGCTGAAGAGCCGCGGATACGACGTCTTCATGCAGAAGCTCGACCCCTACCTCAACGTGGACCCGGGCACGATGAGCCCCTACCAGCACGGCGAGGTCTTCGTGACCGACGACGGCTGCGAGACCGACCTCGACCTCGGCCACTACGAGCGGTTCGCGGGCGTGCAGTGCTCCCGCGCGTCGAGCTACACCTCGGGCCGCATCTACTCCTCGGTCCTCGCGAAGGAGCGCGCGGGCAAGTACCTCGGCGGCACCGTGCAGGTCGTCCCCCACGTCACGAACGAAATCAAGGACGCCTTCCGCTCCGCGGGCGAGAGCGGCGCGGACATCGTGCTCTGCGAGATCGGCGGCGTCGCGGGCGACATCGAGTCGCTCCCGTTCCTGGAGGCCGCGCGGCAGTTCCGGTTCGAGGCGGGCGTGGAGAACACCTGCTTCGTCCACCTGACCCTCGTTCCCTACCTGAAGGCCGCCGGCGAGCTGAAGACAAAGCCCTCGCAGCACTCCGTCGCGGAGCTCCGCAACATCGGCATCTTCCCCGACATCCTCGTCTGCCGCACCGAGATGCACATCCCGCAGGAGCACCTGGCCAAGCTGGCGCTCTTCTGCAACGTGAAGCCCGAATGCGTG
>JAGCEZ010000012.1 GCA_017650365.1 Fibrobacterales bacterium | reverse complement strand
CTCCGGCGGGAATCCGGAGAAGGTGAAGCGCGAACTCCTGGAACGCGCGCGCGAACTCGAGGCGCTCGGCATGGAACCTTCGCGCATCTGCCTCGACCCCGGCATCGGGTTCGGGAAGACCGCCGAGGAGAACTACGACATCCTCGCCGCGGTCGATTCGCTCTGCGCGACCGGATTCCCGGTCCTCGTCGGCGTCTCGCGCAAGTCGCTCTTCGGGAAGACGCCGGGGCTGGAAAACTCCGACCGCATGGTCCCCTCGGTCGCCGTCCACCTCCTCTCCGCGTGCGCGGGCGCCTGCATCGTCCGGGCGCACGACGTGGCCGCGACGCGGGAGGCGCTCGACGTCCTCGACATGTTCGCGAAGCGCGCGTCGGTCCGCTCTCCGTTCTTCCGGGAAGGCTAGGTCGCGATGGTTGAAAGGGAAAACGGGACGAACCCGGAAACGAAAGACCCGCGCGCGGGAAGTTCCCGCGCGAAGAAGGGAATCCTCGCCGGGATCCTCGTCCTGGCGGTTCTCGCGCTCCTCTTCGGAACGCGCGGCTGTTCCGAGGAGGAACCCGCCGGCGCCGGAGGAAAGGGACGCGCGCTCCCCGTCTCCGGAACGCAGGCGGCGCCGGCGGACTCCGCGCCCGCGTCCGCGCCCGACGCGGACTCGCTCGCCCGCGTCCGGGAGGACGGCCCGAAGGCGGTCGCGGACTCGCTCGCCCGCGCGGAATCCGGCGCGAAGCCCGCGCCCGGAAGGGAATCCGCGGCGGCGTCGGCCAGGTCCGAAGTCCGGAAGCCCGCGGAATCCGCGCCCTCCTCCGCCGCCGCGAAGGAGGAAGCCGCGGCGGACTCCGCCGCGAAGCCCGGAAGCGAGGCGCCCGAAGCCGCGCCCGCCGACACCGTCCCGCCCGAGCTGGTCCTCACGCCCCCGTCGGGCCGCTTCTACGGAACCGTGGAGGCGACGGCCTCCTGCGAGGAGCCGGGCTGCTCCGTGCTGACCGCGGTCGGCGACTCGACGAAGCTCGAGCCGGTCGCCCGGCGGACGCTCTCCGTCCCCGGCGGCGCGGTCTGGGCCGTCGCCGTGGACTCCGCGGGGAACCGGAGCGAACTCCAGCGGCGCGACTTCGTCGTCCTCCCCGGAACGCCGCAGTGCGGGGCGAACGCCGTTCCGGCGGGGAAGGCCCCGGACGAGTTCTGCATCGACCAGTACGAGTGGCCGAACAGGCTCGGCGTCCGCCCCATGGGCTCCGTCTCGCACCAGGCCGCGCAGGACTCCTGCGCCTCGGTCGGCAAGACGCTCTGCTCCTTCGAACAGTGGAAGACCGCCTGCCGCGGGCCCGAAGGGAATCCCTATCCCTACGGCGGGCGCTACCGCCAGCGCAACTGCTACACCTCGGAGCGCGCGCTCGGCCCCTCGGGGCGCAAGGCGAACTGCCGCTCCTGGTACGGCGTCTACGACCTCTCGGGCAACCTCTGGGAATGGACCTCCACCCCCGACTCGCATCCCGGGCGCTTCCTCGCCGCGGGCGGATCGTGGGGCGTGGGCGACCAGGCGACCTGCTCCCAGACCAAGTGGTCCTTCTTCCCGCAGAACGAATACCCGATCGTCGGGTTCCGCTGCTGCGCTCCGCTCGGGTCCGGCGGGGGAAACTAGCGCATTCCGCGCATGAAACGCCGCGAAGAGCTGATTCTCCTGCACCGCTGGCCCTACGGCGAGACCTCGTGGGTCCTGCGCGCGCTCGGGCGCGAAAGCGGCGTCGTCTCGCTGGTCGCCAAGGGGGCGCGCCGCCCCAAGAGCCGCGTCTCCGGGGCGCTGGAGCCCTGCTCGCTCTCCGAGGTCGTCTGGTCCGCGCGCGAGGGCGCGGAGCTCGGGACGCTCGTCGGCGCGACGCTGCTCCAGGGCTGGCCTTCGGTCCGGGCCGACCTCCTGAGGAGCGCGACGGCCATGGCCCTGTGCGAATTCCCGCTGCGCTTCCGGCCCGAGGGGGAGGGGAACGCCCCCTGGTTCGACCACCTGCTCGCCGGGCTGCGCTGGCTGGACGGGAGGACGGAGTTCACGCCCGCGGCGAGCGCCGCCGTCCTGGCGCGGTTCGCGCTGCGCCTGGCGGAGGAGTGCGGCGTGGGGCTGTCGCTCTCGCGGTGCGCGAAGTGCGGCGCGGAGCTGGAGCGCGCGGCGCTCTTCGTCGGGTCCGCCGGCGGGTTCTACTGCGGGGAGTGCGCGTGGGAGTCCGACCCGTCGGCCGAGACGCTGCGGCTGCTCGCCATGGGGAAGACGCCCGAGGCGGGGCTCGACGAGCTCGAACGGGCCGAGGCGCGGGCGGTCGACCACCTCTCCGCGGGCCTCGACATCCCGCTGAAGCTCGGGGCGCTCGAGTTCCTGAAGGGCCTGCGCCGCGGCCGATAGGTATTTTTTCCGGGCATCGGGGAAAAGAAGATGAAGCACACGGCCGAAACGCTTTTGTCCATGAAAAAATCGGGCGAGCCGATCGCGATGGCGACCGCCTACGACCTCCTCTCCGCGTCGCTGGCGCAGGCCGCGGGCGTGGAGACGCTCCTCGTGGGCGACAGCGCCGCCAACGTGGTGTTCGGGCTGGGCTCCACGACGGAGATCGGGATGGAGGAGATGCTCCTCTGCGTCCGGACCGTCTGCCGCTGCGCCTCCGGAACCTACGTCGCGGCCGACTTCCCGTTCGGGGCCGACGCGACGCCCGAGACCGCGCTCGCGAACGCGGAGCGCTTCCTCGCCGCGGGCGCCTCCTCGGTCAAGATCGAGCTCCCGGACGAACGGGCCTGGAAGGCGCTCGAGGCCCTGCGCGCCCGCGGAATCCCCGCGATCGCGCACCTGGGGCTCCTGCCGCAGACCGCCCGCTCGCGCAGGCAGTGCGCCCGCACGGACGCGGAGGCGGAGGCCCTGCTGCTCGCGGGCGCCCGCGCCGATTCCCTCGGCGTCGACGCCGTCGTCGTGGAGCACGTGCCCGACGCCGTCGGCGCCTCCCTCGCCAGGTCCGTGAAGGCGCCGGTCATCGGAATCGGCGCGGGGAGCGGAACCGACGGGCAGGTGCTCGTCTTCCACGACCTTCTCGGGCTCTTCGAAAAGTCCCCGCCCTTCGCGCCGCGCTTCGTCGAAGGCCGCGCGCTCCTCGCCGAGGGGCTGCGCCGCTACGTGGAGTGGGTCAAGACGCGCGGCGCCTCGCCGCGCTAGGCCGCTGCCTAGCTGAAAAGGGTGGTGACAGGAAGCTCGCTACCGCATCAAGTCCAGCAGTTCGGCAAAGAAATACCGGCGGTGTCTTTTCATATCGGATCCAACGAGGATTTTTTGGCTTTCGAGCGTGTTCAAATATCGTTTTGCCTGCCATAGCGACACATATTCGAGTTAGAATTCCTCTTGGAAATCCCAATAGGTCCAAAAGAAGAGAGCCAGGCAAAGGACCACGAAGACGAAAACGGAAAACGCGATGCAAAGCGCTTCTCTGCGGCACGAGAGTCCTTGCTCTCGGGCAACGGCGAATTGCAGAAAGAAAAGGCATGTTGCGATTTCCGCAACAATCAGACGCGAGACGACGAGGTAGGCGGTGGGAAGGGGATGGACGCCCCCGGCGCCTTCCCAAGGGAAATCCCCCAAAGCAAGCGCCAAGCATGCTCCAAACGCGAGAATGGCGCCGACGCACAACGAAAAACGCAGGGTTCCCGTCTTCGATCGAAGGTTTCGGAAAAAAGCTCCAACGCCGACATGCGACGAAGCAAGCAAGCTGGATTCGAAGAGCGCGTGCCCGCATCCCCAGGCCATGGCGTAGATGAGAAACAGCGCGACGTAGCCTTGTCTTTGTTCGGGGAAGCTTCGAAACTCCGCGTCGCAGGCGCCCCAAGAGCAGATGGCGAGCGGAACGAACGTTCCGAACGCATTGAGCGCAAGCGCGAGCCTTCGCGCGGCCGGCGTCGACGAAACGTGAGTTTGTCCTTTCCAAAGCATCGCTATTAGGCAAGATAGCTTCTCGCCTCGGACATTCATTGACAGAAACGCCGTCCGGGCTAGAAGCCCGCGGGCTCGCGGTCGCCTTCCAGGTGCCGGAGCAGCGCCGCCTTCGCGCGGTCGAGCGTCTGGAGCGGGATGCCGATCTCCATCGCGGCGCGCTCCACGCAGTCCGGCTCGATCAGCACGAGCCGCTTCAGCTCGAAGAGCTGGCGCGACCTCAGCGAGAGTTCGCGGCAGACGTCGCCGGGCGTCATCATCCGGTCGGCGCACTCCCGGACGACCCGGCGCAGGGATTCCGCGGTCTGTCCGAAATCGAGCAGCGTTTCGAGAAACTGTGACATCGCGGGCTCCTCCGTCGTGACAGAACCGTGACAATCAATCTACAAGGGGCGGCCCTCCGCGCCCACCCCCGGGAAGCGGAATTTTTTGCATCATTTCCGGCATGAAGGGCAGAGACATCGTCGGCGACGTCCACGGGGAGCTCTCCGCGCTCCTGGCGCTGCTGGCCGAACTGGGCTACGAACGGCGTTCGGGCGCGTGGCGCGCGCCGGAAGGGCGCGGCCTGGTCTTCGTCGGCGACCTCGTGGACCGCGGCCCCGACCCACTGGGCGTCCTCCGCCTGGTCCGCGACCTGGAGCAGGCCGGAATCGCCCTCTGCGCGATGGGGAACCACGAGTACAACTGCCTCTGCTGGCACGCGGAGACCGATCCGGAGCAGGCGCCGCCCCTGGCCGTGGAACGGGCCCGGACCGATCCGGCCTGCCGCTGGCTGCGTTCGCACGACGAGAAGCACCTCCGCCAGGCCCGCACGACGCTCGAGGCCTTCGCCGCCGCGCCGCCGGACGAGGTGCGGTCGCATCTGGACTGGATGCAGGGGCTCCCGCTTCTCCTCGATTTCGGAGGCGTGCGCGTGGTCCACGCCGCCTGGGTCGAGCCCTGCGTCTCGCGCCTGAAGGCCCTCGGCCGCCCGGTCGAACTGGACGGCGCGGCGGGCGTCGGCATCGCGCCCGGATTCCTCCAGCGGAGCTGGGGCGCCTGGAAGCACCCCTCGCACACGGAGGAGTTCGAGCTGGTCGAGTACCTGATCAAGGGGCCGGAGATCGACCTCCCGTCCGGAATCTCCTACGCCGACAAGGAGGGAACCGTCCGGACGCGCGCCCGCCTGCGCTGGTGGCGTTCGCCCGAAGAGCTCCTGGACTCCCCGTGGGAGGGGCGCTGCCTCTTCCCCGCCGGGTTCGGGTCGCGCGCGGCCGGCGGTCCGGTCGAACGGAAGGCGCTCGGCCCGGTCGGCTATCCCGAGGGGGATCCCCCCGTCGTGGTCGGCCACTACTGGGAGTCGGGCGCCGGGCAGCCGTGGTCGCCGCGGGCCGGCTGCGTGGACTGGAGCGTGGCCAAGGGCGGGCGGATGTGCGCCTACCGCTGGGAAGGGGAGCGCGGGCTCCGTCCCGACGGCTTCGTCAGCGTCCCCGGGCGGTAGAAAACCGTTTAGTTTCTTGAGACCCGCGGACCTCGTCCGCCCCCGTCCCGCCGTCCGCCGGGGACGGGGCGGTTCCGCGCGCGTTTTTCTATTTTTCCGCCGCGATCGAAACCGACAACCAACCCTCACGGAGGCAACGATGGGTGTGAAACACCTGAACGCGAAGCCCAACCACCCCAAAATGGTGGCCTGGGTCGAAGAATGGGCTGCCAAGACCAAGCCCGAAGCCATCTACTGGTGCAACGGCTCCAAGGAAGAATACGACGAGCTGATGCAGAAGTCCGTCGAAGCCGGCCTCGCCACCAAGCTCAACCAGGACGCCCTCCCCGGCTGCTTCCTGTTCCGCTCCGACCCCTCCGACGTCGCCCGCGTGGAAGGCCGCACCTTCATCGCCAGCGTCAAGGAAGAAGACGCGGGCCCCACCAACAACTGGCGCGACCCGGTCGAACTCAAGAAGGAGATGAACGGCTTCTACGACGGCTGCATGCAGGGCCGCACGATGTACGTCATCCCCTTCAGCATGGGCCCCGTCGGCTCGAACATCGCCAAGATCGGCGTCGAGATCACCGACTCCGCCTACGTCGTGCTGAACATGCACATCATGACCCGCGTCGGCACCCGCGTGCTCGAAGTCCTCGGCTCCGACGGCGAGTTCGTCCCCTGCGTCCACTCGGTCGGCAAGCCCCTCAAGGCGGGCGAAAGCGACAACGGCGTCTGGCCCTGCGCTCCGATCGAAAACAAGTACATCTCGCAGTTCCCCGAAACCCGCGAAATCTGGTCCTACGGCTCCGGTTACGGCGGGAACGCGCTGCTCGGCAAGAAGTGCCTCGCCCTCCGCATCGCCACCACCATGGCGCGCGACGAAGGCTGGCTCGCCGAACACATGCTCATCCTGAAGATCACCAGCCCCGAAGGCGTGGTCAAGCACGTCTGCGGCGCCTTCCCCAGCGCCTGCGGCAAGACCAACCTGGCCATGCTGATCCCCACGATCCCCGGCTGGAAGGTCGAAACCATCGGCGACGACATCTCCTGGATGAAGCCCGGCGCCGACGGCCGCCTCTACGCCATCAACCCCGAAGCGGGCTTCTTCGGCGTGGCTCCCGGCACCAACTACAAGACCAACAAGAACGCCATGATCTCGGCGTCCAAGAACACCATCTTCACCAACGTCGCCCTCGAAAAGGACGGCACCGTGTGGTGGGAAGGCATGGACAATCCCCCGAAGGGCGAGCTGATCGACTGGAAGGGCAACCCCTGGACCTATCCGGAATCCGGCAAGTCCGAAAAGGGCAAGGAAGCCGCGCACCCCAACTCGCGCTTCACCGCCCCGGCCTGCAACTGCCCGGCCATCGCCCCCGACTGGGAAGACCCCAACGGCGTGCCGATCGACGCGATCCTCTTCGGCGGCCGCCGCCCCAGCACGATCCCGCTGATCCACCAGTCCCTCAACTGGAACCACGGCGTCTTCATGGGCTCGATCGTCGGCTCCGAAGTGACCGCTGCCGTCATCTCCGACCAGGTCGGCAAGATCCGCCGCGACCCCTTCGCCATGCTGCCCTTCTGCGGCTACCACATGGGCGACTACTTCAAGCACTGGATCGAAGTCGGCGCCAAGGCCCCGGACAAGATGCCGAAGATCTTCTTCGTCAACTGGTTCCGCAAGACCAAGGAAGGCAAGTGGCTGTGGCCCGGCTACGGCGACAACAGCCGCGT
>JAGCEZ010000092.1 GCA_017650365.1 Fibrobacterales bacterium | reverse complement strand
GATGCTCTGGTGCAGCAGCACCTGCGAAAGCACCGAGCCGAGCACGTAGCGGAACCCCGGCGACGTCACCGCGGCTTCGACCGCTTCGGAGATCGCGCATCCGAGGCTCCCGGTGGTGCCGGGGAACTCCTTGAGAATCCGGCGCCCCGCCTCGGTGGTGTCGGAGGGCGACGGCGTCACGCTGGCGCCGTAGGTGCGCATGACTTCGCGGCGGAAGGGCTTCTGCTCATAGGAGCACTTGACCATGTAGACGCGGCACTCCAACCCGAAGAACGCGCACGCCATCGACAGCGCGGTCCCCCACTGGCCTGCGCCCGTCTCGGTGGTGACGCCCTTCAGCCCCTGCTTCTTGGCGTAGTAGGCCTGCGCGATGGCGGAGTTGAGCTTGTGGCTGCCGGAGGTGTTGTTGCCCTCGAACTTGTAGTAGATGCGCGCCGGGGTGCCGAGCGCGCGTTCCAGGAAGTAGGCGCGGGTCAGCGGGGAGGGACGGTACATCCGGTAGAAGTCGAGGATTTCGCCGGGAATCGAGACGTAGGCGGTGTCGTTGTCCAGCTCCTGCTTCACGAGCTCGTCGCAGAAGACGGGGGTCAGCTCCTCGAAGGTCACGGGCTTGCCGGTGCCGGGGTTGAGCAGCGGGGCGGGCTTCTTCTTCATGTCGGCGCGGACGTTGTACCACGCCGAGGGAAGTTCCTTTTCGGAGAGGTAGACCTTGTAGGGGGCGTCCATGTCGAGGCTGTTGCTCATAGGGGTTCCTTTGGGACCTTGCTGTGGTGCCGCTCGGGGCGGCGGTTGCGCGGAAAAATAGGATTTTCGGGACCGCTCAGGCGGGGCCGTCCCCGAAGCCCGCCAGAATCGCGTCCAGGCGCTTTTCGAGCTCCGCGGGGGTGCCGGAGTTGTCGACGACGACGAGCCCGGGGCGGGCCGACTTCTCCTCCTGCGGAACCTGCGACGCGACGCGTTTCCGGGCCTCTTCCAGGCTCAGGGCGCCTCCGGAGCGGGAGACGATCCTTTGGGCGCGGGTTTCGTCGGGGGCCGAGACGAAGAAGATTTTGTCGAACCAGTCCTCCACGCCCCATTCCAGGATCAGGGCCCCTTCGAAGACGGTTTCGCGGCTTCCGCGGTTCTGGAAGAGCTCGAGGAAGCGGCCGAGCAGGACGGGGCGGACGATGGCGTCCAGCCGCGCGAGCGCGCTCCGGTTCTCCTCGCCGAAGACGAGCCTGCCGAGCACTTCGCGGTCGACGTCGGTCCCGTCGGGGGAGTCCTCGCCGCCGATCAGGACGACGCGCCCGAACTCCTCGGCGAGCGCGCGGCGGAGCGCGGCGTTCTGCGCGTAGACGCGGTGCGCCTCCTCGTCGGCGTCGACGAGGGCCGCGTTCCGCTTTTCGGCCAGCATCCGCGCGACGACGGACTTGCCGGCGCCGATGTTCCCCGTCACGGCCCAGAGGGCCGGACCTTCCGGCTTCGAGATTTCGATCTCCATCAGTGCGCCTCCTTCCAGTCGTCCCCGATCCCGATCTCCGCGACGAGCGGGACCGAGAGCTCCGCGACCGACTCCATCTCGTGCTTGACGAGCGACCCGAGCGCCTGCGCGCTTTCGCGCGGGGTCTCGAAGACCAGTTCGTCGTGCACCTGGAGCAGCATCTCCGCCTCGATCCCGCTTTCGGCGAGCGCGCGATCCACGCGGACCATCGCGAGCTTCATCAGGTCGGCCGCGCTTCCCTGGATCACGGAGTTGAGCGCCTGCCGCTCGCCCTGCGCCTGCAGGTTGCGGTTCTCGGCGTTCAGCTCGGGGATCGAGCGGCGGTGGCCGAAGAGCGTCGTCACGAAGCCGTCGGCGCGGGCCCTGCGGACCACCTCGTCGGAGTAGGCGCGCACGCGCGGGAAGGCCGCGAAGTAGTTCTCGATGAATTCGCGCGCCGCGGCCTGGGAGATCTTCTGCTCCTTCGCCAGGCGGAACGCGCTCATGCCGTAGATCACGCCGAAGTTGATCGCCTTGGCGCGGCGCCGGTCCGCGTCGTCCACGAACTCCTCGGGGACCCCGGCGAGGATCGCGGCGGTGCGCTTGTGGATGTCGGCCCCTTCGAGGTAGGCGCGCCGGAGCTCCTCGTCGCCGCAGAGGTGTGCCAGCACGCGGAGCTCGATCTGCGACCAGTCGGCGCAGACCAGGAGGCGCGAACGGTCGCGCGGGACGATGGTGGCTCGGACGCGCGCCCCGAGTTCGCTGCGCACCGGGATGTTCTGCAGGTTCGGGTCGGAGGAGCTCAGCCGTCCGGTCGCCGTGCCCGCCTGGTTGAACGTGGTGTGCACGCGCCCGGTCGCGGGGTCGACGAGCGAGGGGAGCACGTCCACGTAGGTCCCCTTGAGCTTCGACAGCTCGCGGAACTTCAGGACCTCCTCGACGACGGGCCAGTCCCAGCGCAGCTCCTCGAGCACGGCGGCCTTGGTGCTGTATTCGCCGGTGCGCGTCTTCTTGCCGCGGGGGAGGCCGAGCTTCCCGAAGAGCACCTCGCCCAGCTGCTTGGGGGAGGCGAGGTTGAATTCGGTTCCGGCCTGCTCCCAGACGCTCTTCTGCGCGGCCTCGATGTCGCGGCCCAGCTCCTTCGAGAGCTCCGCGAGCGCGGCGGCGTCCACGGAGACGCCGCGGTCCTCCATCCTGCGCAGCACGTCGACGAGCGGGAGCTCGACGTCGCGGTAGTTCGCGAAGAGCCCCTGCTCCTCGAGGTCGGACTTCAGCGCGGGCCAGCAGCCGGCAATCGCCCGGGCGCGCGCGGCGCGGTCCGCGGGGTCGAGGACCTCCCCGATCCGGGAGAGCGCGATCCGCTCGAGTTCGTGGACCTTCGCGCCGGCGTCCAGGCACCACGACGCGAGCATCGCGTCGTGGAAGTTCGCGGGCAGGGGGATTCCGGCCAGGGCCAGGGCGCGGAGGCCGGATTTCGCGTCGTGGAAGATCCATTCGAGGCCTTCGCGCCCGAGCGCCTCGCGCAGGCTCCCGGGCAGGGGACGGACGCCCGCGTCCGTCCGCAGCGCGAGGCGCCGCGCCGCCCCCGAGGGCAGCGCGAACCAGAGCGCCGAGGGGGGCGCGGGCCTGTCGCCGGCGGGCGTCCGGGCGGCGGCCGCGGGCGTTTCGCCGAGGAGGTCGGGGGCGGCCGCCGCCGCGTTCCCGGGGACGGGCTCGACGGCGACGAACGGGGCGGCGCGCAGCTCTTCGGCGAAGGCGGCGAAGTCGCCTTCGGACTCCAGCTCCCGCGCCTCGTCCAGGAGCGCGGGCGCGGCGGCGGAGGCGCGGGGGCCTTCCGGGCCCTCGTCCGGGCCGGTTTCCCCGGCGCGCGGGGTTTCGGATTCCCAGAGCCTGCGGATCTTGCCGAGGTTCCGCGCGACCGAATTGAGCTCGTGCTCCGCGCAGAACTCCAGCAGGGCGTCGATCTTCAGGTCGCGCCGGAGGTCGAACGCCTCGGGGTCGACGTCCAGCGAGAAGTCGCGCCGCAGCGAGACGAGGGACTTCGACAGCTCGAGGTTCGCGAGGTTCTCCTTCAGGTTCTGGCGGACCTTGGGCGTGCCCGCCTCGTCGACGTGCGCGACCAGCTCGTCGAGCGAACCCCACTTCAGCAGCAGCGACGCGGCGGTCTTGGGCCCCACGCCGGGAACCCCGGGCACGTTGTCCACGGAGTCGCCCACGAGCGCCTGCAGGTCCCGCATCAGCTCCGGCCCGACGCCCCACTTCGCGCGGACCTCCTCCGGCCCGACGACGGAGGTCGGGACCTTGCCGCTTCCGAGCTGGAAGAGGAACGTCCTCTCCGTGACGATCTGCGCGAGGTCCTTGTCCTTGCTCAATATGAAATTCGTCCAGCCCCTATCCTCGCTCTCCCTCGCGAGCACGGCGATCACGTCGTCGGCCTCCATCCCCTCGCGCGAGAGGACGGGCACGCCCGAGCGCTCCAGCAGTTCCGAGAAGAGGGGCATCTGCTCCTTCATCTCGTCGGGCATCTCGCCGCGGTTGGCCTTGTAGAGCGGGTAGAGCGCGGCGCGGAACGTGGGCGCGGGGAGGTCGGTCGCGATGGCGACGTGGGTCGCGCGCTCCTCGAGGACCAGGCGGACGAGCGTGTTGAGGTAGCCGTAGACCAGGCTGGTCTGCTCGCCCTTCGAGTTGACGAGGGGGCTGTTCGCGAAGGCGTAGAAGGAGCGGAACGCCAGCGCGTAGGAGTCGATGATGTGGAGACGGCGTTCCATCGCGTCCTCGCAGGGTTCAGCCGCGGTTCCCGGGCCGCATTCCGAGGCGGCGCAGGCGGTAGAGGGCGGCGGCGAGCTCCTGCGGGCGGAAGCGCGCGAACTCCGCGCCGCTGCGCCGGGAGAGGCCGTCCAGGCCGGCCTTCGCGACGCGTTCCTCCGCGCGGGCGACCAGTTCGGGCACCGTCTCGCCGTCCTCGGAGTTCTGCGCGAGCCAGAGGACCGCGGCGCCGAGCGCCTGGGTCTGGGCGCGGTCGACGAGCTGGTCGAGCTTCGTCAGGTCGGCCTCGAAGCTCCCGAGCCGGAGAAGACCGGCCGAGACCGCCTTGGCGTGCGGTTCGCCCTTCTTCCCGAAGACCGTCGCGGACCAGGAGGGGAGCGCGGCGCGGCGGGGAAGGGGCAGTTCCGGCGACGCCGTCCCGGATCCGGGGCCGCGCCGCGCGGGAAGCTTCGCGCAGACTTCGCGCGCCTCGTCGGTCACGTCCTCGCAGCGCCACTCCTTCAGCGCGATCGCGCGGTCGGCAAGGTCGAGCACGTCGCCTCCGGCCCCGGCGACCATCACGACCGAGACGCCCGACTTCTTCAGGAACGAGATCCGGTCGACGAGCGGCGCGATCGACTCGCGCGAGGCGTCGACGAGCGCGCGCATCCGTTCGTCGCGGAAGAGGAAGTTGACCGCGCTCTCGTCCTCGTCGATCAGCAGGAGGCGGCTTCCGCACTCCAGCGCCTCGACGAGCGCGGCGGCCTGGGAGGTCGCGCCGGAGGCCGCCTCCGTGGAGAAGTCCGCCGCGTCCTTCCCGCCCGGGAGGTCGTGCGCGAAGAGCGAGAGGTCCGCGCCGGAGATCCAGCGCCCCTCCTCGCTCCGGATCTTCGCGGCGTCGGCGCGCGCGACCGCGAACTCGCGGCCGTCGCCCGGAACGTGGTCGTAGACGCCCTGCTCGAGCGCGCGCAGCAGCGTGGACTTGCCGTGGAACGCGCCGCCGACCAGGAGCGTCAGCCCCTCGGGGATCCCCATCCCGCGGATCCTCTCGCCCTCCGCCTCCAGCTCCACGGCCCACCGTTCGGGCGATTCGAAGGGAACCGCGCCGGCGGCGGGCTCGTCCGAAACGCCGGACGCGCGCGGCAGGAGGGAGCCGTCCGCCACGAACGCGACCAGGCCGCGCTCTTCGAGCTGCGCGCGCAGGGCCCGCGCCTTCCGCAGCGTGCGGAGATGGAGCGCGAACTCCTCGTTCGCCTTGTCGTCCCACCAGACGCCGACGGTCACCGCCTCGGGCACGCGGTTCAGCAGCAGTTCCGACGCCGCCTCCGCCGCCACGGAGCGCTGGTCAGCGGGGAGCACGAGCGCGAACCGGATCCGGACCGTCTCGCCGCGGATCTGCACGACGGTCCGGTCGAGGATCTGCTGCGAGGGCTTCGGCATTCCGATGGAGCCGCCGGACCGCGAGGGCCCGGCCTTCTGCGACTGTTCGCAGGCGGCGGGGAAGATCCTCCGGTGGACGAAGTCGCAGAGCGCCGTCCGGGCGAGGTCGTCGGTCAGCAGCGCGGTCGGCAGCCCCGTCTCGGAGAAGGGGACGACCACCTCCATCTGGGAGGGGGGCGCGAAGGGGTCGGGCTGGACGAAGTAGAGGTTGTAGTGGCTCTTCCCGATCCGGAAACCGCCGAGAAGGTCGTGGTAGCACGAGTAGTTCTTCCGGGCGATGCGCTGCAGCTTCAGGCGAAAGTCTTTCATCTGTTCCTCAGAAGGGGACGGCGACGCCGGCGCCGGTTCCGCCCGCCGCGGGGACGATCCTCGGCGCGGACGGTCCGCCGGAGCGGCGCAGCTGGAGCACGTCCACCAGGCTCAGGATGCGGTTCAGGACGAGCGCGCCGGCGATCGCCTGGAAGGCGATCTGGCTCGTGCGGTAGTCGCTCATCATCCCCTTGTAGCGCCTCCAGTGCGCGTCGTTCTCCTCCGATTCGGGCGATCCCCAGTCCCAGGAGTGCGCGTCGTCCCGCGCCCATTCCGCGTCGGCGGCCTCGCCCGCGCGGATCCTGTCCTGGTCGTAGTCGTCGTTGAACGCGGGCGTGGAGGAGAGCGACGCGTTCCCGCTCCGGCTCCGGTAGTCCGCCATCGCCTGGAGCAGCTTCGCCTTCCCCTTCGCGGAGGCCGACGCGCCGGCGTGGCGGACGGCGTAGGCGTGCGCGCTGGAGAGCGTCCGCTCGCGCTCGTTCCAGCTCCACCAGAGCGAGGCCCAGAGCGCGGCTTCGGCGGCGAGGAACCCCGCCGCGCGGCCGTTCGAGCCCAGCATCCGCTCGCCGGAACCGGGGAGGACCGCGGAGAGCAAGAGCGGCATCGCCAGCGGGCGGTCTTCGGGCGCGGTCGCGGAGACCATCGTCCGGAGCGGTTCGCCCTCGGGCGCGGGCGCGCGGAGCACGGGGCCCTGCGCGAAGAGCGCGGAGGCCGACAGCAGGAGGAGCGCGCCGACGACGGATTTCATCTCAGAAGGTCAGGGAGAGCTGCACCCGGTTTTCCCAGCCGGAGGCGCCCATGCCGCTCCAGCCGCCCACCTGCAGGCGCGAGGCGATTCCCGCTTCGCGTTCGTAGAGCTTCTGGTTGTGGAAGTGCGCCGTGAGCACGGCGTCCACCGCCGAGGCGATGTGGTTGAGGAGGATGCCGCCGAGGAAGAGCGTCTCCAGGTCCGCGGCGTCGCTCGCTTCGCCGCGCAGCTTGTTGTACTTGTCGTGCTGCGCGGAGGAGATCGTCCGGAAGACCGTGGTGTAGTCGGCGTCGACGGAGCGCGTGTCCTTCCAGCCCAGGACGAAGTCGCCCGACTCCAGCAGGATCTCGTAGGCGTCGCGGTCGTAGGGGCGGAAGCCCTCCGCGGCGAGCGTCGCGACGTGGTTGTCGAAGCCGTCGGTCAGCATCTTGTCCGTGCAGGTCTTGCGCTCGGACTCCTGCGATTCCGAGTAGAGGGCGTCGCACCAGCTGGCGCGCTTGGCGAGGTTGGCGTTCTTGAACGCCTCGCGGTGGTCCTCGTCGGCCTGCCTGTAGAGGGCGCGCGTCCGGGCTTCGTAGAGCGAGTCGCTGAAGTTCTTCTTCCTCCACTTGCGCGCCTCGGAGACCTTGTCGTCGTAGGCGCCCGCGCCGAGGGTCCACCAGCAGGCGATCAGCGTCGCCTCGAGCGCGACGTAGACGCCGCCGCGGACGTAGGTCGCCGGCGCGCCGCCGACGTAGAACTGGCCCAGGCCCGGGACGAGCAGCGACATGAAGAGGGCCTTGCGCGGGGAGCGGTATCGCTCGAGTCCGGTCACGCCGCCGACCTGCGAAACCTTCACGGTCCCGAGGAGCTCCTGGCGCTTCGCGGCCGCGCTGTCCCGGTCCGCGATGGCCGCGCTGTCGGCGGCCGCGGCGGCGATCGCCGCCGCGGCCTTCTCGTCCGTGGCCGCCGCGACGG
>JAGCEZ010000091.1 GCA_017650365.1 Fibrobacterales bacterium | reverse complement strand
GAAGAATTGCCGCCAAGTCTTCCATATCCGTCCGGCGTGGAACAGCTTCCAAGCAGGCCGCATCCGTGATTGCTCGCCCACAGCACATCCACGTATGCGTTATCCACGAAATCCCTCACGAAATGGACTTTGCCGAGAAGATGCTTGCCGTTGGTCGCCTCGTACAGGTAATCGGCGAACTTGCGGAACGTCTCTTCGATGTAGATCTGGTAGCAGACGCCGGTGGGATGCCAGGAAACGTCCAATTCGCGGCCCCTTTCGAGCTGCGAATTGCATGTGTACGCCATCGCCGGTCTGGCGATTTCCGGGATGCTGTCTGGAGAACCCAGTCCGTCCACATCGGCCGAGTCGATGCGCACGAGGATGTCGAACACCCGCACAGAGTCGCCTGTAATCGGGTGAATGACCATATCATCCCGCTGGAACGGATTTTGCGCCGCATGAACGTACGCAAACAGAAAGAACGAAAAGAGGATGACCCCGAAACGATTTTTCATAGCGGCGCGATTGTAGAAAAAAAAACGCAAAGACGCCAAGGTTCCAAAGACGGCTTTTACAAAAAAAAGAAGAGGAGAGCGGCGCTCTCCTCTTTCGACGTTCTTGCGCCCGAGACGCGGCCCGCGCGCTAGGCCGGAACGCGGTTCAGAACGGGGCGGTCATCGCCTCGATCAGGAGCCTGTCGTCCGAGGAGGAGGGGCCGTCGAGCGAGAGCTTCCCGCCGCCGTCGGAGCCGACGCGGACGCGGTGTTCCCACCCCCAGCGCAGCGAGACGGGCCCGATCTCCGCGTTCAGCTCCGCCAGAAGCGCCTTCTGGAGCTCGTCCGTCCGGGCCATTCCCCGGGGAAGGCGGCGGTAGGCGACGCCCGCGCCCAGCTTCAGGAAGACGCGCTCGGTGCCGAGCGAGAAATCGCCGCCCGCGCGCGAGAAGGCGCGGGCCATGTCGTCGGCCAGCCGCAGCGGGGCCGCGAGCCCGAGGCCCATCCGCTGCGAGACCGCGAGGTCGAGCGCCGGGTCGCGGACCGAGAACCCGACGGGAAGCGCCTTGGCGATCTTCAGCTCGCCGCGCGTCATGGCGTCCGCGGAGAGGTCCGCGCCCGCGGCCGCCTCGATTCCCACGCGGCCGAACGACCAGGCGCGCGCTTCGCGCCTCGCGAAGGCCGCGACGCGCGCCACGAGCGGCGCCTCGAACGAAAACGCGTCGCTCCCGCCGTAGGAGTTGACGCCCAGGGTCGCCGACCACCGGCTTCCGCGCGGCGCCGCGCTCCCCCATTCCATCTCCGCGACGACGCCGTCCAGCGTCCGCCGCTTCGCCGCCTGCTCCAGGCCGACGGGAAGTCCGGGGAACATCGCCGCGGCCTTGTCCGGTCCGAGGCTCTCCTCGACGGATCCGTAGAGCCCGACGAGCTCCTTCGCCTCCGCGGCGAGCGCGGTGAAAAGCTCGAGGCGGTCGAAGGCCACGCGGATGCGGACCGGCCACCGCCTGCCGTGCGAAGCGTCGAACAGAATCCGCGTCCGGGTCTCCTCGGCGACGGCGTCTTCGGATTCGTCCCATCCCGAATGGTCGATCTCCGCATGGAGCGCGGAGGCGCCGAAGGCGAAGCCCGAAAGCGACGAACTGCGGAGCTCCATGCGCGCCGACGCGCCCTTGTTCCAGTCGCCCCACCAGCCGTCCGCCTGGAAGTCGAAGACCACCTGCGCGGGGACGACGGCTCCGGCGCGGGCCCAGACGAGCGCGCCCGCGGGCCAGAAGAGCCAGGGCCCGGCGCCGACGCGCACCGGGACCGAAGGGGACGCGAAGACCGCGGCGGCGACGTTCCCCGCGTCGCGGGCCGGCTCCAGCCGCAGCCCCGAGAAGAAGCCCGAGCGCGACGCGCGGGCCATCGCGGAGTCCAGCTCCGCGAGCGTGGCCTCCGTCCGCTGTCCCGGGAGGAAGTTCCGGAAGTGGTCCTGCAGCGCGCCCTCCAGGCCGCTCCGGTCCAGGCGCACCGCGCGCGCCGCGGCGGAGTCCGCCCCCCGCGCCGGAAGCGGCCGTTCGACGGTCGCGCCGGCCCAGGGCCCGGAACGCGGCGCGGAGGCGGGAACGCCGCCGAACTCCGCCGTCTCGTCCCCGTCGCGGAGCCTGCGCGGCGCCGCGCACGACGAGGGCAGCGACAGGGCGACCGCCTCGAACAGCGCGACGGGATTCCCCCTGCGGTAGGCGTTCGTCTCGTCCACGGTGTAGAGCCCGCCCACGGGAACGAGCTCGCCGTCGGCGCGCAGCGCGCGGATTTCGAGGGTCGAATTCCAGGTCCGCCGGTCCCAGGCCGCGGAGCCCAGAAGCGCGCGGAGGCGCAGGAGCGCCCGTTCGCGCAGGGCGCAGTCGAAGGGGATCGCCCCTTCGGCGCGCGGAGCCCGGCCTTCCGCCGCCAGCGGAATCTCGGTCCGCTCCCACAGGCCGTTTCCGCCCGATTCGGGCCGCCCGGGGTCGCGGCCGACGAAGGCGCCGGTCGTCCTCCGGCCCGAAGCCGCGCGCGACGCGGCGCGGAGGTCTTCGTCGGCCGCCTCGCGGATCGCGCCCGCGGACCAGCCCGCGTTCCAGAGCGCGGCCGCCCAGGCGCCCCAGCCCGAGCCCGAGATCCGGGCGGGGCGCACGCGCCGGCGCTCGAACTCCTCCAGGCGGGCGAGTTCGGAGAGCGTCTCCGCGCGCGAGGACGGGAGGACGAAGGGCTCGGGCCCGGAATCCCTCCCGGACGCGGGCTCCTTGCCGGAAACGGATTCCCGAGCGGCCTCGGGCGCGGTTCCGGAAACGGAGCCGGGCCCGGTTCCGGGCGCGGAACCCGCCGCCGCGCCGCCGGAGGCCTCCGCCTCCGCGGACGTCGCCGCTCCGGCGGAAGAGTCCGGCGCGGCGGCATCCCGGGCCTCGCTCTCCTCGCGCAGCCGTTCCTCGCGGATCAGGGAGTCGATCCTGCGCGGCAGCACGATGTTCTGCTCCCGGATGAGGGAGTCGCTGCGCACGGAGGCGTCGGTGGTGTTGAAAAAGGTCTTCGCGCCGCCCGGCGCGCAGAGGAGAAGCGCGAGAAGGAGCGCGGAACGCGCCCGGCGCGCGGAGGACATCAGGACCTCGGCTGCGGGAAGCGCGTGGGGTCGAAGCACCGCCGCGCGGCGTCGTCCCAGGTGATCTCCCCGTGGCTCGCCATCTCGATCAGCGCGTCGTCGACTTCGACCATCTTCGGGGTGATCTCCCCGATCGAGGAGTCCATCACCTTTTTGCGGAAGGCGTCCAGCCCCTCGGCGTCGAGCAGGCTCCCGCTCAGCCCCTCCACGGTCTCCGCACCGGGGTCGCCGACGACGCCGCCGCCGAAGGCGGTCTGCTGCAGGGCCGCGTCGATCTCCACGGAATCGGCGCCCTCCGTCCCCCCGGCGAACGAGGTGGACTCCAGCATCGAGTCGAGCGGAACGCCCAGCCCGTCCTGCGGGACGACCTGGGGCCTGGCCGCGGCGGCCTTCGCCGCCTGCTGCGCCTGGTACTTCAGGACGTAGTCGCGGAGCTTGGGGTAGAGGTCGGGCTTGATGATGCCGGCCTCGACCAGCACCTGGCCGATGTCGCACTCCGGCGTGACGTCGTTCATCGCCATCAAAAGGGTCTCTTTCGAGGCGAGCTTGTTCGCCAGGAGCACCCGCGCCATCAGATTGCTGTCGACCTTCGCCATATCGACAAATCTACATCGTCGCCGAAGAAGTCGCGCCCACGGCGGGGAAAAGGGGTTATTTTTCCGGTAGTGGAGGTTCGATGTCGATTCGTTCGCACATCCGGGGATTCCGCGCGGCCGCGCTCGTGGCCGTCGTCTCCGCGCTTCTCTGCGCGCAGAGCCCCGAGCAGGCCCAGAAGATGCTCCTGCAGATGATCGACCAGGCGCTCCGCTCCCGCGCCCCGGCCTCCTACCACGTCCGCCCGCACGCCACCGGCGACCTCGCCGAAGCCAGCGTCCGCCAGGTCCCGCACGCCATGCAGGTCACGCTCGACAACATGACGGCTCCGCCCGGCGGCTCCTTCTCCAGCGCCTCGGTCATCGAGATCATCCTCCGCGACAACGACTACCCGCTCAACCTCTCCGGGGCCGCGGGGCTCGAGATGATGGCCGACATCCCCGAGAACGTCCACCTGCGGCTGATGGTCCTCCCCGAGCTGGGCACCTCCTACGGGGCCTGCAGCGCCGAATTCAACGGCGTGGGGAACGCCCGCTACACCATCCCCTTCGTCAACCTCCGCGACTGCTGGTCGGAGGGCGGGTTCGACCCCTCGCGCGTCTCCGCGATGCAGATCATCAACGAGACCGAGGGGCAGAAGGCGACGTTCAGAATCAAGACCATCGGACTGCGCCTCTGACCCGATGACGGACCCCGCGCTCGAACGCCGTCTCCGGACGAAGATCAAGGGACGGGTCCACCGCTTCGCGGCGATCGTCCCGCCCGGTTTCGAACAGTTCGCGCTGGAGGAGATGGAGGCCGCCGGAATCGACGGCTTCGAGCCCCCGCGGAAGGGCGTCCTCTTCTGGCAGGGGAAGACGGAGAGCTTCTGGCTCGCCCACGCGCTCTGCCGGATCCCCGTCACGTTCCGCTGGCAGATCGCGGAGTTCGGCGCGACCGGCTTCGCGGAGCTGCGCCGCAAGTGCGAACGCGTCGAGTGGGACCTCTTCCTGCCCGAAGGCGCGCCCGTCCGGATCTCCGTCGCGGCGGAATCCAGCCGTCTCTGGCACGAGGGGGCGATCGCGGAGGAGGTCGTCGCGGCGCTCGCCAGGTCCGGGCACGCGGCGTCTGACGGCGAGGAGGCGGTTCCGCTCTTCTGCCGCATGGAACGCGACCGCTGCGCGCTCTTCCTCGAAGGGGACGGGGCGCCGCTCTACAGGCGCGGGTTCGAGAAGAGGGTCCTCGCCGCGCCGCTGCGCGACAACGTCGCCTGGGCGCTTCTCCAGGCCGCCGGGATCTCGGAGGCCGCGCGGCTCTGCGACCCGATGTGCGGCTCGGGCAGCTTCTCGCTCGAGGCCTTCCTCGCGGTCCGCGGGCTGCACCCCGCGCGCCTGCGCCGCTTCGGGTTCGAGTCCTGGCCCTCCACGCGCCTCCCCGCCTGGGAGAACCTGAAGTCCCGGCTCCCCGCCCGGCACCCGTTCGCGCCGGAGTCGCTCGAGATCCTCTGCTCGGACGCCGACCCGGACGCCGTGGCCGCCGCGACCGCGAACTTCCTCGCCGCCGGGAGCGTCGCGGCGGCCGGGCCCGGACCCGCGCCCGCGGTCGGGCGCGAGGACTTCTTCGATCTCAAGCCGGAGAAGGACGGGAGGCCCTCGCTCCTCGTCCTCAACCCGCCGTGGGGGAAGCGGATCCGGACCGGCGACGGGCCCGCGCTCTACCGCGAAATCGGCGCGAAGATCCGCGCGGACTTCCGCTCCTGGAAGACGCTCGTCCTCGCGCCCGGGCTGGAATTCGAACGCGCCCTCGGCCTCCGCTGGGACCGGAAGATCCTCTTCCGCAGCGGCGGAATCGGCGTCGGCGCCCTGATCGGGAAGGTCTAGATGCCCTCGATGCTCCTCCTCTGCCTCGTCCTGCTGCTCTTCGCGCTGATGTTCGGGCGCTGGTGGCATCTGCTCTCCGAATGGGTCCCGCCGCGCCTGCGCACGGCCGCGGGCCTCTGCTTCGCGCTCCTCCCGCTCGCGATGCTCGGGAACTTCCTCCTGCCGCAGGACCAGGTCGTCCTGCGCACGGTCCTGGCCGCGGTCGCCGCGCTCTGGATGTTCGGCTGCTCGCTTTTCCTCCCGGTCTGGATCCTCTGGGAGCTCTCGCGGATCGTGAAGCGCGTCGCCGCATGGCGCGAGAGACGGAAGGGGCGGCTTCCCGTGAACGTCTGGAGAAACCCCGACCTGCGCTACGGGCGCGCGGCGCTCGCCCTTCTCGTCTTCGCCGGGCTCGCCGCGTTCGCCTACGTGGAGTGCGACTGGAGCCACGAGGTCCGCGAATACGAATTCCATACCGGCAAAAATCCGGAACGCCCGCTGAGGATCGCCTTCTTCTCGGACCTCCACTTCGACGCGCTCTACCATCCGGGCCGCACGGAACGGCTCGTGGAGGAGATCGAGGCCTTCGGCCCGGACGTCGTCCTCTTCGGCGGCGACCTCGCGGACGTGGACAGCGCGCTCGTCTCCGCGCGCGGCCTCGGCGACGCCTTCGCGCGCCTCCGCCCTCCCCTCGGAATCTGGGCGACGACGGGCAACCACGAGGCCTACCTCCCCCGCCGCGAGCTCATGCCGGCGTGGGCGGAGAAGCGCGGCTGGACCTGGCTGCGCGACTCCACGGCCTGTCTGGAGGGAAAACTGTGCGTCACGGGCCGTCTCGACCCGAACGTCGCCGCCGTCGAAGGGCTCGCGCGCGCCGGAATCGAAGGGCTGCGCCCCGCCGGCGCCGACACGCTCCTCCCCTGGATCGTCCTCGACCACCAGCCGCAGCTCGGGCAGCGCGAGGCGGTCGAGGCGGGCGCGGACCTCGTCCTCTCGGGCCACACGCACGACGGGCAGACCTTCCCCTGGAACCTCGTCGTGCGGCTGATCTACGAGAACCCGCACGGCGCCCTCGTCCACGGAGACGGGAAACACAGGGGGATGGCCGTCACCAGCTCGGGCTTCGGACGGTGGGGATTCCCCTTCCGCCTCGGCACCTCGCCCGAGATCGTCTTCGTGACGCTGCGGTGAAGCTTCGCTCAGCGCGGCGCGGAGGTCGGCTTGGGCGCGTGCTTTTCGGCGTAGTCGCGGCGCGCGGGGACCGAGATCCGGCGGTCCTCCTCGGCGCACCAGGCGGTGAGCGCTCCCCCGTAGACGCAGCCCGTGTCGAGCCCGACGAATCCGGGCGGGGGTTCGGGCATCCGGTAGGCCCAGTGCCCGAAGACCACCTTCTTGGGCCAGCGGACGAGGTTGAACCAGGCCTTTTCGGGCGCGTCGATCTCCCACATCCTCTCGACGGAGCCGCCCCAGGTGCGGATGGCGAGCAGGCAGGCGGGGTTCATCTCCGCCAGCGAATCCACCCCGGGTTCCAGCCCGGCGTGGACGAGGTCGATGTCCGGGAACTCGCGGTAGAGCGGCCAGCTCCGGACGAACTCCACGGCGCGGCCGAGCCCGTCGCCGTAGACCGCCAGGTCGCGCCTCTGCTTCTCCTCCAGCTCGGAGGGGGCGTTCCGGAGAATCTCCGCCTTGCGCAGGAGCCAGGCCTCGTGGTTCCCCAGCACGGCCCGGATCCCCTCCCGCTCCACGAGGGCGAGCGCCCCGGGGACGTCCGGCCCCTTGCCGACGACGTCGCCCGTGGAGAAGAGCTCGGGCGCGGAATCCTCCCGGGAAATCCGCTCCAGCATCTCCTCCAGCTCCTCCCGGCAGCCGTGGACGTCTCCGATGAACCAGCGCATGGGCCAAAAATAGCCCTCCGGCGCCCGTCCGGGCCTCCGCCGGCGGCCTCTCCGCGTGACAAAACGGCGCCCGTTTCCTAGATTTGGGCCTCCTCCGGAGCACCTATGCGGCCATGGGTGCTCCACCTGCCCAAAGCGCCGAACGGCGAATGCGGGCTTGAACAACCGGGCGAACGCCCAAAAGGAAAAAGAGGAACAAATGCCTGTTCGTGGACCCAAAGTCAAGATCTCCCGCGCCCTCAACCTCGCGTTGACTTCCAAGGCCGGCCGGATCATGGAAAAGCGTCCGTACGGACCCGGGCAGCACGGTATGGCCCGCAAGCGCAGCGCTTCCGTGTATAAGACGCAGCTTCTCGAAAAGCAGCGTCTGAAGCACTACTACAACGTGTCGGAAGCGCAGCTGGGTGCGGCTTATGCCAAGGCTGTCAGGGCCAACGGTTCCACCGGAGAAGCGATGATGCAGCTTCTCGAATGCCGCGTCGACTCGCTCGTGCTCCGCATGGGCTTCGCGCGCACGCCCTACGCCGCGCGCCAGTACGTCGCCCACGGCCACTTCGAGATCAACGGCGTCCGCTGCTGGACCCCCGCCCACATGGTGAAGGTCGGCGACACGATCTCCGTGCGCGAAAAGAGCAAGAACCACCCCCAGATCGTGGAAGCCTCCGCCAACGCCGGCGACGCCCCCGCCTACCTGGAAGTGGACCGCTCCAAGCTCTGCGGCAAGCTCGTCTCGATGCCGGTGCGCGACCAGATCTCCGCGCCGATCAACGAACAGCTGGTCGTCGAATTCTACTCCCGGTAGTCCCGAGAGTTTCGGAAGTCCGGGCCTCCTTCGGGAGGCCCCTTCTTTTTTGCGGCTATCTTATGGGGAAAGGGAAGGAATGAAGACGTTCCGGAAATTCGTCGTCGCGACGGACTCGTTCAAGGGCTGCCTCGGGTCGGAAGAGGCCGGGGGCGCGGTCCGCGACGCGCTGCGCGGACTCTTCCCCGGAGCCGCCGTCGAACTGCTGCCGCTGAGCGACGGCGGCGAGGGGTTTCTCGTCCCCTTCGCGCGGCGCGGCGGATTCGAGGAGACGGTCGAGACCGTGCGCGGACCGCTGGGAGACCCCGTGCGGGCGCGCTGGCTCTGGGACGCGGCGGGAAGGCGCGCGATCGTGGAGAGCGCGGAGGCCTGCGGGCTGGGACTCGTGCCGCGCGACCGCCGCGACCCGCTCCGCGCCTCGAGCTTCGGATTCGGCGAACTCCTGCGTTCCGCCCTGGAGCGGGGCGCGGCGGAGATCGTGGCCGGGCTGGGCGGGAGCGCGACGAACGACGGCGGGCTCGGAATGCTCTGCGCGCTCGGCGCGCGGCCGCTCTGGAAGGACGGGAAGGAGCGCGCGCCGGAGGCCCGCTCCCTGAAGGGAATCGCGGGCTTCGACCTGGAGGGGTTCGATCCGCGGATCGCGCGGTGCCGCTTCCGCGCGGCGTGCGACGTGCGCAATCCCCTGCTCGGGCCGGAGGGCGCCACGCGGACCTACGGCGCCCAGAAGGGCGCCTCGCCGCGCGACCTGGCCGAACTGGAGAGCGGCATGCGCGACCTGGCGACCGCGGTCCACAGAATGGTTTTCGAGGACAGGAGCGCGGAACCGGGGTCCGGCGCCGCCGGCGGCCTGGGGTTCGCGATGCGGAACTTCCTCGGAGCCGAACTCGCCGGCGGCGCCGCGCTCGTCCTCCGGGAGATTGGGCTGCGGGAGGCGCTCGGGGGCGCGGACCTTCTGGTCACGGGCGAGGGCGCCTTCGACGCGCAGACGCTCCGGGGCAAGTGCCCGGGCGAGGCGGCGAAGGCGGCCCGGGAGCTCGGCGTCCCCGTCCTGCTGCTCTGCGGCCGGATCGGCGACCCGGACGCGGTCCGCGGACTGCCCGAAGGAGTCGCCGTGCGGGAGATCACCCCGCGCGGCCTCGAGCCCGAAAAGGCGCTGGAAGCGGAAACGGCGAAGGCGAACCTCGCCTCCGCCGTCCGGGAGTTCTTCCTGCGCGAAGCCGGGCCGGATCAGGCCCCGACGAACGCGCCGTAGATCGCGCGGATCGCGCGGTCGTAGTCCGCGTCGTCCACGCCGACGATGATGTTGATCTCCGAGGAGCCCTGGTCGATCACGCGGACGCTGACGTTCTCGGCCGCGAGCGCGCCGAAGAGCTTCGCCGCCACGCCGACCTGCCCGGTCATGCCGTGGCCGACGGTCGCCACGAGAGCGATCTCGTCGAAGACGCGGACCTTGTCGGGCTGGAGCTGGCGTTCGATCGCGTCGATCACCTCGGCCTGCGCGGGCTTGAGGTGCGCGGTGTCCACGATGATCGACATGGAGTCGATGCCCGTGGGCGCGTGCTCGAACGGAATCCCGAACCCCTCGAGGATCCCCATCGCGCGGGCGCCGAAGCCGCGCTCCTTGTTCATCATGTCCTTGTCGATGTAGATCATCGAGAAGTTCTTGCGGCCGGCGATGCCCGTCACCAGCGCGTGCGGGACGTCCTTGCGGTGCGGCCCGATGACCGTGCCGTCGTCCTGCGGGCGGTTGGTGTTGCGGATGTTGATCGGAATCCCCTTCGCCTTGCACGGGGCGATGGACTCGTCGTGCAGCACGTTGGCGCCGGAGTAGCTGAGCTCGCGGATCTCGCGGTAGCTGACGTAGGGCATCGGGCGCGGGTCGTCGACGACGCGCGGGTCGGCCATCAGCAGGCCGGAGACGTCGGTCCAGTTCTCGTAGACCCTGGCGTCGAGGGCGTTGGCGAGGATGGCGCCGGTGATGTCGGAGCCGCCGCGCGAGAAGGTCTCGAGCTCGCCCAGGGCGTTGCGGGCGTAGAAGCCGGGGACCACGACGCGTTCGCGCTTCGAGAGCGCGGCGGCGATCGCGGCGTAGCCTTCGGCGGAGACGCGGTGGGAGGAGTTGATTTCGACGATGTCGAAGGCGTCGACGAAGTCCCAGCCGAGGAATTCGGCCATCAGGCGGGCGCAGAGGAACTCCCCGCGGGAGACGACCCAGCTGACGTTCAGGTTCTTCCCGTCGGCGAGGATCTTTTCGCGGATCTTCTCCAGGTCGCTGCCGATGTCGGTCTTCAGCCCGAGCTCCTTCGCGATGGAGAGGTAGCGGTCGGAGATCATCCCGAACGGTTCGGAGAAGTCGAGCCCGCGCGAGGCCGTTTCGTGGACCGCGTAGAGGAGGTCGGTCAGCTTGGTGTCGCTCTTGTCGCGCTTGCCGGGGGCGCTGACGACGACCGCCGCGCGTTCCGGGTTGGCCAGGACGATGTCGCGCACCTTGCGGAACTGGCCGGCGTCGGCCATGGAGCTGCCGCCGAACTTGCACACCACGGGATTCTTGATCATGTCGCCTCCGTTTTCCGGGTCGGCGCAAAGATAGAAAAGCGGAGCGGAAACCTCCCGGCCCGGTCCGCGGCCCGTTGACGCTCTTTTGAATGTTTTGTTAAATATCCGAGTCCGAAACAGGCCGGACACGCGATGGAAACCACGACGACGAGAAACGAAAAGAGACACCTCCCGCCCGAAACGCCGGGCATGGACGTCCACCCCGACTCCCCGCTTTTCCCCTGGATCGTGCGGCTGGCGCCGCTTTCGCTCTGCGGATTCCCGCTCCACGTGCGCGGGGAGACCGGCTCGGGCAAGGAGCGCATCGCGCGGCTCTTCCACCTGCTCTCGCCCCGCGCCGCGGGTCCGTTCGTCGCGGTGAACTGCGGCGCGATTCCGAAGGGGACGGCCGAGAGCGCCCTCTTCGGGCACCGCAGGGGCGCCTTCACGGGCGCCGCCGCGGACCACAGGGGCTATCTGGAGCAGGCCGACGGCGGCACGCTCTTCCTAGACGAAATCGGCGAGATGCCGCCCGAGGTCCAGGTGCTGCTCCTCCGCGCCCTCCAGGAGCGGGAGATCGTCCCCGTGGGCGGCGAGCGCCCGCGCCCGGTCTCCTTCGCGCTGGTCAGCGCCACGCACCGGAACCTGCGCGAACTCGTCGCGCGCGGCCTCTTCCGCGAGGACCTCTACCACCGGATCTGCGCGCTGACCATCGACATCCCCCCGCTTTCGGAACGCCCGATGGACCTGCCGCGCCTGGCCCTGGCGCTCTGGAAGGAGCGCCACGCCGCCGCGGGTCCCTTCCCGCTGGACGCGGCGGAGCTCGCCGGCCTCTGCTTCAGGCGCTGGAGCGGAAACGTCCGCGAGCTGGACAACTGGCTCTGCAGGCGGGCGTGGGCCAGGCGGTGGGACCTCTCCCCCGCGGAGGAGTGGTCCGTCGCGGAGGAACCCTCCCCGGCCCCGGCGCGGGAACGGGCGCCGGAGACGCCGCGCGCCCTCTTCGGATCCCCTCCCTCGGTCGCGGAGCTGCGCCGGCGCTCGCGCGCGGCGAAGGGCGAGGAGGCCTTCGAGGCGCTCGCCCGGGCGGGCGGGAACAAGTGCGCGGCGGCCAAGGCCCTGCGCATTCCCAGGTCCACGCTGGACTACAGGCTGAAGGCCTTCGTCACCGCTCCTGCGGGGGTTCCTGCGCCTTGACCCGCCGCCAGAGGGAGTCGAGTTCTTCGGGGGTGCGGGACTTCAGGTCTCCGCAGAGCGCCTCCATCGCGCGGAAACGGCGCGCGAACTTCCGGCTGGAGGCGAGCAGCGCCTCCTCGGGCGCGGCGTCCAGGTGCCGGCAGAGGTTGACGACGGAGAAGAGCAAATCGCCGAGCTCCTCCTCCAGATGCGCCTTCGCCGCGTCCTTCGCCTCCTCGGGCGCGGCGTCGCGAGCCTCCCGCGCGCGGCGGACCTCGGCGATCTCCTCGCCGATCTTGTCGAACACGCCCTCGGCGTCCGGCCAGTCGAAGCCGACGCGCGCGGCGCGGGTCTGCATCTTCGCGGCGTACTGGAGCGCGGGCAGCGAGACGGGGATCCCGTCCATCTGCGACTTGCGGTCCTGCTTGTCCTTCTCGCCCTTCTTGATCTTCTCCCACTGCGTCACCACCTGCCCGGCGGTCCGCAGCTTGTCGCCCTCGCCGAAGACGTGCGGATGGCGCGTGACCAGCTTGCGCGAAACGTCCGCGATCACGTCCGCGACGCCGAAGCGCCCGGTCTCGCTGGCGATCTGCGCGTGGAAGAGCACCTGCATCAGCACGTCGCCCAGCTCTTCGCGGATGTGGAGGTCGTCCCCCTCGGCCAGCGCCTCGGCCAGCTCGGCGGCCTCCTCGCGCAGGCAGGGGACGATGGAGAGGTGGGTCTGTTCGCGGTCCCAGGGGCACCCGTCGGGAGCGCGGAGCCGGGCCATGATCTCGACCAGCCCGGCGAAGCCGTAGTCTTCTTTTTCCATGGAGCCAAAGCTAGAAATGAACGAACGCCTCCTCCTCGCGCTGCATCTCCTCGCGGCCCCCGCCTGCGGGCCCTCCGGCGCCGCCTCGATCCTCAGGGCGGCGCCCCGCGCGCTCGACCCGCGCGAACTCGACCCCTCCCGGCCGGAGCTCCGGCGCTGGGCCGCGCAGGTCCTCTCGGCCCGGGAACTGCCGTGGAACCCGGAACGGATCTCGGACGACCTGGAGCGCTGGGCCTCGCGCGGAATCCGGGTCCTCCTCCCCGAAGACGCGGAGTTCCCGGAGAACCTGCGGCTCTCGCCCTACTGCCCCGCGCTCGTCACGGTCCGCGGCTCCCTCGTCAGGGACGACGGCCGGGCGCTCACCGTCGTCGGCACCCGGCGCAACACGAACTACGGCGAGGCCGCGGTCCGGAAAATCGTCGCGGGAATCGCGCCCTGGGCCCCGACCGTCGTCTCCGGGCTCGCGTTCGGGACCGACCGCTTCGCGCACCGGCAGGCGCTCAAGTCCGGCCTCCGCACCGTCGCGGTGCTCGGGCAGGGGCTCGCCGTCCCGCTCGACCGCGCGGGCCGTCTTCTCGCGGAGGAGATCGAGGAGCGCGGCGCGGTCCTCTCCCCCTTCCTTCCCGACGCCGAGGCGCGTTCCTGGACGTTCCCCTTCCGCAACCGCCTGCTCTCGGGCCTCTCGCAGGGCGTCGTGGTCGTGGAGAGCGGCGTCAAGGGCGGATCGATGATCACGGCGAAGCTGGCCGCGGAGGAGGGACGCGAGGTCTTCGCCGTCCCGGGCTCGATCTTCGCGCCCGAATCGGAGGGCTGCCACCAGCTGATCTCGGACGGGGCGCAGCCCGCCCTCTCCGGCGAACGGATCGCGGAGGCGCTGCGATGGAACGCCTCGGGCGCGATTCCCCTGCCCCGGCGGACGCTCCCCGACCCCGCGGAGCCGGCGCTCCCGCTCCTGAACGACGAGGAGCGCGCCGTCCTCGAGGCCTGTCCGCGCGACCCCGCCGGGCTGGACGCCACGCTCCGCGCGCTGGAGATGCCCCCGCACCAGGCGCTGGCGATCCTGGCGATCCTGGAGATGCAGGGACTCGTCCGCCAGCTGCCCGGCGGGCGCGTCGTCCGGGAGATCCGGCTCTAGACGGAGCGCAAGGCCGTCCGCCATTCTATTTTTCGCGCAGGATGAGACGCGTTTTCGCCGTGCTGGGATTCGTCGGAGTGCTGGTGTTCCTGCTCTCGATCTGGAGCTTCCTGTTCGGACAGGGCTCCGTCCTCCACCAGCAGGCGCTCAAGGAGCAGAACGAAATCCTCCGGCGCGCGAACGATTCGCTTCTCCACGCGATCGAGCTCCAGGAGGAGTTGATCCGCAGACTGCGCACGGACTCGGCTCTCGTCGAGTCGATGGCGCGCACGCAGCTCGGCATGTCGAAGAAGGGCGAGACGGTCTTCCGCTTCGTCCCCGCGCAGAAGGGAAACGGGGAAGGCGGAGACCGCTGAATCCCGGAGGCGCGGTCAGTCGGCGGCGTAGACCAGCACGTAGCCGGCGCGTTCGGCGCCGTCGCCCGCGTAGACCCGCGAGACGGAGATCGTGCAGGGAATCTCCTGCTGGCCGCCGCGGTTCTTGCAGCGCGCGCGGAGCTTGAGCATGTTCCCCTGCCACGCGGACGAGATCTGGTACTCCATGCCGGTGTTCGCGCCGTCGACCTGGGTCGGGAGCGAATCGATCGGACGGCCGACCATCTCGTACGGCAGCATGCCGAAGAGCTTGACCATGCCCTCGTTCCACGCGACGATCTTCGCGTGCTTGTCCAGGACGACGACGGCGGGAACGCGCTTGGACTCGCGCGTGAGACCGACGGCCTTGAGGAGCTTGGCGTAGAGCTCCGGCTCGAAGCTGTCCGCGGAAAGCCCCGTCTGCTGGATGTAGTTGAGCAGCGCGGCCTCCGTCACGCGGCGCGGGCCGCGGCCGACGCGGTCGAAGGGCATGCGGCCCTCCTCCAGCCAGTTGATCACCGTCTGGGACGTGATCTGGAACAGCTTCGCGATTTCACCGGTCGTCATCATTCTAGCACCTCCGCGTTTTCTCCCTTTCAAGATATGTTAACTAAGCTAAACCTGCGCGTTTTTTTTTCATTATTTCGCACTTTTTTAGCTAAAAGGCCTAAAATTCCGCAACAAGGGTCGCGGGAGGGTGTTTTTCATATTCGCAAAACGCTACGGTGCCCGCTCGACGGAGGCCACCGCCTGCGCGGCGATGCCCTCCTCGCGGCCCGTGAAGCCGAGCTTCTCGGTCGTCGTCGCCTTCACGCCCACGGCCTCCGGAGCGATTCCCAGGGCTTCGGCGATGTTGATCTTCATCTGCGGGACGTGCGGCGCCATCTTCGGGCGCTGCGCCATCACGACGGAGTCCACGTTGACGATCCGGAGACCCATGTCGGCGAAGCGCTTCCGCACGAAGCGCAGGATCTCGCGCGAGTCCATCCCCTCCCACTTCGCGTCGGTGTCGGGGAAGAAGGTGCCGATGTCGCCCAGGCCCGCGGCGCCGAGCAGCGCGTCGGCGATCGCGTGGATCAGCACGTCCGCGTCGCTGTGCCCGAGCAGCCCCTTTTCGTGCGGGATGTCGACGCCGCCGACGACGCAGCGCCTCCCCTCGACCAGGCGGTGGACGTCGAAACCGATTCCGCAGCGCGTGCTCATGCCTTTTCCTCCGTTCGGTTCTGGAGAAGCCCGGCCTTCCAGAACGCGTCGAAGCGCTCCAGGTCGCCGGGCAGGGTGATCTTGTCGTTGAACGCGTCCCCCTCCACGAAGCGGACCTCCTGGCCGAACCGCTCGGCGATCGAGGCCTCGTCCGTGGGGACGAAGGAGCCGGAGCCCGCGCGTTCGAGCTCCGCGTACCACGACTCGAGCTTCGCGCGGGGGAAGCCCTGCGGCGTCTGCGCGAGCCGGAGTTCCGAGCGGTCCACCGTCCCGGCGACCGCGCCCGACGCGGACGCGCGCTTCACGGTGTCCACGCAGGGCTTCGCGACGAGGACCGACTCCCCGCGCGCCGCGGCCGCGGCGCAGGCCCGGACGATCGCGGCGGAGACGAAGGGCCGCGCGACGTCGTGCACGAGGACGTGCTCGATCTCGGGCGAGAGGGCGCGCACGCCGTTGCGCACCGAAATCCACCGTTCTGCGCCGCCGATGGCCAGGCGGACCGGGCAGGCGGCGGGACCGCGTTCCGCCTCGCGCGCGAGCTCGGCCTCGAAATGCGGGCGCCGGTCGGCCGGGCAGACCAGGACGACTTCGGAGATCAGGGGGTTCAGCGAGAAGGCGCGCAGCGCGTGCAGCCAGAGCGGTGTTCCGCCGATTTCGAGAAGCTGCTTCGGGCGGTCGCCTCCGATCCTCTTGCCGAGGCCCCCCGCGGGAAGGACGACGCCGACCTTGCCCACCGTCAGCCCGCCGCGTTCTGCCCGAGCTTTTCGCGCGCGTCGGCCATGCGGAGCGCGTCGAGGAGCTCCTGGAGGTCGCCGTTCATCACGGAGTCGAGCTTGTAGAGCGTGAGGTTGATCCGGTGGTCCGTCACGCGCGACTGCGGGAAGTTGTAGGTGCGGATCTTCGCGGAGCGGTCGCCGGTGCCGACCTGCGCGCGGCGCGCGGCCGCTTCGCTGGCCTGGTGCTCCGACATCGCCTTGTCGAGCAGGCGGGCGCGCATCTCCTTGAACGCCTTTTCGCGGTTCTTGATCTGCGAGCGCTGGTCCTGCGAGCTGACCACGATGCCCGTGGGGATGTGGGTCAGGCGGACGGCGGAGTCGGTCTTGTTGATGTGCTGGCCGCCCGCGCCCGAGGAGCGGAAGGTGTCGATGCGCAGGTCCTCGTCGCGGAGCTCGACTTCGACGTCGTCGGCTTCGGGGAGGACGGCCACGGTGGCCGCGCTGGTGTGGACGCGGCCCTGCGATTCGGTCTCGGGCACGCGCTGCACGCGGTGGACGCCCGACTCGAACTTCAGCAGGCCGTAGGCGCCTTCGCCCTCGACGTCCACCTTCACCTCCTTGAACCCGCCCGAGGGGCCTTCGCTCGCGGAGCTGATCTGGAACGACCAGCCCTTCTTCTCGCAGTAGGCGCGGTACATGCGCAGCAGGTCGCCCGCGAAGAGGCACGATTCGTCGCCGCCCGTGCCGGCGCGGATTTCGAGAATCACGTTGCCGACGTCGTGGGGGTCCATCGGGACCAGGAGCAGCTGGATCTCCTGCTCGAGATCGGGAAGCTCGCGCTCCACCGCCTGGAGCTCCTCGTTGGCCATCGCCTGGAGCTCGGGGTCCGATTCCTCCTTCAGGATGCGCTTCGCCTCCTCCAGGTCGGCCACGCGCGACTGGTAGTAGCGGGCGCGCTTCACGCCGGGTTCGAGGGCGCGGAGTTCCTTGTTCAGCTTGGAGAACTTCGCGGAATCGGCCACCACGGCGGGGTTGCCCATCTCCGATTCGATTTCCTCGTAGCGTTGGATGAAAGTGCGGACCTGGTCGATCATGGCCCAAAAATAGCCATTCGGCGCGTCCCGCCCGGCGTCGGGCCGGAAGGGCTAGCCGAAATTGGACTGTCCCTCTTCCGACGTGGTCCCGCCGGGGGCCTTCCGGGCGTAGACGGCAGCATCCGCCGGAGGGACGGCGACGGTTTCGTGGGCCAGGTGGACCGTTCGCTGCGGGAAGGGGATGCCGATGCCTGCTGCCTGGAAGCGCTCCTTGACCAGCGCCGTGTACTTCCACCGGGCGTTCCAGTAGGCGTCGGTCCGGATCCAGGCGCGGAAGGCGACGTTCACCGCACTCTCCTCCAGCTCCGAGACGAAGAACTGCGGCGCCGGGTCGGAGAGGAAGAGCGGCTCGTCCCGGACGAGCTCCTGCAGGATGGCGACGGCCTTGTCGACGGAGCTGTCGTAGTCGATCCCCGTGACGATCTCCAGCCGGCGCAGGTCGTTGCGGCTGTAGTTGACGATCGGCTCGCCCCAGAGCTTGCTGTTGGGCGCCGAAACGTAGAGCCCGTCGACGGTCTTCAGCGTGGTGTTGAAGAGCCCGACCCCGGTGATGAGCCCCTTGACGCTCCCGCACTCGATGTAGTCCTTCGCGCGGAAGGGCTTGAGGAAGAGCAGGAGCAGGCCCGCGGCGATGTTGCTCAGCAGGTCCTTGACGGCCAGGCCCACGGCGAGGCTCGCGGCGCCCACCATCGTCACGATCCCGGCGGTGTTCACCCCGATCGCGTTCAGCATGGCCAGCAGGGCCGCGATGTAGAGCGCGTAGGAGAAGAGCGAATAGAGGAGCGGCTTGGCCGAGGAGTCGAGCCCTTTCTTCTCCATGTGGTTCAAAACGGCCTTCAGCACCCGCAGGAGGCCCGCGGTGATGGCGGCGATCAGGAGGACGGCGGCGAACCGCTGCGTGCCGATCGGCTGCGCGGCGAACCAGTCAATGCAACGTTCGAGCGGATCCATGTCCGGAAAAATAGACGCTGCGGCGGTTGGCGACCAGGCGCCAGTCGCCAGGGGACAGTGCGGCAAATTCAGCGACTAGGGACCACTGATCCCTAAGACCTAACCACCAACCACTGATTCAAGCTAGTCCTTCACGCAGCGGACGGAATAACCATAAGCCTTTTCAAGATTATTTCGATCGATTCCCTGGCGGTCATAACTCAAACTTGTAAGATACGCATGAGTCGGCGCCTTTTCCGAAGAAGACCAGAAGTTCGCGTAGCCGCCCGCGCCGACAATGTCGCCGTCAAGTTTTCTCCAACCACTGGCGAGCGCCGAAAAGCCGAACGCATCGTTGCCGTACCCGTCGAGTCTCCAGTTGGTGCGCCACCCCGTCTGCGACTTCAACTCCGATGGACCGCCGCCGACGGCGGCAAAGAGGGTGTCCCATTCCGCTCGACTTGGCAAATGCCAATCATCCGGGCAGACGCCACGCACCATGCCGGTGTCCGCCGCGCAGTCGATCCCGTCGCCGCATCCCGTAGCCGCAGTGTCCATCGCGGCGCCCCATGTATACAAACGGCCCGTCACGGAACAATACCTGGCGCTGTCGCCGTAGCACCAATTGCCGTAGGAAACGCCGTCGATTCTATAGTCGTAGTTCAGGTTTTCGGCCATCCATGTCTGCGATCCGATGACGATGGTCTTGTAGATTTGCCCATCGCGACGGTCGGTCATCGAGCCGTAGTCGCTCCGCGGATTCTGGCGAACCTCCTTCGGGATGTCCCAGCTCCATGCGTGCGCATCAATCCATCCGATGGTCGTGCAGCAAAAGATCGTGTCGACGTTCTCGCGATTCGAAGCCTCTTTCAGCTTGTATTCTCCGAAATTTTCTTCTGTGCAGGGTCCAAGACCATCCTCGGACGAAGAAGATCCCTCGGACCGGGAAGAACCATTATCGGAGGAATGCGTTTCGTCGTCCTCGTCAATGAAAACCCAGCGTTTCCCGCCGCAGAAGTAGAATGCGCTCGGGTTCGACACGTAGACCGTTTCTCCGTAACGGCTGGGCGTGCATTCGCCCGCATCTTCGAGCGTGGCGTATTCCGCCATTTTTCCCGTTGGCGAAGAAGAGGAATCGTCCCCGCACGCGACAAGCACAACGGAAGTCAAGACCAAGAAAAGGAGTTTGTGCGAACGCCCGTGAAGCGTCTTCATGGAGACAACTCTGGTTGGAAAGGACCTCTCGCAAAATCTAACCCGAATGATTCCCGCGATGCGGGAAAAAAAGCAAATCCGGCGATTTGGGCCGCGGAGGAGGCGAAAAAGGCCTCCCCGCGGGAGGCTTTTTCAGTGGTTAGCGCGGAGCTAGTCCTTCACGCAGCGAACCGGCAGCGCGTTCGCCTTGTCGTCCACGTCGTCGACGGCGTTCGTCCCCTCGTTGGAGAAGCCGCGCGTGTGGACGGTGGAGGCGCTGGATTCCGTGGCGGTCCAGAAGGTCGCGTAGAGGCTGTCGTTGCGGTAGCCGAAGACGTCCTTGGGCATGTACATCCCCATCGGCAGGGCCGTGAAGCCGTAGAGGTCCTCGCCGTTGCCGTCGGCGTCGTGCCAGTCGTCGTGCGCCCAGCCGAAGTCGGACTTCAGCTTGGTGCCGGCGTTGTAGGAGCCGCCCACGGCGCGGAAGAGCTCTTCGAATTCCAGGACGGTCGGGACGTGCCACCCTTCGGGGCAGATGCCGCGCGCCTGTTCCGCGGGGGAGCAGGTCTTGCCGTTCCCGCAGCCGGTCCCGCCGTCGCCGAAGGCTCCCGCGGAGTCCATGACGGCCGACCAGAGGTAGTACCGGCCGTAGAGGGTCGAGTTGCCGGTCTTGGCCTCGACTGGCCAGCTGGTTTCGCCGGCGGTGACGAACCGCAGGTTGCGGGCCATCCAGACCTGGTCGGCGATTTTCACTGTGGGGTACACCGCGCTGTCGCGAGCGTCGATCAGAGTGCCGCGCACCACGCTGTCGGGGTCGAAGGCGTCGCCGGAAGCGCTCGAGGAGGAGTCGCCGCCCGAGGGGCCGCTCGAGTCGTCGTCGCCGCAGGCCGCCAGGAGGCCGGAAAGGAGGATGCAGAGGAGGGCGGGCCAGGTTTTCATCGCTTTCTCCGGATGCGCGCCCGGAAGGCCGGACGCCGTGTTTCCCGAGAATGTAAATATTTCCCCAGAGGGCGATTTTCTAATTTTCGGCCCATGAAAGACGTCGACACCATTGCCGTCCTGGACTTCGGCGGGCAGTACGCCCACCTGATCGCTAACCGCGTGCGCCGCCTGGGCGTCTTCACCGAGATCCACTCCCCCTCGGCACCCGTTTCGGAGCTGGAAGGGGTGAAGGGGATCATCTACAGCGGCGGCCCGTCGAGCGTCTACGCCCCCGACGCGCCGGAGTACAACCCCGAGATCCTCTCCCTCCCGGTGCCGAAGCTCGGCATCTGCTACGGCCACCAGCTCATCGCCCAGCAGCTGGGCGGGCACGTGGAGCCGGGCAAGGTGAAGGAGTACGGCGTCGCCGACCTGGAGGTGCGCGACGCGGACTGCCCGCTCCTGAAGGGGCTCCCGAAGGCCTCCCCGATGTGGATGAGCCACGGCGACCAGGTGACGAAGCTCCCCGAGGGCTACCGGGTCGTGGCCAGCACCAAGGACTGCGAAATCGCCGCCGTCGCCTTCGACGGCGACCGCCCCGACCGCCGGATCTTCGGCATCCAGTTCCACCCCGAAGTCACGCACAGCAAGTTCGGCATGAAGTTGCTCGAAAACTTCGTGGACTTCACCGGCGCCAAGAAGACTTGGAACATGAAGAGCTACCTGCCGCTCATCACGCAGCGCATCAAGGAGCAGGTGAAGGACCGCAAGGTCTTCCTGCTGGTCTCCGGCGGCGTGGACTCCACCGTGGCATTCGTGCTCTTGAACCGCGTGCTCGGATCGGAAAAGGTTCTCGGCTTGCATGTGGATAACGGCATGATGCGCCTCGGCGAATCCCAGAAGATTAT
>JAGCEZ010000011.1 GCA_017650365.1 Fibrobacterales bacterium | reverse complement strand
GATGCAGACGCCCGTGGGGTGGGGGAGGTCGTTCAGTTCGCCGATGTGCGCGACGATCGAGGAGCCGCGGCCGCCTTCTCCCCATTCCCCGAGCCAGCTCGGCATGCCGATCAGCAGCTTCTCCGGAGGCAGCGCCGCTTCGACGCGGCACCAGTCCTGCTGCACGGTGTAGCGGAAGTAACGGTTCTTCGCCCCTTCGTAGAGGTCGTGGTAGCCCATCGACTCGACGAAATCGACGCAGCCCTCCCAGCTCCGGATCCAGCCCATGTTCGGGGCGTTGTAGAGGGGGGTGTGGAAGATGGCGACCGAGAGCGTCTTCCCCCGAGCGTGGAGTTCGCGCGAAAGCTCCTTCGCGAACCGGGCGAAATCCTCCCGGTCGGCGGCGAAGTCGCCGTTCCCCTCGAGGTCGACGTCCACGCCGTCCAGCCCGAGCCGGTCGGTCGTCTCGACGAGCTGCCGGACGAATCCTTCGCGGTTTCCGGCGAAGGCGGCGCGGGCCTTCTCCCAGTTCCACTTCCCGTCATAGTTGTAGACGCAGAGGAGGACGGCGATCCCCTGGCCGCGCGCCCATTCCGCCGCCCGGCGGACCTGCTCTTCGCCCACGCGGATGCCGTCGTGCGAGACGAAGGCGAGGTCGCCCGATTCCGTGGGGCCCCAGAACTGGAGCGCGAGGCGGGTGATCACCTCCCCGGGGCAGCGTCCGCCGCCGTCGAAGCGCGTGGCGAGCGCCTTGAGGCAGGGCTCGACCGAGTAGGGGGGGATCCAGCTCATCACTTCCTGTTTCACGAACGGGAAAATAGCAGATGGCGGGGGAGAAGACCCGCGGAAAAACGCGCTCCCCTTTGCACAATAGGGGAATTGCGCCGAAATGACTAGATTTGCGCCGCCCAGGTTGGGCTCGACCCGAGGTTTCCCCATGCTCACAGTCAGCGACGTCTCCCTCTCGTTCGGGAAAAGGACCCTCTTCAAGGACGTGGAGGCGACCTTCCTCCCGGGGAACTGCTACGGCCTGATCGGCGCGAACGGCGCGGGCAAGTCCACCTTCCTCAAGATCCTCAGCGGCGAGCTGGAGCCGACCACGGGCGAGGTGATCGTCCCGAACGGCGAGCGCATCTCGGTCCTGAAGCAGGACCACTTCGCCTACGAGGAGTTCCAGGTGCTCCAGACCGTCATCGTGGGCAACGACAAGCTCTACGCGGTCATGCAGGAGAAGGACGCGATCTACGCCAACCCCGAGGCGACCGAGGCGGACTACATGCGCGCCGGCGACCTGGAGCACGAGTTCGGGGAGCTGGGCGGCTACAACGCCGAATCCGAGGCGGGCGACCTGCTGAGCGGGCTCGGCATCCCCGTCGAGAAGCACCTGATGAAGATGGCGGACCTCGAGGCCGACGAGAAGGTGCGCGTCCTCCTGGCGCAGGCGCTCTTCGGCAACCCCGACATCCTGCTGATGGACGAACCGACCAACCACCTGGACCACAAGAGCATCAAGTGGCTGGAGGACTTCCTCTACGACTTCGAGAACGTCGTGATCGTGGTGAGCCACGACCGCCACTTCCTCGACCGCGTCTGCACCCACATCGCCGACATCGACTACGGCAAGATCACGATGTACACCGGCAACTACTCGTTCTGGTACCAGAGCTCGCAGCTCGCGCTCCAGCAGATGCGCGACCGCAACGCCAAGGTCGAGGACAAGCGCAAGCAGCTCGAGGAGTTCATCCGCCGCTTCTCCGCAAACGCCTCCAAGAGCCGACAGGCCAGCTCGCGCCGCAAGCTGCTCGAGAAGCTGACGCTCGACGACATCAAGCCCAGCACGCGCAAGTACCCGCACATCCTCTTCCAGGTCGAGCGCGAGGTGGGGAACCAGGTGCTGACGGTCGAGAACATCTCCCTGAAGGGCGAGGAAGGGGAGTTCTTCCGGAACCTCAGCCTGCACGCCGGCAAGAACGACAAGATCGCCGTGGTGGGCGAGAACGCGCTGGCCATCACGCGCTTCTTCCAGGTGCTCGCGGGCGAGATCAGGCCCGACTCGGGCGAGGTCCGCTGGGGCCAGACCACCACGCAGGCCTACTTCCCCTCCGACAACTCCGCCTACTTCGGCACCGACGCCAACCTCGTGACCTGGCTCCGGCAGTTCGGCACCGAGGACGACGAGTCCATCTACCGCGGCTACCTCGGGCAGATGCTCTTCTCCGGCGAGGAGTCGCAGAAGCCCGCCCGCGTCCTCTCCGGGGGCGAAAAGGTGCGCTGCATGCTCTGCAAGATGATGCTGGCCAAGGCCAACGTCCTCCTCTTCGACCAGCCGACGGCCCACCTCGACCTCGAGAGCATCACCAGCCTCAACGACGCCATGTCGAACTTCAAGTCCACGATCATCTTCACCAGCTACGACCACGAGCTGGTGAACACGGTGGCCAACCGGATCATCGAGTTCACGCCCAACGGCATGATCGACAGCTTCCTCGACTACGACGCCTACCTGGAATCGCCCGAAATCGCGCAGAAGCGGGAAAAGCTCTACCGCGGAATCGCGAAAACCGCGCGCTGAGCGGCCTCCGGGCGGGGCGGCGGCCTCCAAAAAAGCTATTATGCACCCATCCGGGCGGAGCGCCCGGACGAACACCCCATTTTGGGAGAAAACGATGACTTTTGCCCGCCTTGCCTCTCTCGCCGCCGTCCTCGCGGCCGGCCTGACCCTCGCCGCCTGCTCGCCCGCCTCCGGCGGCGACGCCGCCCTGAAGAAAGAGGTCGAATCGCTCCGCAAGGAGCTCGACGACGTGAAGCTCGTCCTCAAGCACGCCGCCCGCATGGACGTGGACGAGGTCGCCGACCAGATCCGCGAACAGCTCGCGCTCGAAGAGAAGGTCCACGACATCCCCGAAGGGCTTTCGCCCACGAGCGGCCCCAAGGGCGCCAAGGTGACGGTCGTCGAGTTCTCCGACTTCCAGTGCCCCTACTGCTACCGCCGCTCGACCGAAGTCAAGCGCCTGCAGGAGACCTACCCGAACGAAGTCCGCGTGGTCTTCAAGCACTTCCCGCTCAACTTCCACAAGATGGCCCCGCCCGCCCACGCCGCCTCGATGGCCGCGCAGAGCCAGGGCAAGTTCTGGGAATATCGCTACGAGCTGGCGCAGCACTACGGCGACCTGAGCGAAGCGAACCTGATCGCCGCCGCCGAACGCGCCGGCCTCGACATGGCCAAGTTCAAGAGCGAAATGAAGCTCGACGCCAGCAAGCAGGCCCGCATCACCGCCGACATGGACCTCGGCAACAAGGTGGGCGTGCGCGGCACCCCGACCTTCTTCGTCAACGGCAAGTACTCCCGCGACTTCAGCTTCGAAAACGTCGAAAAGCTGCTGAAGAAGTAGGCGGACAAAGGAGATTCCGATGAAAAAGATCCTCTGCACCCTCTCCGTCGCCGCGCTGGCGCTCTCCGGCTGCGCCTCGTCGGCCCCCAAGGCCGAAGCGGCCGCCGCTCCCGCCGCCCCGGCGCAGAACAGCTTCCAGATCCGCGACTCCCTCCCGACCGAGGACCTCCAGGCCTCCTACGCGCTCGGCTACGAGATCGGCGCGGCCTTCAGCGCCCTCAAGTCGAGCCGCATCGACTACGACGCCTTCGTCCAGGGGATGATGGACACGCTCTCGGGCCGCCCGCTCCTCGTTCCCTCCGACTCGGCCGGCGCGATCAAGGTCGCCCTCTTTGAACGCATCCGCGGCGACATGAACAAGGAGACGCTCGAGAAGGGCGCCGCCTTCCGCGCGGAATGGGAGAAGAAGGAAGGCGCGAAGAAGACCGAGACCGGCCTGCTCTACCGCGTGCTGACCCCCTCCGACTCGCCCAAGAAGCCCGTCGCGGGCGACGAGGTCGCCGTCCACTACACCGGCTCGCTGATGGACTCGACGGTCTTCGACAGCTCGGTCAAGCGCGGCACGCCGTTCCTCTTCAAGCTCAACCCCGGCACGGTGATCGAAGGCTGGAGCCAGATCCTCGCGCTGATGAACGAAGGGCAGAAGGTCGAAGTGGTCATTCCCCCGGAACTGGCCTACGGCGACCGCGACATGCGCGTCATCCCCCCGAACTCCACGCTGATCTTCGAGATCGAGCTGCTGAAGGTCAATCCCGACTCGGCGCAGGTCCAGGCCCTGATGAACGGCCAGCCCGTTCCTCCGGACCAGGCCGCCGAACCCGCCGCGGACAGCGCCAAGGCCGCGCCCGCCGCCGAAGCGGCGAAGACCGAGGCCAAGGCCGAGGCCGCCAAGCCCGAAGCGAAGGCGGACGCGAAGAAGGCCGAGCCCGCCAAGGCCGAAGCCAAGCCCGCCGCGGCTCCCGCGAAGGCGGAGGAAAAGAAGCCCGAAGCGAAGCCCGAGGCCAAGAAGGCGGAAGCAGCCCCGGCGAAGACCGAGGCCAAGGCCGACGCGAAGAAGGCCGAGGAGAAGAAGCCCGAAGCCAAGAAGGCCGCGGAAGCGAAGAAGTAAGTCCTAGCCGAAGATCCTTCGGACACGGGCCAGCGCGGAGACGAGCTGGTCCGTCTCTTTTCGCACGCTGTAGGCGCCGTAGGAGACGCGGATCGTGGCCGGGACGCCGAAGCGCTCCATGACCGGCTGCGCGCAGTGGTGCCCGGCGCGGACGGCGATTCCCTCTTCGTCGAGGATGAGCGCCGCGTCGTGCGGGTGGATCCCCTCCATGACGAAGCTCTGGATCGCGCTCTGGTCGCGCGGCGATCCGATCAGCCGGATTCCGGGCATCTCGCCGAGCCGGGCGCGCAGGTCCGCGAGGAGGGCCGCTTCGTGTTCCGCGACGGCGGCGAGGCCAACGGAACGGACCCAGTCGAGGGCGAAGCCCAGGCCGATGATCTCCGCGATCGGGGGAGTGCCGGCCTCGAAGCGCGCAGGCGGGGGCGCATAGGTGGTCTTCGCGAAGGTGACCTGGTCGATCATCTCGCCGCCGCCGTGCCACGGGGGCATCGCCTCGAGGAGTTCGGAACGGGCCCAGAGGACGCCGATCCCGGTCGGGCCGTAGATCTTGTGGCCCGAGAAGGCGAAGAAGTCGCAGCCGAGGCGCGCGACGTCCACGTCGAGGTGGGCGACGGACTGGGCGCCGTCCACGCACATGAGCGCGCCGGCTTCGTGCGCGAGCTTCGCGATTTCGGCGACGGGGTTGACCGTGCCCGTGGTGTTCGCCACCTGGTTCACGCAGACGATTTTGACCTTTCCGTCGGCGAGGAGCCCGGGAACCGCGTCCAGGAGGAGGTTCGCGTCGTCGTCGCACGGAATCACGCGGATCTCCGCGCCCTTCTCCTCGGCCAGGATCTGCCAGGGGACGATGTCCGCGTGGTGCTCCAGCGCCCCGAGGAGGATCGCGTCGCCGGCGCGGACGTTCTTCCGGCCCCAGCTCTGCGCGACCAGGTTCAGGGACTCGGTCGTGCCGCGCGTGAAGACGATCTCGTCCGGACTCGAGGCGCCGAGGAATTCCGCGACCTTGGCGCGCGTCGCCTCGCAATGGGAGGTCGTCCATTCGCTCAGGCGGTAGACGCCGCGCTTGACCGACGAATAGTGGTTGCGGTAGAAGTCGTCCATCGCCTCGATCACGCAGAGCGGCTTCTGCGTGGTGGCGGTGGAGTCGAGGTAGGCGAGGGGCTTGTCGCCCATCTTCCGCGAGAGGACCGGGAATTGCGCGCGGATCGATTCGACGTCGTAGTTCATGGGCGGACCTGCGTTCCGGCGACGGTTTTGAGTTCGCCTTCGGGGAAGGCGTCGACCATCTCCTGCGCAAAGCCGCGGATCAGCGCGAGCCGGGCCTCGTCGGGGGAGAGGCCGCGCGAGAGGAGGTAGAAGAGTTCGCTCTCCTCGATCGGACCGTGCGTCGCGCCGTGGTCGCACTGCACGTCGTCGGCGTGGATGAGGAGCTGGGGCTTGCCGGCCGCGGCGCAGTTCTCCCCGAGGAGAAGCGAGCGGACCAGCTGGTTGGATTCGGTGCCGTCGGCGCCGCGGTCCACGCGCACCGTGCCGTCCACGCTCGCGAACGACGAGTCGAAGAGAATCTGGCGGTAGAGCTGGTCGCTGGAGCAGGCGGGCGCGTGGTGGAAGACCTCGACGTGCCGGTGGAGCTCGGACTCGCCGCGCAGGACGGCGAGCGAGCGCAGGTCGCACCGCGCGCCGGGGCCGTCGAGGTGGATTTCGAGGTGTTCGCGCGCGAGACGGCCCCCGCCGTCCGCCTCGCGGACCCGGAGGACGGAGCCCTCGGCCTGGCGGACGGCGACCGAGGAGGTGACGACGAGGTCGCGCGGCGCGGGCTGCGCGCGGACGAGGTCGAGCCGCGCCCCGGCGCCGAGCTCGACGAAGAGGCTGAGGTGCCGCCACGAGTCGGAGTCGCCGTCCGCGGCGGCGGGAAGGACGTCGAGCTCGGCGCGGGCGGACGGGGCGATCTTCACGCGGACCGCGGTGGTCCGCCGGCGCCCTTCTGGCGCGGGGAGCGGCGCGACGACGATCCGGGCGAGCGCCTCGTCGCCGGCGGAGGGGACGGTCACGTGGAGGAAGTCGTCGGCGAACGAGAGCGCGAGGAGTTCGAGCGGGTCCGTCAGCGCCTCGGCGCGGAGGACCTCCTCCTCGAGGAGGTTCTCGCCGTCGCCGGGGAAGCGCATGCAGAGCGCGTTCGGGCAGACGGGGAGCGCGGGCGACCGGTCGCGGGGAGCGGACGGGGGAGCCGGCGCGAAGAAGGGCTCCGCGCCCGCGGAACCGAACCAGGGGGCGGGGTTCGCGTAGGTGAAGGCCTCGTGCCGCGCCGTCGGGATCCCCAGTTCGCGCAGGCGGCCGAAGGCGGCCTGCCGGACGGGCGACCATTCCGGGTCGGCGGCCGCGTCGAACGCCTCGAACGCCTCGCGCAGCCGCGCGTCGACGGCGCGGCAGTTCCATCCGAGCGCGGGTCCGTTCGCCATCCTAGGCGCCCTCGATCCAGTCGTAGCCCGAACGTTCCAGTTCGAGGGCCAGTTCGGGCCCGCCGCTCTTCACGATGCGCCCGTGCGCGAGCACGTGGATCGCGTCGGGCTTCACTTCGGAGAGGAGGCGCTGGTAGTGCGTGATGAGGAGGATCGACCGTTCGGGCGAGCGGACGGAGTTGATCCCCTCCGCGACGACGCGGAGCGCGTCGATGTCCAGCCCGGAGTCGGGTTCGTCCAGGATCGCGAGCTTCGGCTTCAGAACGGCCATCTGGAAGATTTCGTTGCGCTTCTTCTCGCCTCCGGAGAAGCCGCTGTTCAGGTCGCGCGTCCGGTAGCGGTCGTCCATCTTCAGAAGCGACATCGCCCCGTCCACGAGCTCCGCGAACTCCGCGTCGGAGACGGGGGAGCGGCCTTCGGCCTCGCGCCGGGAGTCGAGCGCCAGGCGGAGGAAGTCGAGGTTGCCCAGGCCGGGGACCTCGATCGGGTCCTGGAAGCTGAGGAAGAGGCCGGCGCGGGCGCGTTCCGTGGGGCCGAGCTCCTCGATCCGCCGGCCGTCGAACCCGATCGTTCCGCCGGAGACCGCGTACGCGGGGTGCCCGGCCAGCACCTTGGAGAGCGTGCTCTTGCCCGAGCCGTTGGGGCCCATGATCGCGTGGACTTCGCCCCGGCCGATCTCCAGGGAGAGTCCCTTGAGGATTTCGGTTCCGTCGGAGACGAGCGTCGCGTGGAGGTCGTCGATTTTCAGCATGGCACCGGAATTTTGCGCGGACATGGTTTTCGTTCCTCTCATCCGACGGATTTCTCGAGCTTGATCGCGAGGAGCTGGCGCGCCTCGGCGGCGAACTCCCCGGGGAGCTCCTTGAAGACGTCCTTGCAGAAGCCGCCCACCACCGCGCCGATCGCCGCCTCGCGGTCGATCCCCCGGCTCTGGAGGTAGAAGAGCTGCTCCTCGCTCAGGCGGGAGGTGGAGGCCTCGTGCTCCAGGCGCGCGGTCGGGTTGCGCGAAAGGATGTAGGGGAAGGTGTGCGCGCTGCACTCCGGCCCGGCGAGCATCGAGTCGCACTGGGTGTAGTTGCGGGCGTTCGCCGCGCCGCGCCTCACCTCCACGGCGCCGCGGTAGGCGTTGGAGCTGCGGTCGGCGCTGATCCCCTTGCTGACGATCGTGCTGCGCGTGTTCTTCCCGACGTGCACCATCTTCGTGCCGGTGTCGGCCTGCATGCGCCCGTTGGTCAGCGCCACGGAGTAGAACTCGCCGCGCGATCCGTCGCCCTGGAGCACGCACGAGGGGTACTTCCAGGTGATGGCCGAGCCGGTCTCCACCTGCGTCCAGGAGACGTGGGAGTTCCTGCCCCGGCAGAGGGCGCGCTTGGTCACGTAGTTCAGCACGCCGCCTTCGCCGGTCTCGCGGTCGCCGGCGAACCAGTTCTGCACGGTGCTGTACTTGATGTCGGCGTCGTCGAGGGCGACCAGCTCCACCACTGCGGCGTGCAGCTGGTTCGAATCGTAGGAGGGCGCGGTGCATCCCTCGAGATAGCTGACGGAGGCCCCTTCGGCCGCCACGATGAGCGTGCGCTCGAACTGTCCCGCCTCGCGGTCGTTCAGGCGGAAATAGGTGGAGAGCTCCATCGGGCACTTGATCCCCGGGGGCACGAAGACGAACGAGCCGTCGGTGAAGACCGCGCTGTTGAGCGCCGCCCAGTAGTTGTCGCCGATCGGGACGACGGAGCCGAGGTACTCCTTCACGAGCTCGGGGTATTCGCGCACCGCCTCGGAGATCGGGCAGAAGAGGATTCCCTGCTCCATCAGCTTGCGCTTGTGGCTCGTGTAGATCGAGACCGAGTCGAAGACGGCGTCCACGGCCACGTTGGCGAGGCGCTTCTGCTCCTCGAGCGGGATGCCGAGCTTTTCGAACGTCTCGAGCAGTTCCGGATCGACCGACTCCAGGCTGTCGTGCGCCTGCTTCTTCTTCGGGGCGGAGTAGTAGACGATCTTCTGGAGGTCCACTTCGGGGCGGTCCAGGTGGCCCCAGGAGGGCGGCTCCATCTCCTGCAGCTTCGCGAAGGCCTTCAGCCGGAAGTCGAGGAGGAAGTCCGGTTCGCCCCGGAGCGCGGAAGCCCGCCGGATCGTCTCTTCGGAGAGCCCGGGAGGAAGGGACTCCTTCTCGATTTCGGTCCGGAATCCGTACTTGTACTCCTGGGAGAGTCCGAGGAGCGCGTCGGATCCGGAAGAGCCGTCTTTCGGGTTTTCCTGGGGTCTGGGCACGGACCGAAATTTAGAAATTCCGGCTCCGGCGGGGCGCCGGAACGGGGGCTAGGCCGGGTCCTCGGCGGCGGGGGAGACGGGCTCGACCGTGATGCCGGAGAAGACGCGGTCGCGCAGGGTGTCTTCGATGTAGAAGAGGGTGCTGCCGCCGGCGGCGCTGCAGTTGCCGCAGGCGCCGGAGTACTCGATGACCACCTTCGCGGGATCCTCGATGCGGATCAGCTTCGCGCCGCCGCCGTCCGCGCGCAGGGGGGCGCTGATCTCCTCCTCGAGCACCTTTTCGACCATTTCGCGGCGTTCGTCGTCGTCGGCCTCCATCCACTTCGCGTCGCTCGCGCGCTTGATTTCGGAGGCGCTGGGGCCGAGGTTCGCGTATTTTGCCCGCACGGCGCGCAGGGCCAGCGCGGCGGCCTTCTTCTCGGGCCATTCCGTCGCGAAGCTCTCGCCGAACTCCGCCACGTGGGCCAGTTCGGGCGCGTCCTCGGGCAGGGCTCGTTCGTCAGGCCTGTCGCGGAGCTGTTTTTCGAGCGTTTCGGCCGTGACGAGGAACGCCTCGTCGACCGGGCGGTTCTCGATCAGCGCGCAGTGCGCCTCGGCCAGGGCGGTGTAGACCAGGCCGCCGTAGGTGAAGAAGCGCGCCTTCATCACCAGGTTCTCGACCGGATCCACCATCAGGTAGATCTTCAGCGTGTCGATCTTGCACTGCAGGAGGACGACGGCCTTGTCGTCCGCGTCGTCCTGGAAGATCGCGCCGCGGTGGAGGGGGTTGCGGCTGAGGCGCTCGATGGTCTGGTTCATCTCGCGCGCAAAGATAGGAAGTCGCGGCGCGGGGGAGTCAGGGCCGGAGGCGCGAGTTCAGCGCGATCCGGTGCTCGCGGCGGATCAGGGCCTCGTCGAACCGGCGCTTCTCGTCGGGGGTCTCCGGAACGACCGGCGGAAGCTCGACCTTCTTGCCCGAGGGGTCGAGCGCGACGAACGTGACGTAGGCCTTGCAGACCTTCACCGGCTCGAAGACGCTCTCCCAGGGGTTCTGCATCAGCACCGTGACGCCGACCTCCATCGAGGAGTTGAAGCTGCGGTTCACCGCGGCCTTCACGGTCACGATCGCCCCCTGGCGGATCGGGCGGTGGAACTCCACGCTGTCGATCGCGACGGTCACCACGCCGGTGCGCGCGTGCCGGAAGGCCGCCAGCCCGGCGCATTTGTCGATCAGGGAGAGGAGGCGCCCGCCGAACATGGTTCCGTAGATGTTCAGGTCGCCCTGCGTCACCATCTCGAACGTCTCGGCGTGCGTCGAGGCGACGGGTCGCCCTTCGCGCGTTTCCGGATTCTGCTCCATGCGGTCTCCCGGTTGCGGCCTCGCGGCCATTTTTCCCCTAAACTACAAATGCGCGCACGCTTTTTTCCGTTCCGGCGGAACGCGGAGCGCGTAGATTTTGCGTAGAAAGCAAAGGAGCCCACGATGAAAACCGGAACGTCCGCCCTCTCCCTCGCCGCGCTTCTCTCCGCGTCTCTTCTGGCCGGTTGTGCCCCGTCGGGCGCGAAACCCGCCGCAGGCCCCGCCGAACCCCAGGCCGCGCCCGCGGCGGAGGCCCCGGCCGCCGAAGCCGCCGCTCCGCGGCCCGAGGCGGCTCCCCAGGCCGCCCCCGAAGCGCGGATCCCCCTCGCTCCGCAGCAGGTGATCACCTGGGTCTCGCCCTACGGCATTCCGCAGGCCATGAAGGTGCTCGACGTCAAGGGCGACGAGATCGCCAAGGGGCTGACCGAGCTGGCGCTCCAGTTCTGGGGCCCGACCGAACAGGGCAAGGTGCAATACGCCATGCACGAGCCGACGAAGCCCACCGACGAGTTCGTCGCCCATTTCCGCGACTGGGCGAAATCGAAGGGGATCCGGACGATCCTCTGCGTCTACAACTACAACGGCTCCTGGGACTGGGACCTGGCGGCCAAGGCCTTCTCGGCCGACGGCGGCGAGACCTTCGCGCAGGCGCTGGCCGACGAGGCGGTCCGCCTGGAGCTGGACGGCGTGGACATCGACCTCGAAGGGGTGGGGGACCACGAAGCCGACCGCGCGGCCTTCGTCGCGTTCCTGCAGAAGCTCTCCGCGAAGCTCAAGGCCAAGGGGCTCAAGCTCTCGGTCGACTCGTTCCACAGCCCCTGCTACAACGCCCCGAACATGAGCTGGTGGAAGGACTGGGTCGGCGTGGCCGACCAGATCCACTCGATGGGCTACAACGACCTCTACGAAGGGGCCGTCGACTCCACGCTCTGCGACGTCAAGGGGATCTTCCGCTACACCACGCAGGTGCGCATCGGCGAGGAGATGGGGTTCCCGAAGGGCAAGATGCTGGTCGGCATGCCCGTCTGGGTCGACTCCTGGGGCGCCGGCGGGCGGGGGAGTTCCGTGCAGGACCATCTGAAGGAGGCGCAGGAGGCCGGCACCGGCCTCGCGCTCTGGGAACTGGAGAAGTGGTTCGCGCCCGAAGCGGGCGGCTGGAGCGATCCCGAGACCTTCCGGCTTCTTTCCGAGTTCAAGAACGGGACCGAAGCCGCCAAGTGATCCCTTCCGGGCCCGATTTTTAGATTTGCCGCGATGGAAACCGACGGCAAAGCCGGAAACCGGGTCGCGAACGGCGAAATCTCGGCGTCGCGTCGCCGTCTTTTCAACGAGATCGCCTCGCGCTACGAGCTGCTGAACACGCTGATGAGCGCGGGCAGGCACCGCGCCTGGCGGAACCGGGCGATGCGCATGCTGCGCCCCGCGCCGGAGGAAACCGTCCTCGACCTCTGCGGCGGGACGGGGGACTTCACGAAGCTCTTCCGCGAACGCGCCGGGACGCCGCTCGGGAACATCGTCGTCGCCGACATCTCCGAAGGGATGCTCCGGCAGGGGAGCGCGCGGTTCCCGGGGAGGGGAGTCCAGGCCGACGCCTGCGCGCTTCCGCTGCGCGACGCCTCGTTCGACGTCGTGGTCAACGGGTTCGGGATGCGGAACCTCCCCGACGCCCAACTCGGCGCATGCGAGGTCCTGCGCGTCCTCAAGCCCGGCGGGCGGGTCATCTTCCTCGATTTCTTCCGCCCCGACGCCGCCTTCACGAAGTTCTTCTACTACGGAATCGGCGCGGCCATCATCCGCCTCGCCGGGCTTCTCTTCCGCCGCAACGACCACTACGCGCACCTGCTCCGCTCGCTGCGCGGATTCCTGACGGCGGGGGAGTTCGAAGCGATGCTCGCCGGCGTCGGCTTCGCCTCTCCCAGGGCCGTGGCGCTCGACTTCGGCATCGCCCACGCCGTGCTCGCGGAGAAACCCGAATGAACGCCCTTCAGGCCATCGCGCGGCGCGTCCGGCTGTGGCTCTCCCTGGTCCGCTTCTCCCACACGCTCTTCGCCCTGCCGTTCGCGCTCGGGGCGCTCGTCGTCGCCGAAGGGGGAGCGCCGCGCCTCCGCGTCGCGCTCCTCGTGCTCGCCTGCATGGTGACCGCGCGCAACGCCGCGATGGCCTTCAACCGGCTCGCCGACCGCAAGTTCGACGCGGAGAACCCGAGGACGAAAAGGCGCCATCTTCCGGCCGGGCTCGTCACGCCCGGGGGAGTGGCCTGCTTCGTCGCGCTCAACGGCGCTCTCTTCGTCCTCGCCGCGTTCGGCCTCAACGACCTCTGCGGAATCCTCGCCTTCCCCACCCTCGCGACGCTCTGCGGATATTCGCTCCTCAAGCGCTTCACGTGGGCCGCGCACATCGGGCTGGGGATCGCGGAGGCGATCGCGCCGTGCGGCGCCTGGCTCGCGTCGCGAGGGGAGTTGGAGCCGTTCCCGCTCCTCCTCGGGGGGATCGTCCTGCTCTGGATCGCCGGATTCGACATCATCTACGCCACGCAGGACGCCGACGTGGACCGCGCGACGGGGCTGCACTCCATTCCGCAGCGGTTCGGGATTCCCGGGGCGCTGCGCTTCGCGCTCGTCCTCCATCTGCTCATGCTCGCGCTCGGCTGGGCGACCGGCTTCCTCTGCGCGCTGCCCTGGCCCTGGGACGCCGCCTTCGCCGTCGCCACGCTCGCCATCCTCTACGAGCACCTCTTCCGCAAAAGCCCCTCGCTCGACGCGCTCAACCAGGATTTCTTCCTCGCCAACATCGTCGTCAGCGTCGCCATGATGCTCGGCATGTTCGCCATGCCGTTCGTCGGGTGAGAATCAAGAGTATATTGGTTATAGGAACTCCAAGCAAGGAGAAACCTATGAAGTATGCTCTTATTCTGATGCTTGTCGCGACTGGAATTGTTTTTGGGGCGTCTCCAGAAGTTCAGTTGTCTGTCAATGACGAAGAACCTCTGTGGAAAACGGATAGCAACTGCTATATCGTAGTTGCCACTCAGGATCAAAATGGCAATCGCATCGATGGCTTCTATTTGGTTTTTAAGTCCTGCAGTAATCCGGATAAAGCGATTCTGCAATCAATTAAAAGAGACGGTCGAAATCCAAAGGACTATGTTCGCGAAGAAACAGAAGATTGGGTCGAATGGAGAAAGAAGCGCTAAGCGCCCCCTGCGAATTTGCTCGAGCAACAACAGGTTCGGTCTGAATATCAAATGTCGCATAATATATGCTATGTTTGTGTAAAACGAAATTTACAAGAGCCCCGCAGAGAGCAAGTCAGAGTAAATGCGATCCCCCAGGAGACCCACATCTCCGCCGCATTGTTTTAGCAGCCATTCATAGGTTTTCTTGTATTGTTGGAGCATCGTCCAATAAGCCCTGTTGAAATCCTCAGTCCTGGGTGCAACTTTCGGCATAAGCCCCAGCTCCCCACCCTCGACGGCCTTATAGATCTCTTGCGTCACCGGAGAAGCCCCCCACACGTCACACGGAGAGCAATGAGCCAGATAAAGCCGGCGTTCTTTGTCGGTCGGTCGTGCTACAACTTCCGCTCTCGTCCAATCGTCCGGAATCCCCGCCCTAAGATGTTTTGGAGCCTTGGCACGCTGCTCCCGCGTCTTATCGTAGATACGAAGAAAGGCGGCAGATTTCAGAGATCCAAGGTAATAAGTTTTACCCGCCGTTTGTTCATCTTGAAGAATCAACGTCGAGGACATACGCCGCCCCAAAAGCTGCCCCTCCCGGCAAGCCTCAGAGAGCTTTACCAGCCTATCCCAATCCCCCGGACGATCAAAGTCAAGAGCACTATCAGCACGGGTGACAAAATGCACAGGACACAACCGCCGAAGAGCGTCAGAGATCGCCGGCGACCGCTTGCCGCTAGAAATGACGTGCAAGCTCGATAGCTCATTCCAGAGCACACGGAACAAAGCAACGCGCAAAGGCGTATAACAGACCAGGGCGCAACGATAGTGATTAAATCCGCGCTCCTCTTTAAGCTCGAAATCATCGAGCCGCCAGCCGTATGAATCGAGGTCAGAAGAGAATTCCGCATCATCTGACAACGTTTGAAGCAGAAGCCGTGCGAACCTGTGAGCCATCGCAGTGGTATTGCCATCCATCGGCAAGCCGTCTAATGAAGCCTCATACCAGTCAAATTTAGCGGACATGACGCGGATACCCCCAGAGATGACGCCAAGAGCCGTAACGACGGAACCAGACGCAAAGTTCAGGAGAAACACGATCTAAATTAACGTCCTCAAAGTCAAAAGGATGAAAACGAAAGCGCACCCCGTCTAAATCAACAATGATGACTTGACGATAAAAAACACCGGACATAGTTACCCCTTTCCAAGTGGAGATTTAACCCTCTTTGGTAGTCAGTTTGTGACTTTACCCCCCTATTAGACCCGGGGGGGTATGCAAAAGGCGAAAGACCGCGCCAAGGCGCGGCGAGCGGCGTGCGGTGCACGCATCGCCGCCGCGCTGGGCGCAGTAGTATCGGCTACTTGAGAACAATCTTCACCCTCTCAGATTCGAAGGACTTCTCAGCCGTAGGAGTGAGAGAATCGATCACGAGCTGGGTAATGCTCTTCCCGTTCGCATTCGTCGCCTTGAAGCTGAACTCAGCTTCGGCGATGCACGGAGTAGAGCCACAGAGCCGGTAGGCCTCGAAG
>JAGCEZ010000090.1 GCA_017650365.1 Fibrobacterales bacterium | reverse complement strand
GGCTCGCGCGCCTTCTGCATCGGCGAGATCACGGCCGCCGAGGCGCGGAAGGCAGGGTTCGAGCCCGTCGTCGCGGACTCGCCGTCCGTCGCGTCGCTCGTCGAGAAGATCGTCCGGGCCTGCGGAGGGGCGGAATGAAGGAAGCGATCCTGATCATCGCCCACCACAGCATCGTGCCCGGGGCCTACAAGGGGTTTGAGGAGATCCTCGACCGCCTGCACCACGAGCTTCCGGAGGCGCGCGTCTCGAGCACGAGCCTCCTCGACCTGGAGAACGACCTCCGGGCGATCCTCTCCGAGGGCGCGGAATCGGTGACGCTCCTTCCCTGGCTCCTCCTCAACGGGCGCCACGCGAAGAACGACGTGCCCGAGACGATCGCGCGCGTCAAGGCGGACTTCCCGGACCGCGAGATCTCCCTCCTCCCGTGCGTCGGGGACTGGAACGCCTTCGCCGACATGGTGGTCTCGGGCCTCCGCGCGTTCCGGCGGGAGAAGCGCGCTCTGCGCGAGGAAAAAAACGCCTCCTCCTCCTCGGCGCGCGGCCGCTCGCTGCTCTCCATGGAACTCGACCTCGCGGGCCGCGCGGTCCTCGTCGTCGGCGGCGGCCGCATCGCGCTGCGCAAGGTCCGGAACCTCCTCCCGACGGGCGCGGAGATCGCCGTGGTCGCGCCGCAGATCGATTCCGAGCTCGAGGCCCTCGCGGCGGAGCGCCCGGAACTCCGGCTCGTCCGCAGGCCCTACCGATCCGAAGACCTGGAGGGCGCCGCGCTGGTCTTCGTCTGCACCGACAAGCCCGCCGTCAACCGCCAGGTCCGCCGCGACGCGCGCGAACGGAAGATCCTGGTCAACAACGCGTGCGACTACCGCGACGGCGACTTCATCGTCCCCGCCCGCCTGGACTTCGGCGAGAAGATCGCCGTCACCGTCTCCACCGAGGGCCGCGCGCCCGCGCTGGCCAAGCGGCTGAAGCGCGAGATCCAGGAAAGCTGGAAGGAACCGCTGGAGCGCGTCGAACGCGAGTTCTCCGGCCTCTAAAACCCCGTTCAGGAATTCAGCCATGATCGTCAGACCCCGCCGACTCCGCAGGAACGCCACGCTCAGGAACCTCGTGGCGGAGACCGCCGTGCGCCCCGAATCCCTCGTCTATCCGATGTTCGTCGTCGAAGGGGCGGGGAGGAAGGAGGAGATCGCCTCCATGCCCGGGCAGTTCCGCTTCTCGGTCGACGCGCTGCTCGAGGAGCTCGAATCCTGCGTCGCGCTCGGAATCCGCGCAATCCTGCTCTTCGGGATCCCGGACCGCAAGGACGAAACCGCCAGCGCCGCCTACGACGAGGACGGGATCGTGCAGCGGGCGGTCCGCGCGGTCAAGGCGAAGTTCCCGGAGCTCTGCGTCGTCACGGACGTCTGCCTCTGCGAATACACGAGCCACGGCCACTGCGGCCTGCTCAGAGGGAACGACGTGGACAACGACCCCACGCTGGAGCTCCTGGCGAAGACCGCCGTCTCGCACGCGCGCGCCGGCGCCGACATGGTGGCCCCGAGCGACATGATGGACGGGCGCGTGGCGGCGATCCGCGCCGCGCTCGACGCCGCCGGGTTCCAGGAGATCCCGATCATGGCCTACAGCGCGAAGTTCGCGAGCGCCTACTACGGTCCCTTCCGCGACGCGGCCGACTCCGCGCCGAAGTTCGGCGACCGGAAGAGCTACCAGATGGACGTCCGCAACGGGCGCGAGGCGATGCGCGAAACGGCGCTCGACCTCTCCGAAGGCGCGGACATCGTGATGGTCAAGCCCGGGCTCGCCTTCCTCGACCTGGTCCGCCGGACCGCGGGGACCAGCCCGGTCCCCGTCGCGGTCTACAACGTCAGCGGCGAATACGCGATGGTCAAGGCCGCCGCGCAGGCGGGCTGGATCGACGGCGACGCCGTGATTCGCGAGAACCTGATCGCCTTCCGGCGCGCCGGCGCCGACGTCATCATCACCTACCACGCCAAGGAGGCCCTGGAGAAGGGCCTGCTGCGCTAGCCCGGGAGCGTTCGACGATGGACCGCGCGAAGAGCGAAAGACTGTTCGAAGAGGCGAAGAAGCTGATGCCGGGCGGGGTGAACAGCCCCGTGCGCGCCTACGGGAACGTGGGGACGACGCCTCCGTTCATCGCCCGGGCGAAGGGTTCGCGCGTCTGGGACGCGGACGGAAACGAATACGTGGACTACGTGGGCAGCTGGGGTCCGATGATCCTGGGCCACGCGCACGACGCCGTTGTGGAGGCCGTCCGCGAGACGGCGAAGAACGGGCTCAGCTTCGGCGCGCCGTGCGAGCTGGAGTCCGAGCTCGCGAAGACGGTGGAGCGCCTGGTGCCGTCCGTCGAGATGGTCCGCATGGTCAACAGCGGCACCGAGGCGACGATGAGCGCGATCCGCGCGGCGCGCGGCTTCACGGGCCGCGACAGGATCGTCAAGTTCGAAGGGTGCTACCACGGCCACGGCGACAGCCTGCTGATCAAGGCGGGCTCCGGGATGCTGACGACCGGCAGGCCCAGCAGCAAGGGCGTTCCCGCGGACCTCGCGAAATACACGCTCACGCTGCAGTACAACGACGCGGAGGCCGTGCGCGAGCTCTTCGGGAAGATCGGCGACGAGATCGCCGGCGTCATCGTGGAGCCGGTCGCGGGCAACATGGGCGTCGTGCCCGGCAAGCCCGAGTTCCTGCGGACCCTCTCCGAGGAGACGCGGAAACACGGCGCGCTTCTGATCTTCGACGAGGTGATGACGGGGTTCCGCGTCGACCTCCACTGCGCGCAGGGGCTCTACGGAATCGAACCCGACCTCACGACGTTCGGGAAGATCGTCGGCGGCGGCATGCCCGTCGGCGCCTACGGCGGCCGCGCGGACGTGATGAAGCAGATCGCGCCGCTCGGCGGAATCTACCAGGCGGGCACGCTCTCCGGAAACCCCGTGGCGATGGCCGCCGGGCTCGCGACGCTGCGCGAACTCGAATCGGACCCCGGCCACTACGCGACCGCCGACGCGCGCGCCGCGGAGCTCGTGGACGGGCTGAAGCGCGCCGCCGGCAAGGCGGGGATTCCCGCGGCCGTCAACCGCGTCGGCTCCATGGGGTGCCTCTTCTTCGCCGAAGGACCCGTGGAGACGTTCGCCGACGTGCAGCGCTCCGACCTCGACCTCTTCAAACGGTATTTCCTCGGCATGCTGGACCGCGGAATCTACCTCGCCCCCAGCCAGTTCGAGGCGATCTTCGTCGGCTCGGCGCACACGTCCGGGGACGTCGCGAAGACGCTGGAGGCCGCGGAAGAGGTCTTCGAAACGCTCAAACCGCAGGTGGAACGATGATCGTCTCGTGGATGACCACCAACAAGTGCAACCTGAAGTGCAAGCACTGCTACCAGGACGCCGGAGAGAACAAGGACGCCGAGCTCACGACCGAAGAGGCGTTCGGCCTGATCGACGGCATCGCCCGCGCCGGGTTCAAGATCATGATCTTCAGCGGCGGCGAACCGCTGACTCGCCCGGACATCCGCGACCTCGTGGCGCACGCCGCGGGCAGGGGGCTCCGCCCGGTCTTCGGGACGAACGGCACGATGATTACGCGCGAAGCGGCCGAGGAGCTGAAGAAGGCCGGCGCGATGGCGATGGGCATCAGCGTCGACAGCGCCGACCCCGCGCGCCACAACGAGTTCCGCGGCCTCGAGAACGCCTTCGAGCTCACGCTGGCGGGCATCGAGAACTGCAAGGCGGCCGGGCTTCCCTTCCAGATCCACACGACGATCACGGACTGGAACAAGGACGAGATCTTCGACATCATGGACTGGACGAAGGCGATCGGCGCGGTCAACCACCAGATCTTCTTCCTCATCCCCGTGGGGCGCGGCAAGGAGATCGAGGACCACGCGCTGCGCGTCGCGGAGTACGAGACGCTCCTCCGCAGGATCATGGAGAAGAGCCGCACGCTCGGCATCCCCGTGAAGCCGACCTGCGCGCCGCAGTTCCTCCGCGTCGCCGACCAGCTCGGGATCAGGACGCGCTACACGCGCGGCTGCCTCGCGGGCCTGGACTACTGCATCGTCAGCCCGGTCGGCAAGGTCCGCCCCTGCGCCTACATGATGGAGGAGGCGGGCGACGTGCGCGAAGCGCCGTTCGACGAGATCTGGGCGAACGCCGAGGTCTTCAGGCGCCTCCGCACCAGGGCCTACGCCGGCGCCTGCGGGAAGTGCGGCTTCAACGACCGCTGCGGCGGCTGCCGCGCCCGCGCCGCCTACTACCACGACGGCGACTACATGCAGGAGGACTCCTACTGCGCCTACGGGCGGGGGATCCGCTAGGAATCCGGAAGGGAACCAAAGGAAAAGCGCGCCGCTTTCGCGACGCGCTTCCTTTTTCTTCGTCGGGTTGAGAGGATTCGAACCTCCGACCACCTGAACCCCATTCAGGTACTCTACCAGACTGAGCTACAACCCGAAGAGTTGCGGGTCAATAATAGCCAAAAAACGGGCGGATTGCAACGGGAACGGACGCGAAATCGCGATTTATTCCGCGGGCCGCGCCGCGCGGTCCGCCTGCGCGGGAGCGCGGAACGCGGAGAGCGGGAACTCGCGCTCGACCGCGTTCCCGAAGTCGTCGGAGACGCGGACGACCACGTTCGCCTCGGGCGAGCGCAGGCGCGAAAGCGGGAAGCGGATCCGGCGGTCGGTGAGGTTGTACTCGCCATAGACCCAGACGGGGGAGCCGTCCGCGGCGGCGCGCTGGAAGGTGCCGAAGTTCCGCGCGCCGCCGAAGCCCGCGCCGCCCTTTTCGGTCACGAGGACGGAGAGCGCGGGCTCCGCGCGACCGTCGAGCCAGAGCGTGTCCGTGCGCAGGGAGTCGAGCTCGGGCGCGATCGTGTCGCGCCGGACGGCGACGTCCCGGACCTCGTCCACGTCCGCGCAGAAGAGCGCGTGCGCGGAGTCGGGCCGCGCGTCCGCGGCGAGGGAATCGGGCGCGGGCGCGATCTTCGAGAAGGCGTTCCATTCGCGCGCGCCCTCCGAACGCCAGAAGAGCCCCCAACCCCGCGCGGCCTTGGGTGCCGGCGCGGCTTCGGGCTTCTTCCCGGCGCCCTTCTTCTTCCCCTTCGCGGGCCGGGCCTCGGGCGCCTTCGCCGCGGGCAGGGGAGCGCAGAGCCGGATCTTTTCGCCGGGCCGCAGGGCGAGGCCCTTGGGATGCAGTTCCAGGAACGCGCCCGTGCTGTCGCGCGACGGCAGGGCGACGACGACCTGCTCGGCGCGCGACGCGGCCGCCGGCAGAACCACGGACCACTCGCCCGCGCGAAGGGAGACCTCGCCGCCGGCGGCCGCGATCCGGCGCACGACCGCCCCTTCCGGCGCGTTCGTCTCGTCGAGCGGAATCCCCGCGTCGCCTTGCTTCAGGAAGGGGCGGGCGAGGAACGTGAACACGGGCCCGGGCTGGTTGTCCGCATAGGCCGCGGGAACCGGTTCGGGCTTCACTTCCGCCGCGGCCGCGGGCGCCTGTCCGGGCGCGAACGCGCCCGCGCGGACCAGCTTCAGTTTCAGCGTCGCGGAGATTCCGAGCATGTCCGTCGCGACCGCGCGGGCGCCCGCCTCCCGCGCTCCGGGCGCGAAGCAGCGGTTCAGGTCGCCGTCCGGGCTTTCGCCCTCGCGCGGAACCGAAAAGAGCGCGTGCCAGTCCCCGAACTCCTCGCCCTCGCGCGCCCAGATCAGGTCCTGGAAGACCTCCTCCATCTTCCCGAAGACCAGTTTCTCGTAGCGCCTGCGGAAGAGGGTTTCGCCCTCCTTCTCCCCGCACTGAAGCCGAAGTTCGATCACGGACATCGGGTTTTCGCGCGGGTCGCGCGAGTAGTCGACGATTTTCAGGATCAGATTCGCGTTTTTCTCCGGAACGACGACGACTGCGCTGTCGGAACCGCCCAGTTTCCGCACGGATTCGAGCCGTCCCTCCTTCAGCAGCGCGATTTCGAGGAACTGCGGGGCGATGGTGTCGGGCGCGGCGAGCCAGCCCTCCATCGGGTTGAGCGCCTCCTGCGCGGAATTGCGCCTTTCCACGTGCAAATGGGGGTTGCCGATGCCGGTCTTCCCCGAAAAAGCGATGGTGTCGCCCTTCGAAAAGCGGATCCGCTCCTGCTTGTTCCACTGCAAATCGCATTGCGCGGCGCGGTTTTTCTCCATCGCCTCGAAAACGCGCTTCGAAATCGGCTCCGGAAAGCCCGAAAGGTGCGCGAAGAGGTAGTACTCGCCCGATTTCGTCCGAAAGAGGAGGTTCTTGCCGTAGAAGAAGGGGGAGACGCGGATCCGCTCGGCCCAGCCCTCTTCGGGGGCGAGCACGGGCCAGCCCTGCTCCATCTCGGTGCCCAGGTCCACGCCGGCGTGGTAGCGGCTGCCGCGGTTTTCGGCGAACGAGCTGGTGGGCCAGGCCTGGCGCGCGAAGGGGAAGTCGTTTTTCGCTTCGGCGCCCTGCGCCGCGAGGAGGCCCGCCGCGAAGAGAAGGAACGTGCGGCGGAGCGGGGCCATCATTGCTTCGTGGCGAGGACGACGGAGGTCTCTTCGTCGTGGTCCAGGCGCACGGGCGACGGGAAGAGTTCGGCGATCCGGCCGCCGAGGCGCAGGCCGTCGCGCATCGCCAGGAGCAGTTTCCCGCCGGGCTTCAGCACCTTTTGGCTCTGGCGGAGGAACTGCAGCGCCAGACGGGGCGTGTGGGTCGCGTCCACGTCGGCGGGGAGGTTGCAGAGCACCAGGTCGAGGCTGCCGTCCGGGGTGCCGTCCCAGCCGTTGGCCAGGCGGAACTTGGCGCGGGCGACGTCGATGCCGTTCCGCGCGAAGGTCTCCTTGGCGGAGAAGAGCGCCATGCGCGAGTCGTCGACGAGGATGGCGGAGGCGTTGGGGTTGACGATCAGCGCGGCGGCTCCCAGCACGCCCGCGCCGCATCCGAGGTCGCCGACGGCCAGCTCGGCCTCGGCGTCGACGTGCTGCGGAAGGTGCTCGAGGATCATCCGCGCGCCCGCGTCGAGGTGGTCGGCGGAGAAGACGCCCGGGCCGGAGGCCACCTCGAACTCCGTGTCGGCGACGAACGCCTTGTAGCCGCTGAACCGGAGCTCCGCGCCGTTCTGCTTGGTCTCCATGTCCAGCTCGATCTGGAAGAGCTTGGTCTTCTGCGGGGTCGGGAGGACCATCGTGGGGCCCAGCGTCCGCTGGAAGATGGTGTAGAGGGCGGAGTCCACGTTCTTGCTCATCGCCGCGGCGAAGATCTGGCACTTCTGCGAGAGCGCGTTGCGCACGTGGCGGAGCTGGTATTCGAACATCGCCTTGGAGGGGTGGATCCCCATCAGGAGGATGTCGTACTTGTCCTCGAGCTCCTGGACGGAGGAGGCGAAGACCAGGCTTTCGGGGGCGAGCCCGTTCAGCTTCAGGTTCCTCCGGATCGCCGTCTGCGAGAGGAAGGAGTCGACGACCACGGTGGTGTGGTGGTCGTGGAAGGGGATGGAGAGCGCGCCGAACATGTCGTTCAGGACGAGGATCTTCAGCGGCTTGCTGCGCCCGGCGGCGGTCGCGACCGCGTCCACCAGGCAGATGTCGGAGCTGCTCCAGGCGCGCATGGTGACATCGCCGAAGCGGGGGTAGCACTCGAGCTTGTAGGCCGCGTCCCGGACGCGGTAGAGATCGTCCGTCTTCACGCCCCAAATCTAGCAAGGAGGTCAAGGGTGGTGCACGGACGTGCAGCCTACCACTCCACGATGCTCTTCTTCGTCAGCGTCATCGCGACGCCCTTCTCGTAGTAGGCCTGCTCGTTGACGAAAAGCGGCCAGACGGACTCGGTCTCGGGGTTCCAGACGATCTTCCCGTCGAACGTCAGGAAGAGCGGGGCGCCCGCGGGCAGCTCGCAGTAGTCCATGCCGTCCACGCCGGGGTGGATCATCGCGGAGACGCGCCCGTTTTCGTCGCGCGGGTAGTCGATGTTCTTCAGGTCGGTGAAGATCTCGAGCTCGCGCTTCGGGGGCTCGACGAACCCGGGACGGTTCCAGGCGGCGCAGAAGTCGAGCATCTCGTGGACCATCGCCTCCATGCGCACGTGGAGGTCGGCGCAGAGCGTGCCGTGGTGCTGCGGCCCGGCCTCGATGGTCAGGTCGTGCTTCCCGAGGGAGGGGAGGAACTCGCTCGTGGAGTTGTCCACGGGCTGGTAGTAGAGCCGCGCCTTGGGTTCGTTGGCGGCGAGGTGGGCGACCAGCTTCCGCGTGAAGTGGTCGAGGTAGTTGAAGATGACCGTCAGCCCCATGTTCGACGAGGTGTTGTGGAGGTCGAGGCAGAGGTCGGGCGCCTTGTCGCTCCCGCGCGGGCCGATCAGTTCGTTGAGCTCCCGGGCGCGCCTCTCCTCGAGCGAATCGCCCTTCCCCGCGAGGACGTCGGGGGAGAAGCAGCGGTTGAGGTCGCGTTCCAGGTAGCGGCGGTTCGCCTCGACGGCGGCGGGGTTCCCCATGAAGCAGGAGACCTCGAGCCCGGGGCGCCGGACCAGCTCGGGCCGTTCGGTCCAGAGGCGGACCAGCTCCGCGCCGGAGCGTTCGTTGCCGTGCGTTCCGCCGACGATGGCGACGGTGCGGACGGGGAGATGTTCTTCGGATTCGTTCGTCAATGCGCTCATGCCCGTAAATTAGCCAAACTTCCTCCGGAATTCTAAATTTGGCGCCGAAATTCCAAGGAGAGATTCAAATGGGCAAAAACCTCTACCACAAGGTCTTCGAGAGGCATTCCGTCGGCGTGCTCCCCAGCGGCCAGCACCAGCTCTTCATCGGGATGCACCTTCTGCACGAAGTGACCTCCCCCCAGGCCTTCGCCATGCTGCGCGAACAGGGGCTGAAGGTCGCCTTCCCCGAACGGACCTTCGCCACGGTGGACCACATCATCCCCACCACGGTGGACGCCCGCAAGCGTCCCCTGGCCGACCCGGTGGCCGAGGAGATGCTCTCGCACATCGAACGCAACGCGAAGGAGTTCGGCTTCCGCTTCTTCTCGCCCGAAAACGGCGAACAGGGCGTGATCCACGTCGTCGCGCCCGAAGAGGGGCTCACCCAGCCCGGCATGACGCTGGCCTGCGGCGACTCGCACACCGCCACGCACGGCGCCTTCGGCTGCCTGGCCTTCGGCATCGGCACCTCGCAGGTCGCCGACGTGCTGGCCACCGGCACCCTCGCCATGAGCGAGCTGAAGGTCCGCAAGATCGTCTTCGAAGGCAAGGTCCCGAAGGGCGTCGCCGCCAAGGACCTCGCCCTGACCTACATCCACCGCCTGGGCGTGAACGGCGGCGTGGGCTACGCCTACGAGTTCGCGGGCCCGGTCGTGGACGCCATGACGATGGAAGAGCGCATGACGCTCTGCAACCTCGCGATCGAGGGCGGCGCCCGCTGCGGCTACGTCAACCCCGACGCGACCACCTACGCCTTCCTGAAGGACAAGCCCTACGCCCCCAAGGGCGCGGACTGGGACAAGGCGGTCGAGTACTGGTCCTCCATGGCCAGCGACCCCGACGCCGAATACGACGACGTCTATGCGATCGACTGCTCCGAACTCTCGCCCGTGGTCACCTGGGGCATCACCCCGGCGCAGTCCGTGGGCGTGGACGAAACGCTGCCCGAAGTCGAATCGTTCGCCGAAGCCGACCGCATGGTGGTGGGCGAGGCCTACGAATACATGTCGTTCAAGCCGGGCCAGAAGATCGAAGGGACCCCGGTCGAAGTGGTCTTCATCGGCTCCTGCACCAACGGCCGCCTGAGCGACCTCCAGGCCGCGGCCGAGCTCGTGAAGGGCAAGCACGTCGCCCCCGGCGTCCGCGCGCTCGCCGTCCCGGGCTCCCAGAAGGTCCAGAAGGCGGCCGAGGCGATGGGCCTCGACAAGGTCTTCTCCGACGCGGGCTTCGAATGGCGCCAGGCCGGCTGCTCCATGTGCCTGGCGATGAACCCCGACAAGCTGGTCAAGCGCCAGATCTGCGCCTCGACCTCCAACCGCAACTTCAAGGGCCGCCAGGGCTCGCCCACGGGGCGCACGCTGCTGGTCAGCCCGATCATGGCCGCCGCGGCCGCGCTGAACGGCAGGATCGTCGACGTCCGCGAAATGCTCTAGGCAAAGGGAGAGACACCAAATGGCTGGACAGAAAATCGAAGAAGTGCTCGGTCGCGGCGTCCCCCTCCGCGGAGACGACATCGACACCGACCGCATCATCCCCGCGCGCTTTCTGAAGTGCGTCACGTTCGAGGGGCTGGGCGAACACGCGTTCGAGGACGACATCGCCGACATGAAGTCGCGCGGCGAGACCCACCCCTTCCGCGACGAGCGCTACAAGGGGGCGACGGTCCTGGTCTCCAACAAGAACTTCGGCTGCGGTTCCTCCCGCGAACACGCCCCCCAGAGCCTCAAGCGCTGGGGCGTGCGCTGCGTGATCGCCGAGAGCTTCAGCGAGATCTTCCACGGCAACTGCGTCGCGCTGGGGATCCCCTGCTTCACCGCCGACCACGACACCGTCGAGAAGATCCTCGACTTCGTCGAGAAGAACCCCGAAAAGCAGCTCTTCGTCAGCGTGGCCGACCGCCTGGTCAAGCTCGGCGACTACCAGCCGGTGTTCCGCCTGCAGATCAAGGACGGCGCGCGCGGGCAGTTCCTCGACGGTTCCTGGAACGCGCAGGCGCAGCTCATGGCGGGGGCCGAAAAGGTGGCCCGCCTCGCGTCGGAGCTGCCCTACATGCAGTGGAAGCTCCACGACTAGGCTTCCGGTGCGAAGGGAACTCGAGGAGTATTCCCAGGTCTTCGTCCCTCCGGGCGGCGGGGACTTCGCGGGCGCGGCGCGCGTCCTGAAGCGGCGCCGCCGGGAGTTCCTGAAGCGCATGGAGCGCCCGGTCTTCGTGCTGGGCGCCATGGAGGAGCCGGGCGAGGAGCTCGACTGGTTCTTCTCCTCGCGCTGCGCGGTCCAGAGTCCCGAGATCGTCTATCTCACGGGGATCAACCAGCCCGAATTCCTGCTTTTCCTCGACCCGACGGCCGAGGGGAACGAGCGCGAAACCCTCTTCGCGCCGGAGTTCGACGCGCACCACGAGTTCTGGAACGGCCTCGCCTTCGGGCTGACGCCCGGCCGCGGCGGGAGGTTCCGCCCAGACCCCACGCTGCGCGCCCTGACCGGAATCTCCGACCAGCGCCCCTTCTCCGAGCTGCCGGCCTTCCTGAAGGCGCTGAAGAAGCGGCTCCGGGACCGTACCGTCGGAATCGAAGGCGAGGTCTGCGACCCCTTCTTCGCCGAGGACCTCGGGAAACAGGGGTTCAGGACCGTCTCCGTCTCGCGCGCGGCGGCCGCGCAGCGCGTGGTCCTGGACGCCGAGCAGCTCTCCGCCATGCGCCGCGCGCAGGCGCTGACCCGCGACGCGTTCCTCGCCTGGGCGCCGAAGCTCCCCGCGTTCCCCGACGAAAACGTCGCCTGCCGCGCGCTCGAGTTCGAACTGCTCTCCCGCACGCCTTGGGGGCTCGGCTTCCCGACCATCGCCGCCTCCGGCGGCAACGCGCGCACGCTCCACTACGTCCGCAACGACTCGCCGCTGCGGAAGGGGAGCCTCCTGCTCGCCGACTTCGGCGCGAAGTGGGGCTCGATCAGTTCGGACATCACGCGCACGCTCCCGGTCTCCGGAAGATTTTCGCCCCTGCAGAAACTGCTCTACGGAATCGTGCTCGACGTCCAGAAGTTCCACCGCGCGCAGGTCGCGCCCGGAAAGACGATCGAGAAGCTCGACCGCCGCGCCTGGGAATACATGGAGTTCCTCCTCCAGGAGCGCTTCTTCGCGCGGGGCGGCTCGGCGGAGCGCCCCTACGAAAAGTCCTCCGCGAAGAAGGGCCCCGCGCGCCCGCACGGAATCAGCCACCTGATCGGCGAGATGGTCCACGAGGGCGACGCGAAGCGGGAGTACGCCAAGTCCCCGCTCCTCCCGGGCATGGTCCTCTCGAACGAGCCGGGCCTCTACGGGGTCTTCGAGATGGAGATCGGCGGGAAGCGCGTCCGCGAGGAGATCGGGATCCGAATCGAGAACGACCTCCTGGTGACCGAAGAGGGGTGCGAGGACCTTTCCCGCGGAATCCCGGCGGAACCGGACGAGATCGAGGCGCTGGTCCGCGGCGTCTTTGACCGAAAGGGCGAACCGTGCTAAATTATCGTTCCGGCGCAAAGCGCGAGGAGCAGAGATGACGAAGAAGAAGAGCGAAACCCGGCCCGAAGAGAACGAAGAGCCCGTCGACGAAGTCCTGGATTCCGAAGAATCCGTCGGCGAAGGGGAGTCCGGCGACGACTACGCCGCGGACGAGCAGATCGCCGCGGGGAACGTGGTCCCGGCCTTCACCGGCGAGCGCCACGTGCTGATCGTGGAGCCCGACGAGGAGCGCCGCAAGCTGATGGTCGCCATCGCCACGGAGCTGATGCCCAACGCCACGCTGCAGGAGGCCGAGGACGACGAGGAGGGCGAGGTCGCGCTGGAGGAAGACGAGTTCCAGATGGTGGTGATGGACCTCCAGGTGCCCGGATTCAGCACCAGCGAGTTCGTCCGCACGGTCCACAACAACGAGTCGATCGTCTTCGTGGCGCTCAGCCTGGACAATTTCGAGCCCGGCGACGAGAAAAACCGCCTGAAGCTCGACAGCCTGCGCAAGTTGTTCGAATAATCGGCCCGCGCCCCTTGCACGGGCGCCCCGATTTTCGTATAATTGGCCGCACGCACCCGTAGCTCAATTGGATAGAGCATCTGACTACGGATCAGAAGGTTTGGGGTTCAAATCCCTACGGGTGTACGAAGCGCCGATCCGGAAGGACCGGCGCTTTCCGTTTTCCCGCCTTTTCGGGGAGCCTTGTCCGCTTTTCTATCTTTCGTTCCGCGAGCGGCCTGATCTGAGTTCCGGGCCCTCGGCGATGGTTTCGGCGATGGACAGGGCCAGGGCGAAAGCAGCAACCCACGCCGCCGTCTCTTTGCGCCGGGCAAGCCCGGGACTCTTTTCAGGCCGTTTCCGTTTTCCGCCCTCCGTTCCCCGGAGGGCGTTGCTTTTCCGGCGTGAACCGGGGCTAATCGACCAGATCCTGCGCGAGGCCGCGCAGTTCGCTTTCGGAGACCTCTCCGGGCGTGGAGTCGGCCGGGAAGCCCTGCTGGCGCGCGAGTTCGTAGAGCGCGAGCGAGAGCGCGACCGAGGCGTTGTAGGAGTTGGCCTGCGGGGCCATCGGGAGCCGCGCGGCGACGTCGCTCACCTTGCGGAGGTAGGAGGGGACGCCCTCCTCCTCGCCGCCGATGACCAGAAGCGTCTTGGGCGCGGGCTTGAGTTCGTGCAGCGCCTCCTTCGCCCCTTCCCAGAGCCGGACGACGCGCCAGCCGTTCTGCTTGAGTTCGAGGACCGCCTGGTCGAGGACGGGCGGACGGCAGACGGAGACGCGTTCGAGCGCGCCCGCGGAGGCGCGCACCGCCGTCTCGGTGAGGCCGCAGCCGCCGCGCGCGGGCAGGAGCATGGCGGCCGCGCCGAGCGCGAGCGCCGAGCGGGCGCAGGCCCCGAGGTTGTGCGGGTCCTCCAGCCCGGCGATCACCACGGCCAGGCCGCGTTCCATGGAACAGAGCTTTTCGCGCACGTCGGTCCAGGGGTCGAGTTCGCGCGCGTGGCAGAGCGCGATCACGCCCTGGTGGTGGCGCGCGTACTTGCGGAGCTTCTCCTCGGGCAGCTGCTGGCAGGGGATCTTCAGCGACTCGGCCTTCGCCTGCAGCTGGTAGAGCTTGGGGTTCCCGGAGTTGTGGAGGAAGAGGAGGCGGTTCACCTGGCGCGGACGTTCCTCGAGCAGCGCGAGCACGGCGTGGGGGCCGGTGCGCACGCCCTCCTGGTCGGCGACCTCCTCGCGGTCGCGGGGCGCGGGGCGGGG
>JAGCEZ010000089.1 GCA_017650365.1 Fibrobacterales bacterium | reverse complement strand
CTGGTCAAGGCCATGCGCGCGCCGGGCGTTGTCGACGCCGACGGCCTGAAGGCCTTCGCCGGGCGCGCGGATCTCCTCGCCCGCGGGAACTGCGGCGCCGACCTGGTCCTCACGCCCCACGCGCACGAATGGGAGTTGCTCTTCGGGGCGCCACTTCCCGCGGGCGGACTGGCGCGGCGACGTGCGGTCCGCGAACGCGCCGTCGCGCTCGGCCAGACGCTCGTGGCCAAGGGAAGCGCGACGATCATCGCCGCGCCGGACGGCGGCCTGCTCCGGCTGGACGCGCCCTGCTCCGCGCTCGCCAAGGCCGGTTCGGGGGACGCGCTCGCGGGCGCGGTCCTCGCGTTCCTGGCGCAGGGACTCGAGCCTCCGCGGGCCGCCGCGCTCGCGGTCTGGATCCACAACCGCGCGGGCCATCTGGCCGCGGAGCGGCTGGGCGCGCAGGGCATCCTCCCGCGCGAACTCCCCGACCTGCTCGGGGAGGCGATCGTTGGATTAGGGACCAGGGCCTAGTCGCTAGGGACCAGGTGCCAGTCGCCAGTGCGTAGTAAGGCGCCGGAGGCGCGATTGTACGCACTAGGACCTGGAGCCTGGAGACTGGGAACTAACCCCCCCCTTGCGCAACGGACTCGACGGAAGTATCATAAGGACATGACGGAACAAAACTCGAACGAAACCACCCCGATCGACGTCGGGTTCGACCTCGGCGGGACGAAACTGTTCACCCTGGTCCGCTCCCCCGCGGGCGACGAGACGCGCTCGTACCCGAGCGGCCCGGACTTCGGGAAGGAGGACCTGGTCCGCATCTGGCGCGAGACGATCGACGCGCTTCCCGAGAAACCGCGCTACGCGGGATGCGCGATCTGCGCCCTGATCCGCGGGCAGACCGTCGTCCAGTGCAACTCGATCCCCGGGCTGAACGGCCTCTCCGCCGACGACCTGGAGTGGAAGGGGACGAAGCCCGTCTTCCTCAACGACGCCGACGCCGCGCTGCTGGCGCAGGTGGCCCGCGTCCCGGGCGAGCGGAACGTCGTGCTGGCGATGATCGGCACCAACATCGGGATGTCCTACATGATGGACGGCCGGATCTGCACCGGTTGCACCGGCATGGCGGGCGAGCTCGGGAACGTGCCATTCCCCTTCCGCGGAAAGATCCTCCCGCTGGGCGAGATCGCGGGCGGCCGCTCCCTGGTGGAGCGCGCCGGGATGTCCGGGCCCGAGCTCCTGCGCGCCGTCGGGGCCGGCGACCCGAAAACGACCGCTCTCCTGGACGAGGCCGCGGAGATCCTCGGCATGTCGCTCGCCTGGCTGATCGACCTGATGAACCCCGAGAAGCTCTACTTGGGCGGCGGCGTGCTGCTCTACGCGGGCTTCTTCGAGAAGACCGTCGCGGCGGCGAAGCGCCACGCGATGGAGAAGCTCTTCGACGCGTGCCGGATCGAGCGCGCGGAGCACGCCAACGACATCGTGGCCGAGGGGGCCATCGAGCAGGCGCGGAGGGTGGGGGGCTAGTCGCCAGGGACCAGGGGCCAGTCGCCAGTGCGTAGTTAGGCGCCGAAGGCGCGATTATGCTACTAGTCCCTGGGGCCTGGAGACTGGTCACTGCGTACGATGGCGCCGAAGGCGCGAGAAAAAGAAGAGCCTCCCGGGAGGGAGGCTCTTCGTCGTTCCGGAAGCGACGCGCTACTTGAACGCCATCGCCTTCCATTCGAGGGAAATCGGGAAGGAGCTGCAGTTCGCGCAGGATCCGCCGACCTGGGTGGCCTCCTCTTCGTAGCGCAGAGCCACGGCGTGGACCGCGGCGGCGTTCAGCGTGTTCGTGGCGCCGTTCCAGGGCCGGATGCCGGCGACGCGGACCGCGAGCGTCTGCCATTCGCCGGAGGCGGTGAAGGTGTACTTCGGTTCGCCTTCCATGTCTTCGTAGGCATCCTTGTCCAGGGCGACGAGCGCCAGCTTGCGTCCCGCTTCGGCCCGGAACTGGACCATGACGGTGTCGCCGATGTCGACGGGCTCGTCGAAGCGGTAGAGCATGCCGCCGTAGGCGTAGCCCCACTGCGCGGCTGCGGCGAACTGCAGAAGCGCGATGCCGGCCTTGTAGGCCTTGCCCACGACGCCGTCAAGCCGGCCCGCGGCGGAGTTTTCCCCGGAAAGCGAGAGTTCCATCTCGCCGTCGCCGGCGTTTCCGACGCCGTAGTCGAACGCCGCGCCGGGGAGCGGCGGGGTCTGCCAGTCGTAGTTGGAGCCCTTGGTCTCGCCGTCCATCACGCAGCGGACGGAGAGCGCAATGTCGCGGCCGACCTCGTCGCCGGCGTGGAGCGAGTCGTCGGCGAGGAGCACCCGGGCCGGAGCGTATTCCGGATCGGTCGCGTCGGCGGTCCACCATCCGGCCGTCTCGCCGACGGCCGTCCAGCCGCGGCCCGGCAGCAGGACGGCGGCGGGCAGCGCGCGGAAGCCGAAGACGTCGCCGTCCGCGTCGACCCAAAGTGCGCTCTTCAGCGACTTGCCGACGTCGCCCGCGGAGCCGCCGTTGGCCTTGTCCACGAAAGCGGCGAGCTTGTTCCACTCCGCCTTGGTCGGAATGTGCCATCCTTCGGGGCAGATGCCGCGGTGGACCGGCTGAATCGCCGCGGAGGCGGAATCGAAGGCGTAGTTCCCCGACAGCGCCATCGCCGTGTGCCACTGGTAGAAGCCGCCGTATTCCACGGGCGGAGCCACGCCGCCGGGAAGCAAAGCGTACCTGCCGAGCGAGCAATTGTCCTCGACGTCGTTTAGGCAGTACTTGTCCGCGGATTCCTCCGTCGCGGCGCCCTGCGGGTTGGAGGTCGACGAAGGACCGGTGGAGGTGATGTAGTCGCCGAAGTCGAGGTTCTCGGCCATCCAGATCTGGTCGCCGATCCGCGTCCAGCGATAGACCTTGCCGTCGCGTTCGTCGCAGAAGGATTCCTTCGTGTCGTACGACGCGTATCCGGCGCAGAGCTTCACCGAGCCCAGCGTGTCGACCGGCTTGCCGCCGCAGGAGATCTCGACGCCGAAAGGTTCGACCTTGCGCCCTTCGCAGCTCGTCCCGTCGTCGACGTCGGGGAGTTCGGGCGTCTTCAGCGTGTCGACCTTCTTGCCGCACGTGATCTCGATCCCCTCGTCCACGCTCTTGGCCGAGCAGGAGGCGCCGGCCTTGCCCGCGGCGCCCTTCAGCGAGAGCCACTCCTCGCCGTCGCAGACGTAAAGCAGGCTGTCGGCCTTGCTCAGGACCATCCGGCCCAGCGCGGAGGCGTCGCATTCGCCCGCCGCCTCGAGGTCGGCGACGACGCCGGTTCCGGCGGCTCCGCCGGCGACTTTGGTGATTTCGTCGCCGCAGGCCCCCAGCAGGAGCGCGGCCGAAACGGCCGCGGCGATCTTGACGGTACGACAGGACATCTTCGTTCTCCTTCTTTTTCCGGGTGCGTCCGCGGAGGCGGGCGCCTTTCCTCGTTCGTCTCCCGAATGTAATCTTGCGGGAACATTCTGGCAAGAAGAGTCACTAGTCGCCAGGCCCAGGGACCAGGGGCCAGTGAAATAATCGCGCCTTCGGCGCCTTAATCCGCACTGGCGACCGGCGACTGGCGACCGGCGACTGACGACCAAAAAAAACTCCCTTTCCACCCGTCGGGAGTATACCTTAATGGTATGAAGCCCGCGCTGGAATCCGTCCGCATCACCAACCTCCGGTCCATCCGGAGCGAAACCTTCCCGCTCTCCGACTTCACCGCCCTCGTCGGGGGCAACAACACGGGGAAGACGAGCATCCTCCTCGGGCTGGCCTGGCTCTTCCAGGGCACCCCGCTCAACCGCTTCCACTTCCGCAACGTCAACAAGACCGTCGAGGTGGAGGGGACCGTCGGGGGGCTGGAGCGCGAGACCCTCGAGGAGTTCGGGATGGGGGCGCTGGTCCCCTACCTGAACGACGGCAAGATCCTGATCCGGCGACGGCAGGAGAAGACCGACACGCGCATCAAGCCGCCGCTCGTCTTCCTGCACCCGGGCTCGAAGCACTCCGAGGACCACTGGAAAGTCGATCTCGCGGCCGAAAACGCCCTGCGCGAGCTGATGCCCAGCCCGCTGATCATCTCCGCGCTGCCCGACGACACGGGCCCCTTCGGCGAGGGCGAGGGGAACCTGACGAGCCAGCTGCTCTCCGCCGTGGTCGGGCCGCTGATCGAGCGCTACCGCGAGGCGTTCGAGAAGGCGTTCGAGGCGCTCTCCCCGCTCTTCGGCGACGACTACGACCGCCCGCAGGAGCTGCGCAACTTCGACCGCGAGCTCAACCGCGCGCTCGAGGCGATCTTCCCGAGCCTGCGCCTGCAGATCCAGTTCCCGCGGCCCGACCTCTCCACGCTCCTGCGGCAGGCGAGCCTGCGGGTCTACGAAGAGGGCTACCCCGACGGGCAGGACCTCTCGCTGATGGGCCAGGGCGCGCAGCGCGCCGTGCAGATGGCCCTCCTCCGGCGCCTGGCCGAGACGAAGGCCGCGCAGAGCAAGCACCCGGGCCGGCGCCTCCTGCTGATCGAGGAGCCCGAGCTCCACCTCCACCCGCAGGCGGTGGAGCTGGTGCGGCTCAGCCTCAAGCGGCTCTCGCAGGAGGGCTTCCAGGTGGTCTTCGCCACGCACAGCGCGCAGATGGTGACCGCCGAGGACGTGCGCACCTGCCTGCTGATCCGCAAGAACATCGCGCGCGGCACGTTCATGCGCGAGCGGATCGAGGACGCGGTCAAGCGCGTGGTGCACGACGCGCCGAGCCAGCTGCAGCTGCTCTTCTCGCTGAGCAACTCCAACGAGATGCTCTTCGCCGACCGCATCGCCCTCACCGAGGGGAAGACCGAGCTGCGCATCCTGCCGCGGCTCTACGAGCGGCTGACCGGCGACTCGTTCGTGCTGCGGAAGCTGGCGCTGATCCGCCAGGGCGGCGTCTCCAACACGGCCAAGTCGATGAAGGTGCTGACGGCCATGGACCTCCCCGTCAAGGCGCTCGTCGACCTCGACTACGCCTTCACCGACGCCGTCCGCGACGGGTTCCTGGAGGAGGACGACCCCGACCTGCTCGACTGCATGCGCGAGTTCGGCGAGCGCGCGATGATGAAGAACATCCGGCTCGTGCAGGGGATCCCCGTCTCGAAGCGCAGCGGCATGAGCGCCTCCGAGGCCTACGCGTACTTCGCGTCGCTGCAGGAGTGCCGGGAGCCGATCGCCAATCTGCACGAAAAGCTGAAGGCGAAGAACATCTGGCTCTGGACGCGCGGGACCATCGAGAACCACCTGGGGCTCAACGGCAAGAACGAGCACGTCTGGTCGCAGTTCGTGGAGCGGCTGGGAGACCGTTCGCAGGACCCGAAGCAGTTCATCCCCGACTACGAGGGGGTGCTCGAAATGCTGCAGTGGCTCGTGGTGTAGCGGAACGCCGGGCTAGGAGGCCGCGGACGGTTCCGCGGCGGGCGCCGGTTCGGCGGATTCCGCCTCGGGAGCGGGTTCGGGCGGCAGCGCGCGGCGCATCATCTCGCCGTAGAACTCCTGCGCCGAGATCTTCTGCTCCTCGAGGAGCGTCGTACGTTCCTTGATCTTCTTCAGGTTCAGCTCGGACGCCTTGTTCTTCTTCACGTTGATCACGCGGGCGAGCCGGTTGAGAATCGGCTTGGCCATCTGGAGGTTGTCCTTCACGCGTTCCCATTCGCCCAGGTAGATCGCCATCGCCTGCGGGAGGTCGTTCTCGTTCTTGCGGTAGGTCTCGCGCATGCCGCGGACGAAGTCGGGCGCATCCGTGTTGGCGAACGCGTGGTCGAGCACCTCGCCCGCGCCCTGGTAGTCGCCGTGCTTCTCCACGAGGCGCATCGCCAGGAACATGTGGATGTGCAAATCGTCGGGAATCTCGCGGATTCCCTGCCGCAACTGCTCGATGTCGAGGTCCCCCTCGTCGTCGTAGACCGAGGTGCCGATTACCTGATAAGGCCAATTGAACCTCGGCGCGAGCTTCGTCACGAGCGCGCAGAGATGGAGCATCCAGGTCGCCTTGCGGCCGCCGAGCGATTCGCCCCCGAAGTATGTGGCGGCGCGGATCCAGAAGGCGCGGCCGGCAGCATCCTGATGACCTGGGGTCAGTAGACGAATGGTTCCGACGTCGGGCAGGTAGTCGAACTTGACCTCGGGATTGATATTGTCAATCTCGCGCCCGTAGAGCTTCGACTGGGCCGCGATTAGCGCGAGCAGCGCCAGGAGCAGCGCCGCGGCGGCCAGGCCGGGGAGGAGGGAACGCTTTTTTCCGCCGTTTTCCATCGCCTAGAAGATAAGTTAAATTCGGAGCGTGGAACAACCTCGGAACAACGCCTCCGCCGCGGAACCGCGCCCCCGGGCCCCGGGCGGCGCCGCCCTCTGGATCGCCGTCGCGATCGCCGCGTTCGGGCTCCTCCAGGAGACCCACGGCCTCTTCTGGCGCGAGTGGCGCTGGCTCTGGGCCGTCCTCGCGGCCGCCGCCCTCTTCGCCGGAACCCTCCGCTCCGCGGCGGCGCGCGGTCCCGTCTTCCGCCCCTGGGCGCTCGCGCTCTGCGGGCTCGAACTCCTGACCGGAATCCTGGCGATCCGCTCCTGGAGCGGCGCCGTGGACCTGCTCCCGACCGCCCTCTTCGGCGCGACCTTCCTGCTCGGCACCGTCGCGACGATGCCGAAAAAGGGGCAGGCGCTCGTCGTCGTCCTGGCCGCGGCCACCTTCGTCTTCGCCTTCGGCCTCGCCGACTACTTCAACGTCGCGCAGCCCTGGCGCGCGAAGAACGACACGATCGTCGCGGGGATCTTCGGACAGCGCAACACGCTGATGATGTTCGGCGCCCTCCTGCTGGGGCCGCTCGTCTGGTGCGCCCGCCGCGCCGAATCGCTCCCGCTGCGAATCTGGAGCGCCGTCCTGGCGCTGGTCGCCGCCGCGCTCCCCTTCACGGAGCAGTCGCTCACCGCCTGGATCGCCCTGGCCGTCGGCGCGGGCTGCGCCGCCTGCGCCGTCGTCCTCGCCGCGCGGAGGATCAAGCCGCCCGTCAAGGCGGCGCTGGTCGGCGCGGTCGTCCTGGCCGGGGCCCTGCTCCTCGCGAGCGACGCCGCCGGGAGGATGTTCCGGGAGAAGGCGAGCTCCTTCCTCTCGCGCACCGAGATCTACACCGCCGCCCGGAACGCGGGGATGGAGAGCGTTCCGTGGGGCGAGGGGCTGGGCGGCTTCGCGCGGGTCTCGAGCGTGCTGCGCCCGAACGACACGCTGAGCGGCATTCCGCACACCGGCTCGGTGGCGAGCGGCGCCCACAACCACTGGCTGCAGGCCTGGGCCGAACGCGGCGTTCCCGGAACGGCCGTCGCGGGGCTCTTCACGCTGCTCGCGCTGCTGGGCGTCGCGAACGCGCTGCGGAAGAAGGAACCCCTCTTCTCCGTCCTGCTCTGCGTCACGGCGCTGATGGCGCTGGTCCACGCCAGCTTCGACCTCTCCACGCACGCCTTCCCGACCACCTGCGCCCTCTTCGGGCTCCTCTGCGGCGTCGCCGCGGCGCAGCTCCCCTGTTCGTGGCAGGAAAAGTGGGACGCCCTCCTCTCGCGGAAGATTCCCCCTGTCCGGATGCAGCAGATCGTCTGCGCGGGGCTGGCGCTCCTCGCGCTCTACGGACTCTTCCTCGCGCAGCGGCGCGTCCGTTCCGAAGAGGCGGCGAAGGAGGCGACCTACGCCATGGCCGTGGCGCCCGGCTCCTCCGTCAAGGGGGTCGCGCAGGCGCTGGAGATCGACGAGAAGAACCCCCTCCCCCGCTGGCTGCTGGTCGGCTTCCTCCGGTCGAACGGTCTGCTGGACGACGCCGCGGCCCATCTGGACTACCTGGAGAAGATCTCGGGCGACCGCTTCCCGATCGCCGGGGAACGGGCGGAGATCGCCGCCGCGCGGAAGGAGTGGGACGCCGTCCTCGGACAGAGCGGAAAGGCGCTGAAGATCAACGCGCTCTGGAACAACCGGATGTGGACGCTGCGCGCGCTCGCGCTGGCGCACCTGGAACGGTGCGACGAGTTCGCGCGAGTCAAGCGCGACGGCCGCCGCTGGAGCTGGAACCCCGACGACCCGAGCAGCGCGCCGGTGCGCATCCTGGTCCAGCAGCCCGAGCTGCGCGACCGCCCGCCGCTGGTCCGCGACCTGCAGACGCTCGAGATGCTCTCGTGCCCCTACGAAGACCCCGTCGCGCTCGACGTCGCGCAGACGGAGGCGGAGCTCGCCGAACGCGCCGCGCGGGAAAAAGAGCGGACGACCGCCGACCCGCTGCCGGAGTTCCAGCCGGGCGACGCCGACAAGGCGCCGCTCCTCGGCAAGCGCTGACGGCGGACCGGATCCGTTCTAAACCGAGCGCAGAACCGCGCGGACCCGCTCCCACTCCTCGGAACCGACCTCGATTCCGCCCGGCAGGCAGATGCCGCGGTCGAAGAGGTCGTTCGCGACCGGGCTGGCGGTCCCGTCCGCGTAGGGCTTCTGGAGGCTCATCGGCTTCCAGCACCAGCGCGACTCGACGTTCTCCGCGGCCAGGGCCTCGCAGAGTCGGTCACGCAGCCTCTTCTCCGGGAGGAAGAAGGCGGGCAGCCAGCGGTTCGAGAAGGCGCCTTCGGGCTCCTTCTGGCCGACGGCGTCGAGGCGCGCCATCTCCTCCGCGTAGGCGTCGAAGAGGGCGCGGCGCCGCGCCACGCGCGGGGCCAGGTCCTCGAGCTGCGCGCAGCCCACGGCGGCGAGCAGGTTGCTCAGGCGGTAGTTGTAGCCCACCTCGTCGTGCTCGAACCAGGGGGCCTGCACGCGGGCCACCGTCGAGAGATGGCGCACGCGCGCCTCCGTCGCCTCGTCGTCGGTCAGCAGCGCGCCGCCGCCGGAGGTGGTGACGATCTTGTTCCCGTTGAAGGAGAGGGCTCCGGAGGCGCCCCAGGTGCCGCAGGCGCGTCCGTTCCAGGAACTCCCGAGGGACTCCGCCGCGTCCTCCACGACGGGGATCCCGGCGCCGGCGGCGAGAGCGGAGATCGCCTCCATGTCGCAGGGCATGCCGTAGAGGTGCACCGGGACGACGGCCTTGATCTTGTTTCCGTGACGCTCCAGCGCCTCCGCGAGCCGCTCGGGCGACATCGTTCCGGTTTCGGGATCGGAATCGACCAGGACCGGCTTCGCGCCGCAGTAGGAGACGGCGTTGACCGAGGCGACGAACGTCAGGTCCGAGACGGCGACCAAGTCGCCGGGGCGCACTCCCGCGGCCAGCAGTCCGAGATGGATGGCGGAGGTGCCGCTGGCGAGCGCCACGCAATGCTTCGCGCCCGCGACCCGACCGAGCTCCGCCTCGAACCGCTCCACGAACGGCCCGAGCGGCGCGATCCAGTTCGACTCGATCGCTTCGCGCACGTAGCGCTGCTCGTTTCCCGCCAGCCGGGGAGGCGAGAGGAAAATCCTCGTTTTCTCGCGAGACGGAACGCCCATGCGGAGAATATATTATATAATCGAAAGAGGAGAACGCCGCGAAAAAAGCGGAAAAGCGCAACCGCATGCCCTCGGAAGACCGTCCCGCCCGGTTCAGGCACTCCGGGCTTCTCAAGTTCGACGCCGCGCGCACCGCGCTCGTCCTGGGCGACGTCTGCGCGGTCGCCTTCTCGCTCTTCCTGGCCACGGCCCTCTACTTCGACTTCCAGATTCCGCAGGCCTTCGCGCTGCAGGAGGCCGTGCACGGGCTGCTGCTGGTCGCCTCGGTGCTGGCCTGTTTCTCCTACGGGCGGCTCTACTCGCGCAAGGTGCCCACGACGGGCTGGCGCGACGTCCGCCGGCTCCTGCTCGCCACCGCCGCGGCCTTCACGGTCTTCTTCGCCGTGGCCAACTTCGTCCCCGACGCCTACTGGACCCCCTTCTTCCTCTTCCTGGTCGCCCTCTTCCTCGGACGCGCGACCCTCGGCATCCTCTCCGCCTACGGCGCGCTGCGCTGGGGGCCCCTCGCCTCCGCGGCCCCCGTCGCCGCCGGGTTCCTCTTCGTCGCCGTCTGGAAGGCCGCCGGCTCGCCCTTCGGCATCGCGCTCGACGAAAGCCTTCCCGTCTCGCGCACCATCTCGGTCAGCGCGTTCCTGCTGAGCGCCGCCCTCTTCCTCGCCCTGCGCGGGGCCCTCTCGCTGGCCTGGGGGCTCTGGCACAGCGAACGCCGGCGCCTGCGCAAGGTCTATCTCTTCGGCGAGTTCGACGAGGCGGCCAAGTTCCTCCGCTCCGACTCGGCGCAGAGCCTGGAGGTCCTCGGGCTCTTCGTGGAATCGCCCGCGCAGTGGGGGGTGCAGATCAACGGCATCCGGATCCTCGGCGGCGAGGAGGCGCTCAAGAGGGCCTGCGCGGAAAGGCGGCCCGACGCCGTCGTGCTCGCGCACAGGCGCGAACCGCTCTCCGCGTCGCTCGTGGAGTTCCTGCGCGGGCGCGGCCTGCGCTGCCTGGAGGTGGACCCCTGGGGGATGCTCCTGGGAAGCTCCGTCCCGGCCGCCGACGAGATCGCGATGGAGGCGCTGATGGAGCGGCGCGAATACCGCTTCGTCCCCTCCGACGACGAGAACTACCTGCGCGGGAAGACGGTCCTGGTGACGGGCGCGGGCGGGAGCATCGGATCGGAGCTCTGCCGCCAGGTCCTCCACTGCGGGCCGAGGAAGCTGGTCCTGCTCGGCCACGGCGAGAACAGCATCGTGCGGATCTACAGGAGGTTCCCCGCCGAGACGCGCGCGCTCCTCGTGCCGGCCATCTGCCCGGTGGAGAACCGCGAGGCGCTGGAGAAGGTCTTCGCGGAGCACCGGCCCGAGATCGTCTTCCACGCCGCGGCGCACAAGCACGTGGACCTGATGGAGCTCAACCCGGCCGAGGCGGTGCGCAACAACGTGGGCGGCGTCGAGTCGGTCCTCGCCTGCGCGGAGAAGTTCGGCGCGGAGCGGTTCCTCTTCGTCAGCACCGACAAGGCGGTCGATCCCGTCAACGTGATGGGGAGGACCAAGCTGACGGGCGAGCTCCTCGTGGCCGAGGCGCGCGAGCGGAACCCGAAGTGCGACTACCGCGTGGTGCGTTTCGGCAACGTGCTCGGCTCGCGCGGGAGCGTGGTGCCGCTCTTCCTCGACCAGATCCGGCGCGGCGGCCCGGTGACGATCACCGACCCGCGGATGAAGCGCTACTTCATGTCGATCCCCGAGGCGGTCTCGCTGATCCTCGAGGCGGGCTGCATCGACGACCCCTCCGGCGTCTTCGTGCTCGCGATGGGCGAACCGGTCTCCATCCAGGCGATGGCCGAGGGGCTGATCCGCCAGTGCGGGCTGCGGCCCGGAATCGACATCAAGATCGAATGCACGGGCATCCGTCCGGGCGAACGGCTCGACGAGACGCTGGTCGCGGAGGGCGAAACGATGGAGGAGACCGGGCGCGAGAAGATCCGCCGCGTCGTCTCGTCGCGCCCGCTGGCCGAACGGCTCGCGGAGGTCCGCGCCGCGCTCGGGGAACGCTGAGCCCGGAGAAAGAACGATGAACGCCCGCACCCTCCTCCGCGCCCTTCCGGTCTTCGTCGCCGTCGCGATCGTCGTCGCGGCGCTGCTGACGGTCTGGCTCTACCCGACGCGCGCCTGGGAGAACGACACCGAGTCGTACGTCGCCGTCGCGCAGTCGATGCTCTCGGGAGACGGAGTCTCGGCCGACGGCCGGCCGGAGTTCTTCCGCACGCCGGGCTATCCGCTGCTGCTCGCGGTCGGAGCGCTCGCCGGCTCCTTCTGGGTCGTCTCGCTGCTGCAGTACCTGCTGATGGCGCTGACGCTCTGGCTTTGCGTCGATTCCGCGCGGAAGCTCAACCCCAAGCTGGGCGAGATCCCCCTCTTCAAGTGGTGGCTGCTGCTCCTGGTCCCCCACTTCCTCGTCTATCCCGCGCTGCTGCTCAGCGAGACGCTCTTCGGCTTCCTGCTGACCGCCTCCGTCTGGTTCGGGGTCCGGTGGAGGGCCACGCGCTCGCGGCGCGACCTCTTCGCGGGGGCGCTCCTGCTCGGAACGCTGCCGCTCGTGCGCCCGATCGGCGTCGTCGCGGTCCTGCTCTACGGCGCCTTCCTGCTCGTCCGCTACGTCAAGCACGCCAAGCGGCACGACTTCCCGGTCAAATGCCGGGTCTGCGGCGCGCTGCTCCTCTGCCTGCTCGCCTTCGGGCCGACGCTGGGGTGGTCCGCGCGCAACGCCGCGCTCGGCGGACCGTTCGCCGTCAGCACCGTCTCGGCGCACAACATGTACCACTACACCGCCGCGCGGATCCAGGCGGTCCGCGAGGCGCGCGACGTGCGCGAGGTGATGGAGGAGCGGAACGCCGTCGAACGGCGCTGGCTCGACGACAACCCCGAGGCGACCGTCCGCGACCTCGCCCGGTGGAACACGCGCGAAGGGCTCCGCACCTTCATGGAGTCCCCCTTCCTCTCCGCCGCGGTCCACCTCTACGACGACCTCGCGTCGTTCCTGCCCGAGGCCGCGCGCATCTGCGAGCTGCTCGGCATCACGACGGGCAACCGGGGGACGCTCGCCGTGCTGCGGCAGGAGGGAATCTTCCCCGCCGCAAGCCACTACTTCGGCGACGAGCGGAGCGCGATTCCCTTCGTCGTCCTCGGAATCCTCTGGAGCGGGATCTTCGTCCTCGCGCTCGGGCAGGCGCTGCTCGTCACGGTCTGCCGTCCGGTTCCCTGGCTCTGGTTCCTCGCGCTCGTCGGCTTCGCGCAGCTCCTCGTGGTGGGCGCCCCTGCCAACCCAAGATTCCTCCTCCCCTCCGTTCCCCTCTTCCTCATCCTGATCCTCGCCGCCAACGACGACATCGCCCCGCCGAGGGAACGGCGATGAGCGCCAGGCGCGTTCTCCTCTTCACGCACTGGGCGCCGAACGTCCTGGTCTTCCGGCGGCGGTTGCTCGAACTGCTGCTCGCGCGCGGGACGAAAGTCCTCGTCGTCGCGCCCGGTTCGCCCGACTACCCGCGCGACGAGCTCCGGGCGATGGGGGCGGAGTGCGCGACGATTCCCGGAAAGCCCAACGCGCCCGACCCGCTGACCGCGCGCGCCGTCCGCCGGGCGCTCCGCGCGGTCCTCCGTTCCTGGGAACCGGACGCGATCCTCTCCTTCAGCCACTACCCCAACGTCGCGATGGCCGGCGCGCTCGACGGCCTTCCGCCCCGCCGCTGGTTCGCGACGGTCACGGGGCGCGGGCGGCCCTTCCAGCCCGCGCGAGACCCTCTCGCCACGCTCCTGCGGCACGCCGCCTCCCGGATTCTCGTCCGCAAGTACCGCCGCGTCGGGAAACTCGCCGCGGGCGTGCTGACGCTCAATCCCGACGACCTCGAACTGGTGCGGGGCTGGAGCCCCGAACTGCGGGAGAAGGCGGCGCTTCTCCCGCTGGGCGAGGGAGCCGACGTCGAACGGTTCCGCGTCGATGCCGCCCTCCGCGCCGAATGGCGCCACAAAGCGGGCTACGGCGAGAACGACGTAGTCTGTGCCTTCGTCGGACGGTTCCTGCGCGAAAAGGGGGTGGAGACCCTTCTCGACCTCGCGGAGGCGGACCGCGATGCCGACCGCAAATGGCTCCTGGTCGGCCGCTCCGACCTCGGCGGCGACGGCAACATCGACCTGCGGATTGGCGAACTGCGCAACGCCGGCAAGCTCCGCGTTCTGCCGTGGCAAAACGACCTGCGTCCGCTCTACAACGGCATCGACTTCCTGATCCACCCCTCCATCGGCGAGGGGATGCCCGTCGCGCCGATCGAGGCGATGGGATGCGGCGCCTCGGTCCTGCTGCTCGACGCGCCCGGATCGCGCGAACTGCCCAAGGCGGGCGAAGGTTGCCGGGCGCTCGCGACAACCAAACCCGGTGCCTGGCTCTCCGCGCTCGACACGTGGAGCGCGACCGACCGCGCCGAACGGGGCACCGCGGCCCGGGCGACCGCGGAAAAATTCGACTCGCGAATCGCCGCAGCGGAAATCGCGCGGATTCTGGACGGGGAGGCGGAATGAAGATTGCCCTCTACGAAACCGGGAAGGCCTGGCTTCCGGAAATCCCCGCCTACAAGGAGTATTTCGAGGCGAAGGGATGCGCCGTGGAGATCGTGCCGCCCGGTGCGCGTCCGGCGACCGTCCCCGACGTGGAGTGGCGGTTCCCCGGTTTGGGATGCGGACGTCTCTTCCCAACTTCCGCGCTCGTCCACGACTATCCAAGCCCCAGCGTCAGCCGTTTCGGGAAAGCGCGCGACACCGTCAAACGACTGATCAACGCCAAGCCCGACCTGCGCGTTTTCCTCGACGAACGCGGAGAACAACGCCTTGGCTTCCACGACGGCGTCCCCGTCCTCCATCGTCCGATGGGCGTCCACCGTTCGTTTTTCGAAGCGGCGAAAGAGGCCATGCCTTTCGAAGAGCGCCCTTACGACTTCGTCTACATCGGGAAGTTCGCCGGGCGTTCCGACGCCAAGGAGGCGATTCAGGCGCTCTCCCGTTCACCGGAACGGTGGAAGATTCTCGTCATCGGAATCGCGCCCGGCGACGAAGCACCGCTCCCAGGCGTGACGTTCCAGCCGCCCGTTCCCTACGCCGTGGTTCCCCGGCTGGCGACGCAGGCGCGATACGGGCTCGTCCTGACGCAGCGGTGCCTTCCGCACAATGACCAGGATTCCACCAAATGTCTGGAATACGCCGCGGCGGGATTGAAGCTGATCGCCTTCGACGGCCCATGGATCCGGCGGTTCGCCGCGCAGCGCAACGCGAAGATCCGTTTCTTCGAAGAGGGGCCGCTCACGCGGGAATCCCTCGCTGAATCGCCTCTTCGCCCCGTCGACGTCTCCGATCTGGAGTGGAACCACCTGTTCGACTCCGCGCGCCTCTTCGAAACGGTCTCGGAACTCGTCCGGAAAAGGAGCGCGAAATGAAGTTCTCCGTCGTCGTCGCCTGCCGCAACGCGGAACGGTTCATCGGCCGCTGCCTCGAGAGCCTCGTCGAGCAACAGTCCGAAAAGGTCCAGGTGCAGGCGATCGTCGTGGACGGCGCCTCGACCGACGGCACCTTCGACATCGTCAAGAGCTTCGAAGGCAGGCTCGACGAACTGACCGCCTCCAGCGAACCCGACGGCGGCATCTACGAGGCGATGAACAAGGGGCTGGCCAAGGCGACCGGCGACGTCGTCTCCATTCTCAACGCCGACGATTGGCTGCTGCCCGGGGCGATGGAGCGGATCCGGCAAGAGCTCGAAAAGGGCGGCGCCGACTACCTCTACGGTTCCGTGGAGCGGTGGACCGGCGGAACGCTCGACGGCGTCACGCGCCCGCTGCCGCGCGGCCTCTGGCCGAAGGAGATCTGGTGGCAGATGCCGCTCCCCCACGTCTCGCTCTTCGCGCGGAAGGCGGTCTACGACCGGCTGGGCGGCTTCGACGTCCGCTACCGCATCGGCGGCGACCACGAATGGGTCGTGCGGCTCTTCGAAAGCGGCCTTCCGGGCCGCGAACTCGCCGAATGGCGCGCCGCCGGGATCGAAACGGGCGGCGTCAGCGGCGGCTGGGCGCGGTTCCCCGAACTCTACCGCTGCGCCCGCGCGCACGGACAGCCCGCGTTCCGTTGCGCCCGCAAAATCGCAGGATTCATGTCCCGACAGCTCGTCGCGCAGCTGTTGCCGCAGCGCGCCGTCCGCGCGCTGATGAAACTCAAGGGAGGGCGGTTCGGATGACTATGCGGACTCCCGTCGCCTTTTTCGTCTTCTGCCGTCCCGAGACGACCGAAAAGGTCTGGACGCAGATCCGCAAGGCGGAGCCGAAAACGCTCTACCTCTGCGCCGACGCCGCGCGACCCGACCGCGAAGGCGAGGCCGAACGAGTCGCCGCCGCGCGCAGGATCGTCGAAACCGTCGACTGGGAGTGCGACGTCCACCGGATCTACGCCGACCGCAACATGGGGTGCGACGCCCGCATCACGTCGGCCCTGAACGAGATCTTCCAAACGGAGGAGCGGGTCATCGTTCTCGAGGACGACTGCCTTCCCGACCTCTCCTTCTTCCGCTATTGCAACGAGCTGCTCGACCGCTACGAGAAGGACGAACGCGTCCTGTGCGTCTGCGGCGCCAATCCCGCCGACGACATAAACCTCTTCGACGAAAGCTACGCCTTCTCGCGCAAGCCGAGCAGCACCGGGTGGGCCACCTGGAGACGCGCCTGGGCGCTCTACGACGAAAGCCTGGCCTGCTGGGAAGACCCGGCGCGGAGAGCGGCGATTCTCGGACGCAATCCGGAGCTGAAACGGTTCCTCGGCCGCCTCGTCAAGGAAATCCGGACCGGAGTTCACAATCCCTGGGACACCCATTGGCTGTTCGTCAATCTCGAACGGCAAGGCCTCTCCTGCGTTCCGCGCCAAAACCTGATCAACCACCTTTATGCACCGGTCGGCGCAACGCACGTCACGGCCAACATCGAGCGGCAAACCGCCGAAATGGCGTTCCCTCTCGTTCACCCGAACAAAATCGAACGAAACGCCACGTTGGACAAGATTCTCGCCGAGCGCATCTGGGACGTCCTGCCGCTCCACCGCCGGATTCTGCGACGTCTGCGGCTGCTCTTCAATGGGGCGACGGCATGAAGGTCCTGCACCTCGCGACATCGCTCTCCGGCGGCGCGGGCATCGCGGCCCTTCGCCTGCACCAGGCGATGCGCTCGCAGGGCGTCGATTCGCGCATGGTCGCGCTACGCTGCGACTTCCCGGACGAGCATCTCGCCGAACTTCCGCGCTGGAAAGGGCGCCTCGTCGCGCCGGTCCGCGAATCTCTCTCCTGGAAGCTCGACCGCAAGCGCGTCGACCAGACGCGCGGCCTCTTCTCCTTCGCCCGCCACGGATTCGACGTCTCCGACCATCCCTGGGTCGACTGGGCCGACGTCGTCTACCTGCACTGGGTCGTCGGCGGCTTCCTTTCGCTGAAGAATCTGGGAAAGCTATTCCGCACCGGGAAGAAGTTCCGCTGGACGATGCACGACATGTGGCCCTTCACCGGCGGTTGCCATCACGCCTGGGGCTGCAACGGATTCGCTGAGAAGTGCGAATATTGTCCCCACCTGGCGCCCGCGGCGCAGCGGAAGGCCCGGGCGCAGCTCGCGGCGAAAAGGAGGCTGTTCGAAAACACCGACCTCGCCTTCGTCGCGCCGAGCCAATGGCTCGCCGATTTGGCCGCGCAGGCGCCCGTCTGCGTCAGCCACACCGTCGCGCGCATTCCAAACGTCCTGGACGGCGCCTTCCGTCCCGCCGAAGACCGCGCGCGGGCGCGCGCTGAATTCGGGCTGGACAACGGCCGTCGTTGGGCGCTCTGCTTCGCCTCGAACGACCCCTACAAGGGGTGGAAGCTGTTCCGCGACACCTGGAACAGCGCCGACCTGACGGACGACTGCGGTCTGGTTGTCTGTGGGGACGAAACCCTCGCGCGAGAATTGGCCCATTCCGAACGAATCCGCGCCATCCCTACCATCCGCGACAAAAACACCCTGGTGCGGCTCTATTCCGCGGCCGACTTTTTCATCCTGCCCTCTCTCGCGGAGAACTACCCCAACGTCGCCGTGGAGGCGCTGGCCTGCGGAACGCCCGTCCTCGGAACAAACGTCGGCGGCATCCCGGAAATCGTCGAAAAATGGGGCGGCATCGTCGCCGAGCCGGCAGCGGATACATTCGCGAACGCACTGACGCGCATGGCCCGGGAAGAGCTTCCGCATGCGCAATCCGAACTTATCAGAGCAGAACACGCTACCGAAAACATCATCAAATTGCACTTGGCGCTTTAACGCATCTCAACAAGAAACCGCAAACATCACCGTTCTATATTCTCGCATCGTTTCTGCCGTCGAGCCGCACATTTCAAAGGCAACTCAAACTCCCCGAGCATAGCGCCGACTCCGAAAAAGAACGATCGTCCGCAATCTAAGAAATCAGTCTGCCACATATTGCGCGGGGAGGAGAATCGCTTGCGGATAAAACAAGACGCAAATTTGGAAAAACCATATGCCGTATAGGCCATCTGCAATACAAGCCGTTTGAGCGAGAAGGAAGGCGACACTACCGGCACATAACTTCTTCCACGTGCAATCAGCGACCGGATTCTCCAAACAAACCCGTATTTATCCGGACGAACGCAATGATGAATCAGCATACCGTTCGTCCACCCCAAAACGGCACCAGCATCCTGTATCTGCTTGAAAAGCAGACTTTCCTCGCCATATCGGATTTTGTTCCCTTGCATGCCAAGCTCCGTCGGGAATCCGTCGAAACGACGGCACCATTCCAGGGAAACCACGCAATTTCCACCAGTCGGATATTGAGATTGCGGCAACGCGCCATCGGGCCAACCGGGCATATTGGATTCCCACTCGTCCTTGAACCACCGCGGCGCCGGTCCGTAACGATGCCAGGCATCATACGGGCCGCCAATCGCCGCAAACTTCCCGGTATTCCACGCCTGAGCGACGGCTTGCAACCAACCGTCGCACAAGATTGCATCGTCATCGATAAACGCAATCGCGTTTCCTTTCGCCTCGGCTATGGCACGGTTCCGCGCATGCGACAACCCCGTCTTCGTTTCCACAACCGCCCGGAACCCCGGCAGCTTTTTCGCATACTCGGCACATACGGCCAACGTGCTGTCTTCGGATCCATTATCGACAACCAACACTTCAAAGGCGACTATTCCACTGGGCTGTGAAGCAATGGAGTTTAGGCAATCGCGAAGGAGCTCCGCACGATTCAGAGTACAAATCGCCAGAGTGAGCTCTAAAGCCTCATAATCAAGCATATCTTGCTTCATCTTTTTCTCTTTGCGGTCTCATTTAAGCTCTTCTGGATATAGCCTCTGCAAACATTCTGATAGAAATTCAGCAAAAGTCCGCTGTGAAAACTTACGAGTACCGGAAAAGAACTTCACTATCTGCGGATCTTGCACGTGACGGATCATATTGCACAAACGTTCTTTGGAAACAAAATCAACCGGCATATTGCCTTTTTTATATGCCGCGTTTGATATTTGCCACTTATTGGTTTGATCGTTCCAAATCGGTTCGAAAATAAGCGCGTGTTTCTCACTGGTAAGCGGAGAAGACAAATGCCCTGCTTTCGCAATCGACTCACACCAGTTCTTGAAATAGACCTCATCGAAATGAAGCGCCAAGAAATCCTCAAAATTCATTACCGAGAACAAAAAATCAGGAACGCCTTCCTTCTTAGCATACGCTTTTTCCTCGGCAGGATTGCGGATATAAATATCGATATCAATCCAAACCTGTATCTTTGTTTCTCTCTGTTCGCGCTGGCATTTTCGGAACGATTTGCGCACAAGAGAAAATTGCCCTCCGCCCTCGCCATCATTCACGATTTTAGGTATCAACTTGAGCCGAGGCAGATAGTTGTCATTTACCGGCAATTTCTTCTCAAGGAACTCATTCAATCGTTGTAAATACGCCCGCTCCGAAGGACCTTCACAAACAACAATGTAATTTTCAGGATCCATCATATTGCTGGATATGGCACCCCAGAATAAAAGCCATCCAAATACCTACGGCGGAAATTGCTAACATTTCGTATGTCTTTGCCATCGCGGCGCATATCGGACAATCGCCGGACTTTTGTGCCAAGCGCTTCGTTTTTCGTTGTAATGCCGATTTCCGATAGGCGTAGCACTTCATCATCAAGCAAATCTGTGCAATGCGTCGTAAAAACAAGTTGTGCTTTTTTTTCATTTTGCGAATGCTGGTGGAAAAGCATCAACAATTCGCGCGCCAAAATTGGGTGTAGCGATCTATCAAGTTCATCAATAAAAATCGCGTCTCCTCGGTGGAGTGCACAAAGAAGATAAGCAAGAATAGATGCGAGGCGTTTCGTCCCAGCGGATTCTTGTTCCATAAAATCGAATACAACGAACTCATCGCGATCATTCTTATGAACCGAATTAATGATGATTCTCTTCCCTGCCCTCGTCGCATTGTTAAAACGAATAAACCCAGAACCTTGCAGAGGTTCGCTCAACTCCACATCACGTTCGTCAATGTTAATCCCCCGAATTTCAACATCAAGTTTACGAATGACCTCGACAATACGTGCAAGCGCATCCTTTTGATCGCACTCCATCACTGCACAGAGTTGATCAACAGCCATTGGGAAAATATTATCTTCAGCTCCATCAACAAACACATGCATGCCTTTCTCAATCACTTCCACGGCTGTAGCAATGTGCACATTAAGCCCTGCATATTGATGACCGAGCGTGTTCAAAAGCGGACGTATCCAATCTCCATTACCGTTGCAGCACTCGACCCTGTGAATTTCCTTAATCTTATCGGCCGTATATGCCGTTCTTTTTGCGATATGTCTTAAGTTATCACATTTTCCATCCATAGTATTTAGAGAATAAAGTTCATTTCCATTGCACAATAACCGTTCGCGAACAATCCCAGCACCAGAATATGACAACAAATATTCATAGGCAGTTGCATTCTTTACAAAACCGAGCTTGAACTCGGTTACATCTTGGCAAGTCACGATATGATTCGGATCATATAGCTTTCGGACATCTACTCGCGCATCAGCTACTGCCCTTTGCAAAACCTTTGCTGCTCGCAATAAATTTGTTTTGCCATTGGCATTAGCACCAAAAAGTGCCAAGCAAGGCACAAACCGACCATTACGACCATTGTCCTGCAAAAACGCTAGTCGTGGAGATTTTCTATACCCATTAGGCGCCTTGCCTTCACCATAACGAAGGTCAATAGTCGCCTCGACAATGGAGCGATAATTCTTAACTTGAAGGTATGAAATCATCTTTCATCCCACCGCATGCCCACAAATATACTAATAGAAATCAGGTATGCCACAAGATAAGCATTTTTTTTGTTCATCTTCTGCATTCATCGTATCCCTGCTAAAAAAAACAAATGGACTCATAAGTAGAAAACCCAAAACAGACCTAGAATCGCCGTAAGTTGTTGAGCGCATTCGGATTACGGCGTATGCGCCGGACACAGCGTCAGAAGGAACATGCCGTATCTGTGGACATTCGAAGAACCCGACGGCTAAGGCATACCAAACACGAACAAAGCCATCAAAGCGCCGTTCACCGACATGAAGCGGAGACTTCAGTTTTACAGAAGACTTTCGATGGAAAGGCGGGAACCGCAAATTTTACGACTACGAATCACCCACAGTCTTTATAGGACGGAGGCGAAAACTAAATCAGGGCCGGGAATGATACTTAAACCAAAAATCCTATCCTTAAGAGACCCACCTATGAAACACCCAGGTTCACCGACCGCTAGATTATAGCGATTTGAAGCCGGGCGAGGCCAAGGAGACCATAGCAGAGATCTACCGTGAGCGCTCCATCAGCTAAACCCTTTACTACAGTGGCATTCAAAGTATGCCGACGCGGGCGCGGCGTTCATCGCCAAGCACAAGGTGCTCGAGTACGAAAACGCCCGGCCGAAGAATCAACCGAACGTGTCACCAATACGTGCGCAAGCAAAGCGGACAAGAACGAGACGATAGTGGCGCAGCTTGCTGCAGACGTTGGGAATTCGGCCTGTGCCACCATATCTGTGCAACAAAAAATATTTCAAAACCCCAAGTGCATTTACCGCAAACAGGAACTCATTTTACACATCAAACCTAGCAGGCGGATTAAACAGGCTTGTTCCGCTCCGCTGCCGTGCCGAACAAGGTCTAGTCGATTAACTTCATGAGCAACGATCTGTGTCGTCGAGGCACTAGTTCCGAATCTTCAATATCATCAATGTCTTCAAGAAGGGCTCTGTGTGACGGTAGACATTCACCACTTTCAACACTTTGAGTGGTGAGACGTCCCTTGGGCTATTCGCTGCGACAATGGTCCAACCAAGCACTTCAACCGGACTTTCTAGCACGAGTGGCTGGGGAAGAACAATTTCCGAGCATCGAGGAGGCGCAGGAACTTGCCACGGAGTGGCTGTGGAGCTATAATCAGAACAGCCGCACTCCGTCATCGGCGGAATCACGACCACGCAGCTGCCAGCCCAAATGTCTGTCTCTGCTGAACGAACCCACTAAAAATGGGGGAGGCTACAGGGTCATGCAGTTATATTGTAAGAAAGGCTTAAAATCACCAATGACAGCCGCCATTGAAGTTGATGAATTGGGGAAACGTTACCTGCTTGGACATCAGGCCGAGCGCAGGGTCGATACTTTGCGCGATCGTTTAGCCATTTCCGGGCGGCGCATTGTTCAACATTTACGTCACCCCTTCCTGTCCGCCCAGGTGGACAATGTCGAAGAATTTTGGGCATTGCGCGATCTTTCGTTCTCCGTGCAACCAGGCGAACGTTTGGGCATTATCGGGCGCAATGGCGCAGGGAAAAGCACGCTCCTAAAGATTCTCAGTCGCATCACCGAGCCAACGGAAGGGAAATTCGCGACTCACGGGCGCGTAAGTTCTCTCCTGGAGGTGGGTACAGGGTTCCATCCCGAACTCAGCGGGAGGGAAAACATTTTCCTGAATGGCGCGATTCTGGGGATGTCGCGCGCAGACATCAAAAAGAAATTCGATGAGATCGCCTCCTTCGCCGAAATCGAAAAATTCCTCGATACACCGGTCAAACGCTACAGCTCTGGGATGTATGTACGGTTGGCCTTTTCCGTTGCGGCGCATTTGGAACCGGAGATTTTAATCGTCGACGAAGTGCTTGCAGTCGGAGACGCGGCGTTCCAAAAGAAATGTCTCGGGAAAATGGAACAGGTGGGACAGGAAGGCCGTACTGTTCTGTTTGTCAGCCATAATATGGGCGCAATTCGCCGATTGTGCGATAAAGGAATCTTTTTGGATGGAGGCAAGCTTCTTTTTGACGGAAGCGCCGAGGCAGCTATCGAGGCATATCAAGCATCGTCCGAATCTAGCGTCGAAACGAGCGGCGCCAGGGATGGTCTCATTCGCGCCGTTCGCGTCTTGAGTCGTGGGAAATCATGCCATTCGATTGGAGTTGGAGATCCCCTTGAAGTGGAAATCCAGACGGCAGGAGTAGCTTTTTCCACGCAAATTGGCGTTGGCATCGCCTTCTTCACTGAATCGGGCGAAAAGGTATCCTCCTTTAATTCCTTTATGCGTCCTTTCAAGCAATTTGAGAAAAACTCGGGCATCGCGAAGGTCTCAATTCCCAAAGTTCCATTCTATCCCGGAAACTACTATATCGAAGTTGTCATCGCCGTTAATCGCGAGAAAGTGCTTGAACGACGTGAGAACGCCGCTCACATCGAAATTCTTGATAACGATTACTATGCCGCTGGCTATCCTTTAAATCGATATTTTGGAACGACGGCCGTGGATGGGTCTTGGGAGTTGGAATGAAGCATCCAATTGCCATCGCCAAGAATTGTTTCCGTCATATGCATTCATGTACGAAATGGCATTTGGAATATTCTTCGCCGAAATGCTGCAAGGGCATGTTTGTCCACCAGCGCCACACTTTGGACGCTGCCTATGCGCGAGAACGGAAACTGCGCGAGAAACTCGCATGGGAATCCTTTCCATTTGCACATTTATACGAGAAACGAGATGGACGCTTTGCTAGATGAGTTGTCCGCAGAGCATGTCATCGCCGACAACCGGATGTTTTTCGCGAGGAAAGCGCGTTGAAAACTTCGTGGGAATACGCTGAATCGCTGTGGAATCAAAGCTCTGGCGGGTTCCGCTTTTCGCTGGTTGCGCCGGAAACGATTCTTTCAACGTCCTTTGGCGTCATGGTACTCAATCTCCACGGCCAAGACGCATTCCTTTCGCGGAACGGAAACAAAATCTCCGAATTTCTATTGAGTTTTGCCCATGACGACGGGCTACTCTACGACGATTCCATCTTAGGAGATTTAGGCCCTGCCCACACGCTTGATTACCTACGCGAGCAGTCGACATACTTTGCCTTGATCGCACTTGATATTCTCGGAAGACGGTTCAACCAACTTCCGTTCATAAAGAAAATCGCCGCTACGGAAAAACAGGACCTCGCCTCTTTTTTTGAGACGGATTTTTGGGGTACGTCCAATAGAATGATGTTTCACTTATTCTTCAGCGCTTATGTCAATCGCTATGGAACAGATGAACTCGAGAAAGTTGCAGCATCCGAAATCCGGGAATTAACGAAAGCGAAGCTTTGCAATGAGCGTTTGAGCAACGGACTATTCAAGTCGCATGTCAACGATTCTTTGGAAAATTCCGTTTTCGGAAGCGCGCATCTCTATCTCTATTTCAACGATGTACCGGAGCTCGTGCCGCATGAGAACACATTGGAAGCGCTTCTGCCCTTGTTGCATCGTAGTGGGACGGCGTTAAACAAGTTCGGCGGCGCTTGCGAAGACTACAATATTTGCGAAATCGCCTTGCGAGCGCATAGGGCCGGCATTGTATGCCCGGCGCTTCAAGTCTTGCTGCGCAAGATGAAGCAAAGAATTCTGCGGTCGCGCCATAGTGATGGCGGCTTCTCTTATCGTTTGCCGCCCACGATTCCCGTATTCTCGAAGGTTTGGCGGCAACAACCGACATATCGATATTCTTCATGGGCAAAGATGGAAACTCCATCATTTAGATCGGACCTCTGGGCAACATTGTTTCGCGAATTGGCTATCGAAGCGGTGGATTTAATGGACGGGAAGACGCCGAGGCTGCGTAGTTATACCCTTCCTGCATGGGGGATGCTTTAATGCCTCGTGTCTCCGTATTGATGCCAGCATGGAATTCCATGCCGTTTCTTCCAGATGCGGTCCAAAGCATTCTGAATCAGACCTATGCGGATTTCGAATTTATCATCGTCGACGACTGTTCGACCGATGAAACGCAGTCTTATCTGGAAACCTTGACCGATCCGCGAATCGTCATACTGCGAAATGAACGGAATCTCGGGTGCACCAAGAGCCTGAATGTTGGCTTGCGGGAATGTCATGGCGAAATTATTTGCAGGATGGACGCGGATGACATATCCTTGCCGCAGCGTCTGGAATTGCAAATTGCGGAATTTGATCGACGACCAGACCTTATCTGCTGCGGGACGCAGATGCAGGAGTTTTCAGGCGAAGCGTATTCCGCGGTCCCAACCGAGGACGAGAATATTCGAACCGCCCTGTTATACAGCACGCCAATAATGCACCCAACCGCCTGCTTTAAACGATGCACTCCACTAGGAGAACAGCTCTTCTACGACGAAACATTTGCAGCCGCTCAAGATGCGGAGTTTTGGTTTAGGCTTTCCGCGCTTGGAAAGATGAAAAACCTCGATAAATCGCTTCTTGTACGACGACGTCACGATCAGCAAATCTCAAACCGAAATCATAGCGAGCAACTTCAAACAACTCGCCTTGTCTGCCGAAAAGTTCTAGAGCGCGACTATAAAATCAATGCCACAGAAGCCGATTTGGACTGCATTCTGTTTCCAGCGACATGTTCCACTCTGCAATCCGTTCTTTTTTTGGGAGAAATAATCCGGCGAGGAAAGAATAAGCGGCCACTTCATTCCAAATACGGTCCGGCAATTTTCGGCTTTTGGAAATCGCAGTTCGTGAATCAGCCTGCTTTCGCTATTACGCTCGCATTGAGGCACTTGATTCATGTCACGAAATTCGTCGCATTACCTTGGATAAAAGCCAAATCTTGTCCTCGTTTCCTTAAGTCAGCTGAATTCTCTATCGTGGCAACGTTCACCGCTTTATAACCCAGGCTTAATCACTAGTCGAAGAAAACAGCGCGGATCAGCGACAACATCCTTTTCGGACTAAAGCGATAAAATCTCCCCGCGGCAAACAACAGCCGCAACTGTTCACCCACGCTTTCTCCAAAGAAATACTTTCGTCTCCCAATCATCCCTTCAATCCCCAATCGACGGATCTCCCATGCATCATCGGGATACGTGCTCGCGCATTTCGCGAGCAACTGCTTGTACCAGCAACGAAGTTCCCTCTCTTTTACGCGCCGAGATCCATGACAGAAAAAATTCGCATGCGCCAGGGCGTCAGCCAATTCGCCCGGCATTTCGGGCAAAATGCGCCGCATTTCTCGTGCCGCGATGCTTATTGCGTTGTTTCTTTGCGTTTCCGCAAGGCGCGTTCCAATGGACTCTCGCCGTATTCGCCATCCGCAAAGAACTTCGGGCATATTCGCGGCATTCCCAATGGAGCAGAGACGAGACAGAAAATCATAGTCATGCGACGCTGACATCGTCTCATTGTATTCGATTCCCGGCGCCTGCTTCCGGAACATCACGGCGGAATGCACGAAAGGATTCCACGCAGTCAACGCAAATCGAATTCCGCCATTGGTCGTCGCAGGTTTCCAGATTTCATCGCCCACCTTGCAATAGCTTCCCAAGACGACAACATCTGGATGCGCATCCAGGAAGGCGACCTGCTTGGCAAGCCTTTCCGGCATTGCGAAATCATCGCTGTCCAGAATGGCGATATACCTGCCTTCGGCGTTTTGCAGTCCGGCATTCCTTGCCGCGGCTGCGCCGCGATGCGCTCCGCCGATGAGACGAATGCGCCGATCCGTTTCGGTCATTCCCCGGACGATTTTCACGGTATCGTCCGTCGATCCATCGTCAATTACCAACAACTCCCAATCCGCCAAAGTTTGCGCTCTTACGGACTCGATGGTCTCGGCGATTGTTTCGGCCGAGTTCCATGCCGCCATGATGACGGAGACTGTCGGCAATCGTTTTGCTTCGTGCCCGTTCATACTCCGCCTCCGCGCAGAATTTTCAATTCGTTATGGCCGTATTCAGAGGCAATTTCGCCGAAATTAGTGCTGATTGGATCTTTTCGGTTCGCTTCATCTATTAAGCGCAAAGCTGATATCTTCGTCATTCTCTCGATGCGAACCGGGTCGTCATGCAGCACATAGTCCGCTTGCTCCAAGCGGCGCGCAAAGACAGCATGCGGCAACGCGCACTCCAAGCCGTGTGCCGCCCGCACAATCCGGGGCGGATAGCCGTCGACGAACACTTTGGGGTGAACCTCGCCGCCGAATTTACTGGTCTCAGACTGCAAAGCTGCCACTCTAGCGACTGACTCGGCAGAATCATAAATCTTGTTCTCGCTCAACCGCAGGAAAGAGCCCATCCCAGCCAAGAGGGCCAACGTCAGGAACAACGGGAATACTCTCGACTTTTCCGGGAACAACGCGAACAACGCGTCATAGAAGATTAACGGCATGCCAATCCAGAAAAGTCCCTGAAAATCGTGGATCATAGTAAAGTTTTTCATCGGGAAAGACCAAAGCAACGCCAACGATATCAGCGGAATCGCCGCTACGACCGAGATTTTCCGTCTTCGCAGCAAAATGACGAACAAAGGAATCATGGCGATTGCCACAATGGGCGCGAACAATGCGAACAAGCGGCCATTCTCTTCCGGAGTATTGATTTTCGTTCCGCCGGGAAGCGCGCCGTAAACGGCATTCATCATGGGCGCAACAATTGCCGGCGTCGTAGCATAAACGGCTCGCAAGATCTGTTGCTTGACGAATTGCGCCTGATTCAGGGAAAGTTCGTTCGACCGTTTCGCAAGATAGGCTTCTCCTTGCACCAATCCCATTCTGCCCAAAGCGCTCTGCACCGACGGCATCTCCAGGATCGGCTTTCGCGTAGCCGCATATTCCTGCGCGAAATTAAACGACAGCAGAAGAACGCCCATCGCGATTGGAATGGTGGCTAGTCGAATCGCGTCTTTGCTGTTTCTTTCCTTCAGCCAGATGCAGACCGCGACCGGGAGGATCATCGCGTAAATCTGCCATCCCAGCGCCACCGCCATGAGCGCTTTCGCCAGCAATTGTCCGAACCGTTTTTCCTGCCAGTAGACGACGAATCCATGGAACGTCAGCATGCAGCCGAATAGTTCGGGAATGTCGTTGAAGACCATGTCTCCGTAATAGAGACAGAACTTGGAGGAGAAGGCAAGCGCGATGACGACGGGAACCGCCCAGGAGCCCGGCCGCAACCGCCGGAACGCCAGATAGGCGCAGAACATCGCCCCCAGCAGAAACGCAAGCATCAGTTTTCGGGCGCAGATGAACTGGTCGATCAAATCATTGCCGCCGAACGCCATCGCGCAGCGAATCAGCGCGAAGGGCACGATGGAAAAGCGGTTGTAGGGTTCGATTCGCTCCACGCCGTCCGCATCCAGCACGACGCGGTTGTACATCAGGAAGTGGTGCTCCGGCGAGAGGTGCGCGGCGAGCGTCATCCCATGGGAGGAAAGAAACGCATGGTGTTGATCGTCGAGAAATCCGATCCTCGGTAGCGGAAGCAGCACCAGCGCAATCAGCGCGAGGACGAAAATCACCCACTCGACCTTCCGGGCGGGAATCTTCCGGTTCCACCAGCGCTCACCACCCACGGAGACCGCTCTCCTTCTGCTCCAGGAACCAGGCGTAGGTCTTTTCGAGCCCTTCGCGCAGACCGATCCTGTGGTGCCACCCCTCGGCGTGGATCTTCGAACAGTCCATCAGCTTGCGCGGCGTGCCGTCGGGCTTGGAGGGGTCGAAGACGATCCGGCCGGAGTAGCCGACCGTCTCGGCCACCATCTTCGCCAGCTGCGCGATGGAGACCTCCTCGCCCGTACCGATGTTGCGGTGTTCCTCTCCCGAATAGTGCTCCATCAGCCAGACCAGGCCGTCGGCCAGGTCGTCAACGTAGTGGAATTCGCGCAGCGGCCTGCCCGAACCCCAGACGATCACCTCCGGCGCGCCGGAGAGCTTCGCCTCGTGGAACTTGCGGATCAGCGCGGGCAGCACGTGGCTCTTCTCCGGGTGGAAGTTGTCGCCCGGGCCGAAGAGGTTGGTCGGCATGGCCGCGATGAAGTCGTCGCCGTACTGGCGGCGGTACCAGGCGCAGAGCCGCAGCCCGGCGATCTTGGCCACGGCGTAGGCCTCGTTGGTCGGCTCCAGCGCCCCCGTCAGCAGGTCGCTCTCGCGGATCGGCTGCGGCGCCAGGCGCGGATAGATGCAGGAGGAGCCCAGATAGAGCAGCTTGCGCACGCCCGCAAGGTGGGCGCCGTGGATCGCGTTCGTCGCGATGGCCAGGTTGATCCAGCCGAACTCCGCCGGGGCCTGGCTGTTGGCCCAGATGCCGCCCACCTTCGCCGCCGCGATGAAGGCGTATTCCGGTTTTTCGGATTGCAGGAAGTCGAACGTCGCCCGCTGGTCGGTCAGGTCGAGTTCCTTCGAACTCCGCAGCACGAGGTTGTCGCAGCCGATCTCGCGCAGCTTGCGGACGATGGCGCCGCCCACCATGCCGTTGTGGCCGGCCACCCAGATCTTCGCCTCCCGCGGGATCGGAATCCGGGGAAGGGCGCTCATTTCCGGGCCTCGCGCATCAGCCGTTCGCCCTTGGCCTTGGCCAGGTCGCTCTCCATCATCGTCTCGACCAGTTCGGCGAACGACGTGGTCCGCGGGTTCCAGCCCAGCTCGTTCTTCGCCTTGGAGGGGTCGCCGAGCAGCGATTCCACCTCCGCGGGGCGGAAGTAGGAGGGATCGACCTCGACCAGCACGCGCCCGGTCTTGCGGTCCACCCCCTTCTCATTTGCACCGGAGCCCCGCCATTCCAGGTCGAACCCGGCCTTCGCGAAGGCGAGCGTCGCGAACTCGCGCACCGTGTGGCTCTCGCCCGTCGCCACCACCCAGTCGTCAGGCTTGTCGTGCTGGAGGATCTTCCACATGCACTCGGCGTAGTCCTTCGCGAAGCCCCAGTCGCGCTCGGCGGAGAGATTGCCCAGGTAGAGCTTCTCCTGCAGCCCCTCGGCGATGCGGCTGGCGCCCAGCGTGATCTTGCGCGTGACGAAGGTCTCGCCACGGCGCTCGGATTCGTGATTAAAGAGAATGCCACTGCAGCAGAACATGTTGTAGGCCTCGCGGTAGTTCTTCACGATCCAGTAGGCGTAGAGCTTGGCCACCCCGTAGGGCGAGCGCGGGTGGAACGGCGTGGTCTCGCGCTGGGGAACCTCCTCCACCTTGCCGAACAGTTCGGAAGTCGAGGCCTGGTAGAACCTGCAGTCCGACAGCCCCTCGAACCGGAGCGCCTCCAGCAGCCGCAGCGTGCCGACCGCGTCGGTCTCGGCGGTGAACTCCGGCACCTCGAACGAAACCTTCACGTGCGACTGCGCCGCCAAGTTGTACACTTCGTCGGGCTTCACCTCGCGCACCAGCCGCGCCAGGTTGCTCGAGTCGGTCATGTCGCCGTAGTGGAGCTTCACCTTCTTCTGGTGGATGTCGCGGATCAGGTCGTCGATGTAGAGGTGCTCGATGCGCCCCGTGTTGAACGACGAGCTGCGGCGGATCACGCCGTGCACTTCGTACCCCTTCGAGAGCAGAAGTTCCGCCAGATAGGAGCCATCCTGCCCCGTGATGCCCGTAATCAGCGCCTTGCGTGCCATGTTTTTCTCCTTGCGCCTCTGGTCAGATTGTGTCCGCGAACGAACGTTCGATCGAACGGAAACAACGGATGCCGAAAACGAGAACGAACAGCGTGACCGCAACGCCCGTCCATATCGTGGAGGCCCCCGGAGCGGCGGCTCCGGGAATCAGGCACCATCGGCAACAGTCGATCACCGCGACCATCGGATTGCAGTCGTAAAGCCACCGCCACCGTTCCGGAACGACAGAACTCGAAAAGCCGACCGGACTGACGTAAAGGCCGATCTGCACAACGAAGGGGACGATGACGCGAACGTCGCGCCACTTGACGCAGAGCGCCGAGGAGAGAACGCCGCATCCCGCCGTAAAGAGAATCGCCAGCAACAGCGGGAACGGCAGGAACAGTGCGCGAAACGGAGGGCAGAAGCCATACCAGGCCATCATGCCACCGAGCACGACGAGCGAAACCAGCAAATCGACGATGCCGGTTCCCAGCGCGGCCACGGGGATGATCAACCGTGGGAAGTAGACCTTGGAGACAAGGTTAGCCCCTCCAATGATGCTGTTCGCCGCGATCGGCAGCGAATTGGCGAAAAACTGCCAAGGCAACAACGCCGCGAAGACCATCACGGCGTAAGGCGCACCTCCGTCCGGAGGAAGAGAGGCGATTTTCCCGAAAACGACCGTGAAAACGACCATGGAAACCAATGGCCGCACCGCGCTCCAGGCCACACCGAGCATGGTTTGCTTGTAACGAACGGCAATGTCGCGCCAGGCGAGGAAGAGGAAAAGCTCGCGGTGCCGCCAAAGGTCTTGCCAATAGAGCCGCCCCAGGCGTCCCGCCTCGACGACAATCTCTTCCTTCTTTTCGTCCATATCGTGAATATAAGCCAAAAACAGCCCAAAAAAAGAAAAATAGGATAGATTAAAGGAGGAATATTTAGGCCTGTTCGCGTCAAAAAGCCAGATTTCCGCGATTAGGACCTTGAAGTCATCGTCATGCAGAGACTAGAGCTGTTCAAGGCAAAAGTGTCACTGGAACGCATCGAGCGGTTCGAGCGCGCTCTCTTCGCTGCCTTGCTCCTCATCGTCTGGCTGCTGCCCTACCCCGAGCTAGCACCGTCCAAAGGACATAACGGCTTTCTGTCATCGCACGGCCTGACATTGGCAGCGCACCTCTCGCCGGAACGCCATCTTCTGATGTACAACCGCATTGTCGTGGACTCCGCGGGTGTGGACCATTACGAGGCCTACAATCGCTTCTCCGTCGTGCCGTTCCTGCTGATTCGCGGCGCGATGGAGCTCGGCGGCGACGACCTCTTTGCGCAGGTGACTGCCGCGCGCAAGCTGATGCTCCTCTTCTGGCTCGGTGCGATGTTCTGCGCTTACCTGGCGTTCAAGCGCCTGGGAAGAAGCTCCCTCGTCGCCTTGACCGTCGTCATGCTTGCCTTCTCGACACCTTTCTTTCTCCGCTACAACGACATGGTCTTCAACGACGTGCCCGCGCTGTTTGGCTGTATGCTGCTTTTTCACGGGCTCGTGGTTCATTGGCAGGAGAACCGCCCGCGGCAGCTGCTGGTCAAGGCGCTGGTCGCCGTCGCCCTGGGGTGGCAGGCCTACGCGATGCTCTTCCCCGCCGTTGCCCTGCTCCAGTGGAAAAACCGGCGGACGAAGGAGAACCTGTTGCTGGCCGGCGCGCCGCTGCTCCTCGGCGTCGCGCTGTTGGCCTTCAACCTCGCCAACGAGTGCATCGCCACCCAGACGCCGCTCTCCGAAACGTCGACTGCAAAAAGCATCTCCTTCCGCCTCGGAAACGCGCCTGACAGTTCATATGCATCCTATGCCTATGCATTGGATCAACGCGCATTCGCGAAAGAGCAACTGTACCGAATCGGCGTCTCCGCGACTCCAGCCATCCTCCAGCAAGTGTTGGCTCTCCTCAACAAAAGTCTCGTGCCGTTTTCCGGAAAATGGCTGATTTGGAAGACAACCGCCGTTCATGGAATTCTCGCTCTTGCGGTGGTGGCTTGCGCGCTCGCATTGGCGGCCCGCCGCAAAGAAGCGTTCCCCCCGTTTTGCCTTTTGGCGCTCGCTCTTTGCTGGACATTGCCGATGAAGCACTTTACCGCATTCCACGATTTCCAGGCCATTTTCCTCGTTGGCGTCCCATTGATTCTCTTCGACTTCCTTTTGGGCTTTCTTCCAAGCAAATCGAAGATACACCCCATCCTCGCCACGATTTTTCTCGCTTCGTTTGTCGTCGCCGCGGTTCAAATCTGCGAGGACAAAATATCGACCCAGGCGGAATCGCATTCGCGTATCGTCGAACTTCAAGCAGTTACCGATAGTTTGCGTTCAGAATCCTTGCCCGTTATCCTCCTGGCGGATACCGCATATAAAGAAATCGGCGGCGCGCGCCATACTCTCGGCTTTTCCCTGCCGCAAGCGCGGTTCACGGACGACGAGCGGGTGGCGCAGTGGCGGCTGCTCGACAATCCCGTGCGAATCGAACGGATTGTCCCCTTACCCGCGGTAGTGCGATAAGGTAGATTTGGGGCAGAAATGTTCGACCTGATTTCCATCGTCGTCACCGGGCGCAACGACGCCGATTCACTGCGGGACCTGCTCACCCGGCTGAAGCGGCTCGCCGTCACGCACGAGACGCTCTATTTCGACCTCGGCTCCGACGACGGAAGCGTCCAGGCGGCGATGGAGGGGGCCGACCGCGTCTATCGCGTGGAAGACGTCTCGGGGAGCCGGAGCGCCGGGCGCTGGGCGGGCGCAAAACTGGCCGAATTCGACTGGCTGCTCTTCCTCGACGCCGACATGCAGATCCAGGACGAGTTCATCGACTTCCTGAACAACCGCACCTACATGCGCCCCGTCCAGGGGGTCAAGGCGTTCGTCGGCTCCTACCACCTGGTCGAAAACGGCGTGCGCTCCTCCCGGAACCTCCTTCCGAACGTGGCGGGCAGCCGCCGCGCCCGGTTCGGAGGCGCCCTGCTGGTGCAGACCGAGGCGCTGATGGCCGCCGACAACTGGAACCCCGCCCTCTGGGGCCCCTACGGCCACGCCGACCTCGCCTTCCGCCTGGCCCACGCGGGCTGCGGCGTCGAGGCGCTGCCGATTCCGATGGTGACCAAGCCCGGCTCCGATCGCCGTCTCTCGCGTCTGCGGGCCGGACTTCTGCCGCTGAACCGCTCGTGGCTGGGCGTCGGCCAGTTGGTCGTCTCGCAGATCCGCCACCACGCGTTCCTCTCGTTCCTCCTCAGGCATCCCTGGCCGCTCCTCCTCTGGGCCGCGCTGCTCGCCTTCTTCCTCAACGGATGGCCGCGCGCCTGGCAGGCTTTCGCGCTGATGCTGCTCTATCTCGCCGTCCGCCGCGGCCCGAAAGAGGCGCTCGGTCTCCTCACGGAACCGCTCCGCGTCCCCTTCGGCATGCTCGCCTACCGCAGCCGGACTCCCAAGATCGAACGGGTGGAATAACGGTCGCGCGGTTTTGTTTACAGCCGGAAACACAAATCGCCTCAAAATTTGGGAATTTTTATGCAGAAAAGCGTAATGAAAGCGTTTTGAGAGAAAAAAATCCTTGCACACCCGTAAATTCGGTTTACATTTGAGAGAGTGGTAACCCCATGTGCGTCACCCCGACGCACAACAACACAAAGGAGAAGAACCATGAAGCAGAAAGGCTTTACCCTCATCGAACTGATGGTCGTCGTCGTCATTCTGGGCATCCTGGCCGGTATCGCCGTCCCGAAGATGTTCGGTCTGTCTGACAAGTCCAAGGTCTCTGAAGCTCCCCAGGTGCTGAAGACCTACGAAACCCTGCAGCAGGCCTACATCGCCGAACAGTCCAAGATTGGCAGCTTCGACTCCATCACCTTCGTCAAGCCGGGGGCCTCGCAGTACTTCACGTATGACGAGCCTGAGAGCTATAACGACGAAAGCACCAAGGCTGGTGTTGCTTGGGCGACTTCCCGCGTCAAGATTGGTGGTTGCGAAGCCAACAACGTTTGGACGACCTGCGTGCCCAACGGCACCAAGGAAATCAAGCGCGTTGTCGTGACTAGCGCCACCGCTGCCAAGTGCACGGAACTGAGCCCGGCGACCTACAAGGAAACCGGTACGAAGGCGAGCGGCAATTCGGACGACTGCACCTGATTTAGGTTAGTATAGCGAACTTGAGGCGATCCTTCGGGGTCGCCTCTTTTCGTTTGTGGGCGGCGGGCGTTGCCGGGCACTCTTGAGGACGGCTTTTTGCTCTATGCAGTCATGTAAGGCCGATTGCGAGGCGGACGCGGGCTAAATATTAGTAGAGAGCAAATTGTGGATACTGCTCGACCTTGAAGTAGAAGACTAAATAGAGTGTGTCGCAAGACGCATGTCGGAAACGAAGTTTAAACATGGTTCCGTTCTTTCGTTTTTCGGCATTTCAATATGGTAGAACGGGGCCAAGAAGAATGGAGATTTTATGGAAGAGGTTGTTGTAGGCACGTTGGAGATGATAAGGGACGCACTGTCACAAGTCATAGGCAATGTGATTTCTGCATTGATTGGTGCACTAGCCGCGTTAATTGTCGATAGTCACAAACAACGAAAGAAGCGTATTCGCAAAAAACAGAAAATTCTGTTCGACAGAATAGATGGCGCGTTTACAGCTCAGGTTCGCGATTTGATAAAAAATTACGACTTTCATGCAATGTTCGATATAAGTGTGTTTGAGCCGTTGGAAAGAATCAGAACGGATGCTGAACTCGGCATGATTGCTCCGTTCAATGATAATGACTTGAACGCATTGCAAGCCAAGCTTATAGACAACACGTCCACATTCTTGGCCGCTTTGGCGGAGACGTTTGTCGTTAATGACAACATACGCAAAGTTGACGGTCCGGAGGCGGAGGAAAGCGCACAACGCATCAACGATGCCGCAAATGAGCTTTGGCATACATTCCGCGAATTCGAAGAGAAAGGACGAAAGGTGCTGAAATAATCAGCTGAGAGATCGTTTGGAGTAACTTGGCAAAAGGAGCCGAATCATGCATACCATCCGCACGGCAATTGATCTGATAAGAGACCAACGCGATAATTTGAAGAAGATTATTGATGTTGGGTGCCCATATGAAGCGTTTCAGCTGTTGGCATTGCACATTGATTTCTTGGGCAAGCTTCTGCATCGACTGAAGCCGGACGTATCCACTGCGTGGGCAAATGACGAACCCAATGCCAGAACATGCTTTGAGAACCTTGTCCAACTGCCTTCTATGCAAAAATATGATAAAGATGTCTTGCGTGACAATTTGCGCAATGGGATGATTCATAACGAAGCGCCTAAAGCGCACTTGTGGTTAACGCATACAGCGTGTCAGGAGCTAAGTACGGCTGATGTCGTGATCAATATTTATAACATCTATGATGATTATTCTTCAGCATGCGATGAGATTATCAAACGACTGGAAGAATATGAAAAGGCATACCCGAACTCCCTAATGAAGGATAAAAAGTTTCCACGAATAGTCATAAAGCAGATGCCCTAATCGTCCGCCCCTGCTTCAGTGCGGGCTCGTTCAGTAGAAACAGGCGTTTCGGCCAGCAGCTTCGCGAGTGCGATCTCTTCGACGGTGGAAAGACGCTCCATTTTGTCGTACCGGATTGGCTGGAAAAGAAGTATACTCGTAATAGGCACTGTCTGCGCGATGGTGGTACTTACGGTATTGGGGGGGGGGGATAATGCTAGACGTCATTCGGACCATACATCCAATCGGACAAGGCGCGTTTTACACCGAAGCGTTCAAAGCGGATGGGCGTGAAAGGAATGTTGTTTTTGATTGCGGCGGGACAGCAGGATTTATAGAAACAGTGGTGGAAGACTATTGCGAGCGCCTTGGTTTCGAACAAGGAAAAGTAAAACCTGTAATCGATGCGGTTTTCATCTCCCATTTTCATGACGATCACGTCAACGGTCTTGAAACATTGTTCGGGAAGGCCGATATCAAACGCATTTTTGTGCCGTTGTTGAATGATGAGGATGTTTGGGCGATTTCGCCGTCCTTTGTGGATCGACTTGGCGGCCCATCACGCAATCTGTTGTACAAGAGTCTCTTGACTTTGGCCGTTCGTAACAGTGAATCGCCTCTTGAATGGGATGGGCAGAGCGTGACAGTTATAAAGGTCGAGAAAAGAGGCGCCATGCCCAATGAGACTGACGAGCTGAATCTTGACGAGGAGCCAGGCAAAACTCGATTGATTGCAAGCGGAGCATTAGTACGTGCGTTTAGCAAAAGCCCTTGGGTTTTCAAGACGTTCAATTACGACAACGCTTCTTCCGAGAAAAGCGAAACCTTGCGCACGGCGTTGAAGAATGCGAAGATAGGGCTCTCGCTGTCCGATATTGCGTCCAAATGCTCAGATCCGGATTATTTCGGCAAGGTACGTGGTTGCTATAAATCGGTGCGGGGGTCGATTAACGGCAATTCCATGGTGACATATTCGGGGCCGGCGACGCAATCGGTGCGTTGCATGCACATGCATTCTTGCTGCAGCAATTGCGCAATATGCCGTTGCTGGCTGCGTCATGCGGGAGAGAAAGCAGGATGTATGTATTTCGGAGACTATGAGGCTAAAGGGCAAAAGAAGTGGGCGCAATGCGCGGATGACTTCGAAGAACAGTTTCCGCTGCTGCTTATGCAACAAGTTCCGCATCACGGATCGCTTAATAATTACAACCGTGCTATGAATTCCGAAAAGAAGTTCAATTTCATTTCCGCCGGGAAGAACAACCGCCATCCGCATACAAGTGTTTTAAAGGCACTCAATAATGCGGGCGTGCCGTGGGTTTGGATTCATGAATTTAGCCAGCCATTATGTTTTTGTTTCCATATTTAATTGTGAACTTGCACGAGTTCTTTAGCAAAGTCTGGTGGAGGTGGGGCTGGGACCGATGAATGTCGGAAACGGGACTTAATTCAGGTTGCTTGAGGGCTCATTCAGTAGCGACAGACATTTGGGCCAGCAGCTTCACAGACGGGATTCCGCCGATGGCGGAGTGCGGCCGCTCATGATTATAGCTCCACAGCCACTTCGTGGCAAGTTCCTGCGCTTGCTCGATGCTCTAGAACTCGTACATACCCGGGCTTTCGCGACGGAGTGTGCGGTTGAAGCCATTTAGGCATATGTGAAGCGGCGTTTTCTCGGCCTGCCACCGGGAGACGCTTTGTTTTTCCGATTTTTTCGTAAGGGCTTGACATTTGCCTCTTCAGAACCTAATTTTAAGACAAATGCAGGCCGAACGAGGGTTTATGTAAACACGAAAGTGTCCCTCAAGTAGGCCGTTTTTTTTTAGGGGGGCTTCGTGAAGGTTGCATTTCTTATTGATGGCGGTTTTCTGCGTAAGAAATGGAAGGAGGCGTTTGAACAAAATTTGACGCCGGAAAATACGGAAAAGTTCGTCAAGGCGGCTCTTGCGTTCCTTGGTATTACTTCCGCTGATTACAGGGCGTATTTTTACGATTGCCGACCTTGCAATAAAAAGACGTGTCTCCCCGTGTCCAAGAAAGAGTTCAGCTTTGACGGCACTCCTCAATTTCGCGATGGGAATGCGTTGTTAGATGGAATCGCGTCATTGGATTATTTCGCAGTACGGGAAGGGCAGATTATGTTCTCCGGATGGACGCTTAAAGAGAGGTGCTATAACCAACAGCCGCACACGGACGCCTCGTTCATGCCTTCCTTGTCGCAAAAGGGCGTCGATATGAAAATCGGCCTTGACGTCGCTTGGATTAGCTATGAAAAAACATTTGATCGGATCGTTCTTGTGACGGCAGACAGCGATTTCGTTCCGGCGATCAAGGTTGCACGCCGTGGTGGGATTTTTGTCCATCTTTTGACGCTCAATCATGGGGTCTTGAAATCGCTCAGCAAGAACGCCGATGTCACACGCAGCGAGCCTTTGGCGCAGATTATGCCTGACTTCTCTGCGCCAATGCGAACGAAGTAGGGTAATCCTCTCTCGCGATTGAGGCGGTCCTCGACGCGGCCAACGACGCGTGCGCGGACAACGTCATCCCCTTCCCCGCGACATTCTGGCAGACATCGGCGCCGGACAAGCGGCGGACCGGTGGCGAAGGGGCCGGTGTCCTGCACGTAGATCTTGAAGACGTCGTCCCTGTATTCGTCGAGGATGTCGCGCTTACACTTTTTTCAACCGGATCCGCAACGCTTTTTCGCACTTTTCCAAGCGATTTATGACCGCTTGGCCGCACTTTTTCAACCGAATTCCCGTACTCCGAGCACACTTTTCCAAGGGACTTTTCAAGCCTGGCGCACACTTTCCCAAGCGACTTTTATCACAAACCGCCAAAATCAGCTAATTTTCGCTGTTTACGCCAGATAGAGCGGGACGTTCGTCATCCGCTCCTCTTCGCGGTAGTCCGACATCGAGAAGCGCAACCCGCGCAGATTCTCGTTTGCCTTCAACGCCTGCGCGAGCGACTTCGCCTTCAGGTTCTCCTCCGCCTTGACCTCGACGGGATGGACGCGGTCCGTCTGGATCACGAAGTCGATCTCCGCAGTCGAGTTCCTGTTGGTGTAGTAATACAGCGGAGCGTCGGTCGCGGACCGGTGCGCCTGCTCCACGAACTGCTCCGTGAACGCGCCCTTGTATTCGGTCAGCATCTTCGACCCGGAGAGGATTTCCTTCGGGGGGACGTCCGCCATGGCGCCGAGCAGCCCCAGGTCGTTCAGGAAGAGCTTGAAGCTGTCGAAGTCCCTTACACTTTTCTAGGGGAAAGTCGTGTCTATTTTGCCACTTTTCTAGGGGAAAATTGCGCTCGTTTTGCCACTTTTCTAGGGGAAAGTACACCGAATTGCCGAAATTAACCCATTTTTGATGTTTATGCCAGGGTATGCGTCTGCCCGTAGGCCGTCCGTTTTGCCATATAACCAAAAATGTTCGCGAAAAGGTAGTCATATGGACACCTTTTGTATGAATTTCGCCGTTTAAGACCGGTTTCCCGGCGTTTTTTCTCAGAAACCCTTCTTAACTGCCAAAATTCAGCCGTGGTTTCGCAAAAATCGCAACTCCAAGTTTTACCCTGTCATTTTACCCTGTCATTTACCCTGTCATTTTACCCTGTCATCGGCGCCGACCAGGTGACCGAACAAGTCGCGGACAAGTGACCGAACAAGCAGCGCACCGGCGGCGATGTCTGTTCGCGAGGGCGGATATTTGCGAATGCTATCTTTGGATTATGGCCCGTTTTTCCGCATTCTCCGCACTCTGCCGCGCGTTTCTGTGCGCCGCGGCGGTCGTCTGGGCCGCGGAAGACGATGCCGCGGCGGTCTCCGCGCCCCCCGCCCGGGAGGTTTCGGGAGCCGCGCTGAACGAAGTCTCCGCCCTGATCGACTCCCTGGACTACGCGATCCGCGCCGAGCGCGACAGCGCGAGGCGCGAGATTCTGCGCCTGGACCAGCGCGCGCTGTGCGCCGAAGCCGACGATCTGAAGCGCGCGACGCCTCTTCTTCCGCCGCGGCGGAGGAAGGAATGGCGGCGACGCCCGTGGAGGTCGCCGGAATCGCCGGCGCCGCCCTGCTGCTGATCGCCGCGGCGGCGTTCCTGGCCCGGAAGATCCTGCGCGGATCCAGGCGCCGCGCCGCGGGCTCCGCGCCCGCGCCTTCGCGCCTGGGACCGCGCCGCGCGGCGCGCGACGGCTGGCGCGATTCCGGAAAGAATTCCGGCGAGGATGCGATTGCGGACGCGAACGTCGCCGGGAACGCGGAAGGCGCGTCGGACGCCGGCGAAGTGGCGCGCGGCGGACTTGCGGACGACGACCCGGCCGGGATCGGCCTGGACGACGACGCGAACCGTTCCCCGAACACCGAAGAACTCGTCATCCAGCCGCTGACGCCCGAGCCCAAGCGCCCGCGCGAGAAGCGGGTCTCCGTCGAGTCGCCCGCGCTGGGCGCGCCCGAACCGGTTTCCGAACCCGTCGAAGAACCGGTCGTTCCCGAGCAGGTCTCCTCCGCGCCCGAAGAACCCGTTTCCGCGCCCGTCGTCGAACCCGTTCCCGAAGAACCCGTCGCGCCCGAGCCCGAACCGGTCTCCGCCGCGAAGGAAAAAACCGCTTCCGAACCCGCGCGCCGCGAACCGATCGTCCTGATGACTCCCGCGGCGCTGACGCGCCTGGAGCAGGAGGACCGGCTGAAGTCGGACATCCTCAAGCTGGCGCACCGCGGCTACACCGAGTCGGAGATCGCGCGGCGGCTGAAGATGCCGCCCGAACAGGTGGCCCAGGTGATCCGCCTGGCCCGCGAACGCGGGGAGTGATGCCCCGGTACCGCTGCAAGGTCGAATACGACGGCGAGCCGTTCTGCGGCTGGCAGGTCCAGCCGAACGCCCTCTCCGTCCAGGAGACGCTGCAGAAGGCGATTGCGACGGTCGCGCGCCAGGAAAGCGTCCACGTGATGGGCTCGGGCCGCACCGACGCGGGCGTGCACGCGCTGGGCCAGGTTGCCGCCTTCGACCTGGACGAACCGCAGGAGGCGCGCAGGCTGGAGCGCGGCGTGAACGCGCTGGTCGCGCCCTCGATTTGCGTCTACGACTTGGAGGAGACCCGGCCCGATTTCCAGCCGAGGTTCGACGCGCTGGAGCGGCGCTACGTCTACGCGATCCTGCTCCGCCGCTCCCCGCTTCTGGAGAAGCGCGCGTGGTTCCCGCGGGAGGCGCGCCTGGACGCGGAGGCGATGGCGCGCGAGGCAAAGCTCTTTCTGGGCGAACGCGACTTCCGCCCCTTCTGCCTGCCGCGCGAGGACCAGCCGAACACGGTCTGCGACATGCGCTCCGTCGAGATCGTCCCCGACGGCGACAGGAGCCGCCTTCTCTTCGCGAAGCTCGCCGCGAACCGCTTCCTGCACCATCAGGTCCGCGCGATGGTCGGGCATCTGGTCGAGGTCGGGTGCGGGCGGCTACCCGAGGGAAGCGCGGCGCGGATCCTCGCCGGGGAGATCCCGGGCACGCGGCGCTGGGCCCCGCCGCAGGGGCTGGCGCTGGAGCGCGTGGTCTATTCCGACTACTAGGCCTCCACTAGGTATATTTGGACGGAATCCGCCCGCAAAGGAGTTTTCATGAATCGCGCGCCCACCGGACGTTTCGTCGCCGCCATCATCCTCGGTCTGATTCTCGGGGGAATCCTGGGCGAAGGGCTCGGCTTCCTCTTCGGCTGGTTCGGCGAACTGGCCGGCGCCGGCTGGGACAACAACCTGCGCAACCTCGCCGTGTCGGGGTTCAACCTCGACCTGGGCTATTCGGATCCCGCGGGCGTCAAGCTCGACCTGAACATGCTGAAGTTCCGCTTCGGCTTCGGCTTCAAGTTCAACCTGATGAGCGTGCTGGGCATGGGCCTGGCCCTCTACGTGGAAAAGTGGTCGCGGAGCAAGTAGGTCGGAGATGAAGAAGACGATCGTCGGACTGCTGGACGAACTGAAGTCGGGAGCGACCACCTCCGAGGCGCTCGCGAAGGCGGCGCTGGAGAGCGCGAAGGCGAACGCCGCGGACAACGCGTTCGTGTCGCTGGACGAGGAGGGGGCCCTGGAGGCCGCACGCGCAATCGACGCGAAGCGGGCGGCCGGGGAAAAGCTCGGCGCGCTGGCGGGGATCCCCCTCGCCGTGAAGGACAACATCCTGGCGAAGGGCCTCCGCTGCACCTGCGGATCGAAGATCCTCGGGAACTTCGTCGCCCCCTACGACGCCACGGCGACCGAACGGCTGCGCGCCGCGGGCGCCGTGATCGTCGGCAAGGCCAACATGGACGAGTTCGCGATGGGCTCCACGAGCGAGACCTCGGCGAGCGGCCCGGTGACGAACCCGGAATGGCCCGAACTGATTCCCGGCGGCTCCTCCGGCGGGAGCGCGGCCGCCGTCGCGCGCGGAACCGTGCCCGCGGCCCTGGGTTCCGACACGGGCGGGTCGATCCGCCAGCCCGCCGCCTGCTGCGGCGTGGTGGGGTTCAAGCCGAGCTACGGCCGCGTGTCGCGCTGGGGCCTGGTGGCCTACGCCAGCTCGCTGGACCAGATCGGCCCGATGGCCAACACGGTGGAAGACGCCGCGCTCCTCTACGACGTCGTCGCGGGCCACGACCCGCACGACAGCACCTCGGCCACGCGCCCCGCGCCCGCGACTCTTCCCGAACTGAAGAACGGCGACCCGAAGATCCGCATCGGCGTTCCCGAGGAGTGCTTCGGCGAAGGGCTCGACCCCGAGATGCGCGAGGTCCTGCAGAAGGCGCTCGACGACCTGAAGGCCGACGGGGCGGAGCTGGTGAAGGTCTCCCTTCCCTCGCTGAAGCACGCGATCGCCTCCTACTACATCATCGCGACCGCCGAGGCGAGCGCCAACCTCTCGCGCTTCGACGGCGTGCGCTACGGCCACCGCTCCCCCGAGGCGAAGGACCTGGAGTCGCTCTACCGCAAGTCGCGCTCGGAGGGGTTCGGGAAGGAGGTGCAGCGCCGCATCCTCCTGGGGACGTTCGTGCTGAGCTCCGGCTACTACGACGCCTTCTACGTGCAGGCGCAGAAGGTCCGCCGCCTGATCGCGGACGACTTCGCGAAGGCCTTCGCCTCGTGCGACGTCGTCGCGACGCCCGTCCTCCCCGGCCCGCCGCTCAAGCGCGGCGAGGGGCTGAAGGACCCGCTGGCGATGTACCTGACCGACATCTTCACGGTGAGCCTGAACCTCGCCGGCCTGCCCGGGATCTCGGTTCCCGTGGGGAGCTGCGGCGGGTCGAGCGCCAGTTTGCAGCTGGTCGCGCCCGCGTTCGAGGAAACCCGCCTGCTCCAGAGCGCCTGGAGGCTGGAGCGGCTGCGCCGGTAGAACCCGGCGGAAGGACACTCCGCACATGCGCCGCGCCTCCTGCGTTCTCGCGATCGCGCTGACGGCGGCGCTTTCGGGCTGCGCCTACTTCCCGCAGCGGATGGGCTACGACCGGAACACGGGCACGTGGCCCGACCCCGTCTACCGCACCCCGGAGGAGCGCGCCGCGTCCGAGACGAACGGGGTCTCGCGCCCGGGAAGCGCCGCGGCGGAACGGACGGGCGGGCAGACCTCCTCCTCGCTCGAAAAGACGATCAAACCCTGGATGGGCACGCCCTACCTCTACGGCGGCTCCACGAAGAAGGGGGTCGACTGCTCGGGCTTCGTGAAGAACGTCATGCAGGAGTGGGCGGGGATCTCGCTCCCGCGCACGGCCGCGGAGCAGGCGAAGCTGGGGAAGCCCGTCTCGAAGGGAAGCCTGAAGGCGGGCGACGCGGTCTTCTTCGGGCAGTGGAACCGCGTGTCGCACGTGGGGATCGCGCTGGGCGACGGGAACTTCGCGCACGCCTCCACGTCGAAGGGCGTGACGATCACCCCGCTCGACGACCCCTACTGGTCGCGCCACTACAAGGGCGCGCGGCGTTTCTAGATTTTCCGCATGGACCAGCCCAAGACCATCGCCTACCAGGGCGTTCCCGGCGCCTACAGCGAGAGCGCCTGCCTCCACCTCTTCGGCGTCGGGTGCAGGACTCTCCCGTGCGAGCGGTTCGAGGACGTCTACGAGGCGGTCCTGGACGGCCGCGCCGACGGCGGCGCGGTTCCGGTGGAGAACACGACGACCGGCTCCATCCATCCGAACTACGACCTGCTGATGAAGTACCCGGTGCACATCGTGGGCGAGGTGAAGCTGCTGATCGAGCACTGCCTGCTCGCCCCGAAGGGCGTGGGGATCGGGGACCTGACCGGCGTGAAGTCGCATCCGCAGGCCCTGGCCCAGTGCAGCGACTTCTTCGCGTCGCATCCGAAGATCGCGGCGATTCCCGAGTTCGACACCGCGGGTTCGGCGCAGATCGTCGCGCGCGAGAAGGGGACGACGGGCGCGATCGCGTCGGCCCTCGCCGCGGAGAAGTACGGGCTCGGCATCCTGAAGAAGAACCTCGAGAACCAGCCCGGCGTGAACATCACGCGTTTCTTCGCGATCGCGAAGGAGCCGCTCGCCGACGCCTCCGCGGGGACGAAGTGCACCATCGTCTACACGCCCGGCGGCAACCGCGCGGGCCTGCTGCACAAGGCGCTGAGCTCGTTCGCGGTCCGCAACCTCGACCTGCTGAAGATCGAGTCGCGTCCGCGCCCGGGCCGCCCGTGGGAGTACATCTTCCACCTCGACTTCCGCGGGAACGCGGCGACCGCGGCCGTGGCGCAGACCTTCGAGGAGCTGCGGCTCGAAGGCGGCGAGGTCCGCCTGCTCGGATGCTATCCCGAGGGGAGCACCCGCAAGCTCTTCTCCTCCCGCGGCGTCATTCCGGAGCTGCCGTGAGCGGTTCCGATTCCGAGGTCGTCCGCACCTCCTCCGAGGAGGAGACGCTGGCCTGGGCCCGCGAGTTCGGGAAGACGCTCAAGGGCGGCGACTGCGTCCTGCTTTCAGGACCGCTCGGCGCGGGGAAGACCGTCGTCTGCCGGGGCGTCGCGCAGGGGCGCGGCTTTTCGGGCCGCACCGGGTCGCCCACCTACGCCATCGTCCGCGAATACCGCTGCGAACCGCCGATCTACCACGTGGACCTCTACCGTCTGCCGGAGGGGGCCGACTGGGAGGAGATCGGCCTGGAGCACTACCGCTTTTCGGACGCCATCACGCTGATCGAATGGCCCGAACGCCTCGCGGGGCTCGACCTCGAGGTGACCGCCACGGTCGAGCTGAAGCCCGTCGGGGAGAGCGGACGGGTTATTTCAGTCGCCAGGTGCCAGTTGCCAGGTGCCAGTGCGTAGTTAGGCGCCTTCGGCGCGATTATTCCACTGATTCCTGGGGCCTGGCGACTGATCACTGGTCCGCGGGCGCCGCGGACGCGGAATCGGCGGCGGGCTCCAGAAGAAGCGAGGCGACGAGGGCGCGCTGCATGTCGTCCAGGAAGGCGCGGTTCGGGAGTTCGCCCAGGCGGGCGACGGCCGCGGCCGTGTCCCCCGCGCGGAGGAGCGAGTCGGCGGACTGCATCACCTCGGCGGTGAGTTCCTTCCACCCTTCGATCTTCGCCTGGCGTTCGTAGAGGATGGAGTCGAGCGAATCGCTCTTCCAGCCGGCGTCCTGGAGTTCGACGTATTTGGCGAGGGCCTCTTCGTACTTCCCGGCGGCGAAGAGTTCGTCGGCCTGCGAGAAGCCCTCGAGCGCGTTGTCCTTGGCGACGTGGTAGTAGACGACCCCGCCGACGATCGCCGCGACGATGACGATGAAGAAGATGGTGTCGCTGACCACGCTGGTCCGGCTGTTCGCCTCTTCGATGAAACCCATAGTTCGGCCTCCGCGGCCAAAACTAGAAATAAGGCGCGAACCCCGGTCCTTCGGCCACGCGCCGCAGCAGCGTCTCCATGCGCGCCCGCCGCCCTTCGTCCGCGAAATCGACCGGGTGGAGCGCCAGGCGGGGCCGGGCGGCCGCCCGGGCGAGGGCGAAGAAGGCGGCCAGGAAGGGCGCGCGCGGTGCGAGCGCCAGTTCCGCGCAGGAGGCGGAGAGCTCCCACGCGGCCCGCGAGCCGCCGAAGAGCGAGATCGGGAAGCTGGAGAGGCGCATCGCGGGCCGCGAGATCCGGAGCCGGCGCTCGCAGAGCCCGATGCCGCGCGCGAAGAGAAGTTTTTCCAAGGCGCGCGGCGCGAACCACGTGGGCGGGACGAACCCCGCGGGGGCCCCGCACCCGAGTTCGGCGAAGGCCTCGAGCGCGCGGTCCAGCCGATCGGCCAGCGCCTCTTCGGGAAGCCCGGCGAACTCGGCCTCGCCCGCGTTCAGGCGGTTCTGGACCCGGCCCGCGGACGAGCGCGGTGCGCCGGGATCCGCGCGGTGCGTCCAGCCGTGGCAGAAGAGCGGGAGTCCGGCGGCCGCGCATTCCCGCAGCCACGCGGAGAAGGCGGCGCGGCGTTCCGCGGGACCCTCCTCGCCGCCTTCGGGCGCCGGAACGACCATCAGCGCGGGAGAGGCACCGAGGGAGCGCAGCTCCGCGACGAGTCCCTCCGCCCATCCGAAGGTCAGGACCGAGACGTCGTGCAGCGCGACGGGAACGCCCGCTTTTCCTATTTTTGGCCTTTCGTTCCGCACTTTCGAAAGCTAGGAAATCCCCGTTTTGCTCCCGTTCCAGGCCACAAAGAGAGGCCCCTTCGGCAAAAAGCTGCTGGTGTTCGACCTCGACGGCACGCTGATCAACAGCGCGCCCGACATCGCTCACGGCATCAACACGATCCTGCGGCGCCACGGTCTGCCCGAACGCGAATACAGGTACGTGGTCTGGGCGATGGGGCACGGGGCCTGGCACCTCCTCAAGCTCTGCCTGCCCGACGGCGAGTGTCCCCTCTCGGTCGACGACTTCTACGCCGAGTTCCTCGAATACTACACCGCGCACGCCTCCGAGCGGACGGTCCTCTACCCCGGCGTGAAGGAGTTCCTGGAGACGACGGAGTGCGCGAAGGCCCTGCTGACCAACAAGGCCGAGGCCCCCACGCGCGTCATCCTCCGGAACCTCGGCGTGGAGCGCTTCTTCGACGCCGTGGTGGGCGGCGACACGCTCCCGGTCCGCAAGCCGGAGCCCGACGGCCTGCGCCTGCTCGCCGAGATGGCCGGCGTCGGGATGGAGGACGTCCTGATGGTCGGCGACGCGACTCCCGACGTGGAGTGCGCGAAAAACGCCGGCGCGGACTGCGTGCTGATCGAGGACGACGGCTACGGCAAGCGCGAGGAGCTCGCCCTGTTCGACGTCCGCTGGCGCGTGGCGCACTTCTCCGACATCCCCGTCCTGGCGCGGAAGTTCGCCGAAGGGGCGGAATGAGCTCCGGCCCGCTCCGCTCCCGCTACCATCTCGTCACCTTCGGGTGCCAGATGAACGAGTACGACTCGGGCCTCGTGGCCGAGATGCTCGAAAGCGCCGGCGCCCGCCCCGTGGAGACCCCGGACGAGGCCGACCTGATCGTGGTCAACACCTGCTCCGTCCGCGCCAAGGCCGACGAGACCGTCTTCCGGACGATCTCCAACTACGCCTGCCTGAAGAAGCGCAACCCGCTCCTGCGCATCGCGGTGATCGGATGCATGGCGCAGGCGCACGGACAGGCGATCCGCGACCGCGCCCCCTACGTCGACTTCGTCCTCGGTCCGGACCGGTATCTCCTCATGCCGCGGCTGCTGGAAGACGGCGCCGACGGGCTGGAGCCGGTGCAGACCGCCTTCGACCGGATGGAGAACTACCAGGGTCTGGACGCCAAGCCGGCGACGCCCTTCTCCGCGATGGTCGCCGTGCAGCGCGGATGCAACCACCGCTGCTCCTACTGCATCGTCCCCTACACGCGGGGCCCCGAGAAATACCGCGCCGCCGGGGACGTGGTCCGCGAATGCCGGCGCGCCGTCGAACGCGGCGCCGTCGAGATCCTCCTGCTCGGGCAGACGGTCAACGGCTGGCGCGAGGGGACGGAGCGCTTCTCCGGCCTGCTCCGCGCGCTCTGCGAAATCGACGGGCTGAGGCGGATCCGCTTCACGTCGCCCCACCCGATCCACTTCGGCGACGACCTCGTCGAGACGATCGCGCGCGAGGAGAAGATCTGCAAGCACGTCCACCTGCCGATGCAGTCGGGCAGCACGCGCGTGCTCCGCGAAATGCGCCGGACCTACACGCGCGAACGCTACCTCGACACCGTGCGGAGGCTGCGCGCGGCGATGCCGGAGATCGCCCTCACGACCGACCTCATCGCCGGGTTCCCCTCCGAGACCGAGGAGGAGTTCCGCGAAACGCTCTCGGCCATGGAGGAGATCCGGTTCGACGGGGCCTTCCTCTTCGCCTACTCCGAACGCCCGGGAACCGACGCCGCGACGATGCCCGGCGCCGTGCCCGAGGAGGAGAGACAGAAGCGCCTGCGCAGGATGATCGACCTGCAGAACGCGATCACGGAGGAGAAGGCCCGCGCGCAGATCGGCCGCGTGGAGGAGCTGCTCCTCGAACGCCCCTCGCGCCGCGACCCCGCCATGATGCTCGGGCGGACGGACGGCTTCCGCAAGGTGCTCGTCCCGAAGGCGCTCGGGAACCCCGGCGAGTTCGTCCGCGCGAAGCTGACCGGGATCTCCGGCTGGACGCTCCTGGGCGAAAGGGCGGACGCGTGACCGCGCGGGAGGTCCGGGCCCTCTCGGGGAGCTATATTCTGGCGCATATGAAGAAGTTTTTCCTCGTTCCGGCCCTTCTGCTCTGCGCGGTCCTCCCCGCGCGCGCCGAGGAGGGCGCCCCCGCGGCGATGGACCGCGCCTGGCGCGCCCTGGTCGCCACCGACTACGCGGCCGCCGCGGCCGCGTTCGAAAGCGCCGCCGCGGGGATGCAGGGGACGCCGCGCCACGAGGCGCTCTACCAGGCCGCGCTCTCCTGGACGCTCCTCCAGGACACCGCGTCGCTCTCCAAGGGGGCGCGGATCCTCGACGCGCTGATGGCCGAGGCCGAGCCCGAGGAGTCGATCTACGCGAAGTCGATGCTGATGCAGGCCTGGAACTCCTTCATCCGCGGCGACACCGCCGCCGCCCGCGCGCAGTACGCCAACGCCGAGCCCTCGCTCCCGCCCGAAGAGCTCTCCCGGGCGCTCTGGATCTGCTCCGAGATGATGGGCCAGATGGGCGACCGCCGGGCCGCGGACAGCTGCGCGCTCCGTCTCCGCAAGGACCATCCGCGCAGCCTGGAGGCCCTCTACGGCATCCGGCGCGCCGCGACGAAGAAGAGCCTCGGGCCCGCCGCCTCCGCTCCCGCTCCGGCGGCCTCCGCGGCCCCGGCGACCGCCCCCCGTCCCGCGCAGCCCG
>JAGCEZ010000088.1 GCA_017650365.1 Fibrobacterales bacterium | reverse complement strand
GGCTCGCGCTCGACCTTCCGCTCGCCGACGCGCTCGCCCTGCTGGGCGCCCTCGGCGCGGCTTCGGGCGACGCGGTTCCGGACGCCGCGCCGCGCCTCCGGGCGCTCGCGGGCGAAGCCGGGGTCCTGGAGGCCCCTCCGAAGCCCTGGCTCCAGGGGCGCGACCTCTCCGCGCTCGGGATGAAGCCGGGCCCGAAGATGGGCGAGGTCCTCCGCGAGGCGTTCGAGAAGCAGCTCGACGAGGAGTTTTCCTCGCCTGAAGAGGCCCTCGCCTGGGTGAAGAAAACGGCGTTTTAGTTCAGTTTTGGCTGAAAAAACGGCGTTTCCGGCGCAAAATCGCCGTTCGGGTGGTCTGGTCGCTCTCATTTTGTAGTTTACGCGGCGAGTTCACACCCGGATTCCCCGAGGAAAACACATGGCCCAGACCGACAAACCCGCCGCCGGCGAAGAGATCGCCGTCATCAAGACCAACTTCGGCACGATGCGCTTCCGCCTCTTCCCCGACCTCGTCCCCGAATGCGTCTCCAACTTCGTGGAGCTCGCGAAGGCCGGCAAGTACGACGGCGCCCCCTTCCACCGCATCATCGCCGGCTTCATGATCCAGGGCGGCGACTTCACGCGGCGCAACGGCACGGGCGGCCACGCGGCCAAGGGCCCCGGCTCGACCATCGGCGACCAGTACCACAAGGACCTCACCCACGTCCGCGGCGCCCTCTCCTACGCCAAGACCATGATGCCCCACAGCATCGGCTCGCAGTTCTTCATCGTCCACCCCGAGGAGGGGACGCACTTCCTCGACCACCCCGCGAACGGCGGCCCCGCCGACGGCTACTCCGTCTTCGGGCAGCTCTTCGACGGCTTCGACGTGCTCGACGCCATCGCCGCGGTGGACACCGACCGCAACGATGCCCCGCTGAAGGACGTGCTGATGGAGACGGTGACGATCGAGAAGTTCGCGGGCTAGGCCCGCGTTTCCGGACAGCGACAGGAAATCCAGATGCGAATCGCGAACTCCCCCCTTCCGAAGGGCACCGTGCCCTTCATCGGCTTCGTGTTCTCCCAGATGGCCGCGACCACGTTCGTCGTCGGCCTCTTCGAGCTGATCCTCCAGCGCCTGGGGTACATCCCCTCCAACTCGTGGCAGTTCTACGTGCTGCACCTGGCGATCCTGCTGCCCGCCGTGCTGCTCCTCTCGCCCGCGGGCTTCCTCTCCGACAAGTTCCCGAAGGAGAAGGTGACCCGCGTCGTCTCGGCCTGCATGTTGGCCGCCGTCGGCCTCTTCGCCTTCGCGGTGCAGAGGGGCTCGATGGCCCTGGCCGCGGTCTCGGCGGCGCTGATTTTCGTCTCCGTGGCGATCCAGCACCCCGCGAAGTACGGCTACATCAAGGAGCTCTACGGAGCCGACATGCTGGCGCAGGGCGCCGGCGCGGTGACCATCGCCTCCCTGGTCAGCATGATCCTCGGCGGCTTCTCCGTCGCCGTCGCCTTCAAGGCCCTCGCCCCCTCCGACGCGGTCTCCTTCGGCGACTTCGGGCAGGCCACGCTCCCGCTGCTCGCGGCCGCGCTCGCGCTCAACCTCCTCGCCGTCGTCTTCTCCTTCTGCATGCCGGCGGTCGGGAAGAGCCAGCAGGACCTGAAGTTCCCCTGGAAGCGCTACCTCACGCTGCGCAACGGGCGCCGCAAGCTGAAGAAGGCCTGGCGCAACCCGGCCGTCCGCCAGTCGATCATCGGACTCTCGATGTTCTGGGTGATGATCTTCCTGCTGGTCTTCGTGATGCAGGAGCAGTTCGTCTCCAACGCGCTCTTCGACGACGTCTTCTTCAACGTCAAGGTGCTGCTGGGCGCCGTCGGCCTGATCGCCGGCTGCCTCTACGCGATGAAGATGTCGACGGCCTTCATCGAGACCGGCCTGATCCCCACCGGCACCGCCGGGGCGGCGATCTCCATCTTCCTGATCCCGCTCGTCCCGCACCCCGCGGACTCGGTCCTGTTCGGCGTCCTGGGCTTCTGCGGCGGCCTCTACATGCTGCCGATGCTCTCGATGCTCCTCTACCACACCAAGCCGCGCTCGGCGGGGCACGTGCTCGCCGTGAACAACGCGGTGCAGCGCGTCTGCATCATCGCCTTCTACGCGGTGTCGGCCGTCGCGCTGAACTTCCTGGGCTTCGACCAGCGCCAGCTCTTCTTCATCCTCGGCGTGGTCTGCTTCGCCGGCACGGTCTGGGCGCTCTCCGCGCTTCCGCAGACCTTCATGCGCCTGATCATCCGCAACGTGGTCTCGTTCCGGTTCCACTTCGACGTCTGCGGCCTGAAGAACCTCCCGTGGGAGGGCCCGGTCCTGCTCGTCGGGAACCACAACTCGCTGATCGACTGGGCGCTGCTCCAGATGGCGTGCCCGCGCCCGCTGCGCATCGTGCTGCACCGCGAGTCCTACGAAAAGTGGTACATCAAGCTGCTGCTCACGCAGATGAACGTGATCCGGCTCGACCTCTCCGACACGGCCCCCGCGATGGAGGCCGCCCGCGAGGCGCTCCTGGCCGGCGAGGCGGTGGCGGTCTTCCCCGAAAACGGCCTCTCGCGCACCGGGAACGTCAACCGGTTCCGGCTCGACTGGTCCAAGGCCATCGAGGGCGTCGAGAACGCGAAGATCGTCCCCTTCTACATCCAGGGGCTCTGGGGCACCTCGTTCTCGATGACCGACCCCTCGGTGATCGAGCAGTCGCAGTCCGGCCGCCGCTGGGTCTCCGTGGCCTTCGGCGAGCCCGTCCCGATCGACACGCCCGCCCCGGTCGTCAAGGCCCACGTGCAGGAGCTCTCGATCTCCGCGTGGAGCAACTACGTCCACAAGCTGGAGCCGTTCGCGACGATGTGGCTCCGCACGGTGAAGCGCGTCCGCTTCTCGCCCGCGGTCTACAGCCCCGACGGCAGCCACTTCTCCGCGATCTCGCTGGCCACGGCCGCGCTCTCGTTCGCGAAGATCATCGACGGGCTGACGCCCGGGCAGAAGAACATCGCGATCATGATCCCGCCCTCGGCGCCGGGCATCATCGTCAACCTGGCCGCGCTGGTCAAGGCCAAGACGGTGATCAACCTGAACTACACCAACACCGCCGAGGTGCTGGACTACTGCTGCCGGAAGGCCGACGTCCAGACAATCTTCACGGCCAAGGTCTTCATGGACCGCATGCGCGCCCGCGGCATGGACGTGGACCTGCTGACGAGCAGGTACAAGGTCTACTACATGGAGGACCTGAAGGGGATGCTGAAGAAGTCCGCGCTTCTCCTCAACTACCTCCGGCTGCTGCTGCTGCCCGCGTGGTGGATCGAGATGCGCGACTTCCGCAAGACCACGATGGACGACGTGGTGTCGATCATGTTCTCCTCCGGCTCGGAGGGGACCCCGAAGGGCGTGGAGCTCACCCACTTCAACCTCGTGGCGAACATCAAGCAGTGCGGCAGCGTGCTGCAGGTGCGCCGCGGCGACGTGATGCTGGGCCTCCTGCCGCTGTTCCACGCCTTCGGCTTCTCCATCACCGCGATGATGTGCGTGATGGAGGGCCTGCCCGTGGCCACCTGCCCCGACCCGACCGACATCAAGACCATCGGCCGCATCTGCGCCGAGTTCAAGGTGAGCATCATGGTCAGCACCGGGACGTTCCTGCGGATGTGGGGCTCCAGCCGCCACATCCACCCGCTGATGTTCTCGCACCTGCGCGCGATATACGCCGGCGCCGAGAAGATCCGCCCCGACGTCCGCGAGCTCTACCGCTCGAAGTTCAAGTGCGAGATCTTCGAGGGCTTCGGCACGACCGAGACCACGCCCGTGGCGGCGGTCAACGCCTCCGACGCGCTGATGGACGACTACCGAACGGTGCAGGTGGGCAACAAGCCCGGCACGGTGGGGCAGCCGCTGCCCGGCACGCAGTTCCGCATCGTCGATCCCGACACGATGGAGGAGCTCCCCGTGGGCGAGGACGGCCTGATCCTGATCGGCGGCACGCAGATCATGAAGGGCTACCTCAAGGACCCCGAGCGCACGGCGCAGGCGCTGGTCGAGCTCAACGGCCACCGCTGGTACAAGACCGGCGACAAGGGGCACCTCGACGAGGACGGCTTCCTGACGATCGTCGACCGCTACAGCCGGTTCGTCAAGATCGGCGGCGAGATGATCTCCCTGAGCTCGATCGACTACAAGATCTCCGAATCGACGCTCTTCGACGACGTCTCCTACTTCTCGGTCCCGGTTCCGGACAGGGTCAAGGGCGAGAAGATCGTGCTCCTCTACGCGGGCGAAGCCCCCGAGGAGGAGATCAAGGAGCGCCTCGGCAAGGTGAAGCTCCCCCCGCTGATGCAGCCCGCCGCCGTGATGAAGGTGGACGAACTGCCCCGGCTGGGCTCGGGCAAGGTGGACTTCGTCACCGCGAAGCGCGTCGCCCAGGAGCGGCTCGGAAGCTAGGGAAAGGCGGTTTTCCCCGGGGTTTGCGCTTTTTGCGGACCCCGGGCTCCGCCGAAAAAGCGGGCATCCCTTGAAGAAGGGCCCGCTTTTTTCTACAATTCACCCGCCCAAAAGCATTTAGGCCAAAGGATACGGTTCTATGTACGCAGTCATCAAGACAGGCGGTCACCAGGAGAAGGTCGAACCCGGCCAGACCCTCCTCGTCGATCTGACCGAAGACGAAGTCGGCTCCGACATCGCTTTCCCCTCCGTTCTTCTCGTCGGCGAAGGCGACGACGTCCAGGTCGGCGCCCCCGAAGTGGAAGGCGCCTCCGTCAAGGGCGAAGTCCTCGCCCACATCCAGGGCGACAAGGTCGTCGTCTTCAAGAAGCGCCGCCGCGCCCGCTACCGCGTGAAGCGGGGCCACCGCCAGCAGTATCTCGAAGTGATCATCACCGAGATCTCCGCCGGCGGCAAGACCGCCAAGTGCGACGACAAGGCCGTCGGCCGCGCCCGCGTGCGCGCCGCCGCGATCGCCGAACAGAAGAAGCAGAAGGTCAAGCCGACCCGCGCCCAGAAGATCGCCGCCGGCGAACCGAAGCCCCGCAGCAAGAAGCAGCTGCGCCGCGACGCGAAAACCGCCGCCAAGGCCTAGCAAGGAGAACGGACAATGGCTCACAAGAAGGGACAAGGCTCCGTCCGCATCACCACCAACCCGAACCCGAAGTACCGCGGCGTGAAGCGCTTCGAAGGCGAATCCGTCGTCGCGGGCAACATCCTCGTCCGCCAGTGCGGCACGAAGTTCCACGAAGGGAAGAACGTCGGCCGCGGCCGCGACTTCACCCTCTTCTCGCTCGTGGACGGCAAGGTGAAGTTCGAACGCCGCAAGGACCGCAAGTACGTTTCGGTCTATCCCGAAGCGGAAAAGGCCGAAGCCTAGCCGAACGGAAAACGCGGAATCCGTCCTCCTCCCGGGGGCGGATTCTTTGCATTTTTGGAACATGCGCGACCCCAAGGCGAAACCCGCGGCGTTTCCGGCGCTTCCGGCCCTGGCCGCGGCGCTCCTCCTGCTCCTCGTCTCCTGCTCGGACGGGGACGACGGCGAGGAGTTCGACTTCGAGCGCCAGCCCCAGGGGTTCCGCGCTGAGACCGACGGTCCGGACGACTCGCTCTTCCTCGTCCTCGCCTGGGAGCCTCCGGCCAACGTCGAGGGGCTCGTCGCCTACCATCTCTGGGCCGTGCTGGCGGAGGAGACCGGGGAGATCGCGGGCTTCGTCTCGCGCCAGACGGGATTCCGCGACGACGCGCAGGAGCGGAACCTTCCCGCGGGCGTGCGGCACTGGTCCGTGCCCGCGGACTCCGCGGACGGCTCGGTCGTCCGCTGGACGATTCCGCCCGACGTGGCGGAGACCGTCTCCTCGCTTTCGCTGGGCGCGGTGCGGTGGCTGCTCTGGGCCGAGTACTCCGGGTCGAAGACGCCCGGGAGCCGCGTCTCCACGCGCGTCTACTACCGCGACGTCTTTCCGCCGGAGCCGGTGAGCGCGGAGGCGACCCCCTTCGCGGACAGCGTCCTGGTCGAGTGGGACCGCCCGTTCGACCTCGCGGACAACCTGGAGCCGAACCGCCCGGGGAGGATCTTCGGCTACCGCGTGCGCTTTTCGGTCCTGACGGGCGACTTCGTCGCGAAGAAGCCCCGGTTCGCCGTCGCGCGCGGGTTCGGCGACGACGCGCTTCTCCTGAACAAGAGCCTGGATCCGCTCGGCGGCGTCGAGCTGACGAAGGAGCGGATCGTGGACGCGCCTCCGACGGACGAGGAGTATTCCTTCGTCCTCCTGGACGGGAAGACCTGGTCGGGGACTTCGCCCGACTCCAACCGCCTGGGGTTCGTCGCCCGCAACCTGAAGCCGAACCAGGACTACCTGGTGCGGATCGTCCCGTACGACAGCCTGGGCGTCCTGCGCGACCTCGAGGACAACATGGCGGAGGTCCGCGACCTCCGCTTCTCGACGACCGACGCGTCGGAACCGGTCTTCGCGCCGGCGTTCCGCCTGGTCGCGACGGACGCGGTCGGGGCGTGGATCCTCTCCTGGAAGCCCGCGTCCGACGCGGAGTCGGGGATCGAGTCCTACCTCTTCGTCCGGATCGACGCGGACACGGCCGAGGGGCGCGCGGACACGCTGAAGTGGAGCGCGAAGGCGGACACGCTGGAGCCCGTCTCGGGCCGGCTCGCGCAGCTCCTGAAGAACCTCGTCCCGGGCGTGGAGGTCTCGGTCTCCGTGGCGGCGCGCGACAGCTCGGGCCATCTTTCGCGCCCGGCGGACACGACGTTCTCGCTGCCGCCGCAGACCTCGCTGGCCTGCCCGGCGGGGACGGTCGGCGTGCAGGGCGCGGACTCGCTCCCGGACTTCTGCATGGACCGCTTCGAGCACCGCGAGGACGGGAAGTTCGTCGCGCAGGTGCGCTGGTCCGAGGCGCGCGCGGCGTGCCAAGGGCTTTCCGACGGCGAGTGGACGTTCGACCTCTGCTCCGAGGCGCAGTGGACGCGCGCGTGCACGGAGGGGACGGGCCGGAACTGGGGCGTGCTGGAGACGGACGAGGAGCTGCTTCCGCGCCTGCTGGTCCGGGAGTGCGGCGTGGGGACCGGGGATCCGAACGCGTCGGCGGACGTCTCGCTGCGCTCGCTTTCGTGCGCGACGGGCGCGGGCGTGCGCGACCTGCCGGGACACTACCAGGAGTGGGTCGTCGGGCCGGCGGCCGACTCGATGCGCATCAAGGGCGGCTCGTGGATGAGGCCGAACGGCGCTGACCAGACGACGGCGCTGTCGCTGGCGAGCTGCGGCGCGCGCGCCTCCGGAATCTGGAGCCGCCCGAAGTTCGTCCTGCGCGACGGCCACGACACGCTCTTCGTCTTCTACGGGGACTCGACGCGCTTCTCCGTTCCCGCGAACGACACCGCGATGCGCAGAAGGGTCTCCGACACGCTGGTCTGGAATCCCGCCGACTCGGTGCAGGCCTACGCGGTCTACGCGGACTCGTCCTCCTCCGAGCTTCTCGGACGCGACACGCTGGTCCACTATCCCACGCGCGAAGGGTGGGCCGAGGCGAACGCGAACGGGCTGGACTACCGGAAGGAGGGGAGCCCGGTCCCCGCGTTCGTCTACGGAACGCGCCAGGTCTCGCCCGGGGACCTCTACCAGCACCGGAGCGTGGGCTTCCGCTGCTGCGCGCTTCCTTCGGGTTCCTGACCGGGCGGCCGGCCTCCGGGAAAAAAAGAAGGAGCGGCCGTCGGGCCGCCCCCTCCCCGGAGAAGAAGATCAGAGGGAAAGCCGCTCGATCAGGCGCTTCGCCACCGCGTCGGCGCCCGCGCTGTCCAGATGCACGCCGTCGGTGGAGAGGTCGGCGAAGGTGGCGACGTCCGGCCCTTCGATCGCGAAGACCTTGTCGTCGCCGGCGTCCTTCATCCGCTTGACCGCGTCCCGCATCATCCTGCGCCAGTCGGCGATCGTCGTGGTGTCGGTCACCTTCTCGCCCAGGTCCTCGACGAGGGAAGTCGCCGTGGAGAAGCCGACGACCATCGAGTCCGGCGCCGCGGCGACCGCGGCGGAATCGGTCGTGACGCTGTCCGCGTAGCAGTTGGCGACCTTCGAGGCGGTGCAGGCCGCCGGGACGATGTTGTTGCTCCAGGAGAGCGAGGTGGTCGTGTTGGGCGGCGGGGTGAGCACGTAGATCTTCGCGTCGGGCTGCAGCGCCCGGAGCGTGTCGAGCATTTTGTTGAAGCGCCGCGTCTGCGCGGCGAAGGAGAGGACGACCGACGACCAGTCGTTGTAGCCCCATTCGATCAGGACGACGTCGGCCCTGTTCGGGGCCTTCAGGTTCTTCGCGACCATGCCGATGGAGATGGTCGTGGTGCCGATGGCGAGGTTGCGGAGGCTCCAGCCCTTCGCCCTGGCGATCTTCCAGGCGAAGCCGTCCTCGGAGCGGTTCTGGCCTTCGCCGTGCGCGATGGAGTTGCCGACGACGGCGAAGACGGGCTGGTCGCGCGCCTCGGGTTCGGAAATCGCGGCCGAGGCGGGAACCTCCAGCCCGTGGAAGGCCAGGCCGAGCTTGTGCGGCATGGAGATCTCCACCTCCACCTCGCGGTCGGGGGAGTTCACCGCGATCGGGACGCAGTGGACGACGGAGTCGTATTGCGTGGAGACCAGCCAGAAGACGTCGCCGTGCGGCTCCAGGACGCGGAGCGAGGTGTCGCGCTCCTCGGGGCCGATCATGCCGGCGAATTCGCCGTCGCGGTAGAAGCCGAAGCGCATGACGCCGTAGGGGAGGCTGCGCTGGCCTTCGTCGAGCTGCCAGAGCTCGTTCCACTTCATGTAGACGGTGTCGGCCCTGGCCTTGAACCGCATCGTCACGCCGGCCATCATCTGGTGGTAGCCGATGTTGGCGATCTGGTACCAGGTGAAGCAGTCGGACGTCAGCATGCACTCGTCGCTGTGGCGCTTCAGGATGGCGGAGTCGGGGCCGATTTCGGGGAACCACGTCCCCTCGTAGACGATCCGCCCGTCGTCGGGCGCGATCCTGACCGTCTCTTCGCCGCAGGTTCCGGACGCCCTCTCCTCCGCGTCCGAGGAGAGACCCTCTTCGGAACCGGACGCCGAGGACTCCCCGGAGGAACTTCCCGGGGCGGGCTTCGTGCCGCCGTCGTCGGAGCAGGCGAGGAGCGCGGCGGTCGCCGCGGTCAGCAGAAAGGCGCCGAGGATTCTTTTCATGGCAGTTCTCCGTTGAACGGGCCGTCAAAGCCCGATGATCTCCTTGAGCCGTCCGGCGACGGTCCTGGCGCCGGCGGGAGTGAAATGCACGCCGTCTCGGTGGTCGAGGTCGTCGACGGTCGAGACCTGGTCTCCCTCGATGCAGAAGACGGACGCGTCGCCTTCCGACCTCATCGCCTCGACGGCGTGC
>JAGCEZ010000087.1 GCA_017650365.1 Fibrobacterales bacterium | reverse complement strand
TCCGGGGGCGCGCTCGCCGCGTCGCTCAAGCTCGCCTCCCGCCTGGAGCGCGGCAAGATCGTCACGGTCTTCCCCGACCGCGGCGACCGCTACTTCAGCAAGGGGCTCTACGCCTGACTTCCCGCGCGGTCGCCGCGGGCGTGGGTATATTTGGCGCATGAGGATCTCGACGAAAGGCCGCTACGCGCTGCGCGTGATGATCGACCTCGCGCGGCGGCGTGGCCGCGACTTCGTGAAGCTGCAGGAGCTCTCCGCGCGGCAGCAGATTCCGGAGAAGTATCTCGAGGGAATCCTCGGAACGCTCGTGCGCGGCGGCCTTCTGGAAGGCGCGCGCGGCAAGGGCGGCGGCTACCGGCTCGCGTGCGACCCGTCGTCGTGCAGCGTCTGGCGGATCCTCTCCCTGATGGAGACCTCCGTGGCGCCCGTCGCCTGTCTGGACGACGAGCCCAACGCCTGTCCCCGCGCCGCGTTCTGCGTGACGCTTCCGGTCTGGAAGGAGCTCGACCGCATCGTCAAGGATTATCTCGACGGCGTCAAGCTGGAGCAGTTCGTCCGCAATACGCCCGAAACGGAAGGCCTGATTCCCGCGGATCGCGACTGGAACTGCGGTCTCTGACTCTCTTTTCCCGAATCGCTTGTGCTGATGTAAACTAGATTTTACATCATATCTCGATTTTCCTATCAAAATTGTAGGAAAGTGTTTCTATCTTCTTTCCGTCGACAGAGAACGTCGCCGCCAGGAAAAGACCATCGCGGATCTCGACCATGCGCAGGACGCAATCCGGAACTCGAAACAACGAACAAAGGAGACAGAAACATGTCGAAGATCTACACCTCCGCCGACCAGCTGATCGGCCGCACTCCCCTCCTCGAACTCACGCACGTCGAGGCGTCGAACAACCTCGGCGCGAAGATCCTGGCGAAGCTCGAGTACTTCAACCCCGCCGGCTCCGTGAAGGACCGCATCGCCAAGGCGATGCTCGACGACGCGGAGAAGAGCGGCAAGCTCAAGCCCGGCTCGGTGATCGTCGAGCCCACCTCCGGCAACACCGGGATCGGGCTCGCCTCCGTCGCCGCCGCGCGCGGATACCGCATCATCATCGTGATGCCCGAGACGATGAGCGTGGAACGCCGCCAGCTGATGAAGGCCTACGGCGCCGAGCTCGTGCTCACCGAAGGGGCGAAGGGCATGAAGGGCGCGATCGCCCGCGCCGACGAACTCGCCAAGGAGATCCCGAACGCGTTCATCCCGGGACAGTTCGTGAACCCCGCGAACCCGAAGGCGCACCGCGAGACCACCGGGCCCGAAATCTGGGAGGACACCGACGGCAAGGTCGACGTCTTCGTGGCGGGCGTGGGCACGGGCGGCACCGTCTCGGGCGTGGGCCAGTACCTCAAGTCGAAGAACCCGAACGTGAAGGTCGTCGCGGTCGAGCCCGCCAGCTCCCCCGTGCTCTCGAAGGGCGTTGCCGGCGCGCACAAGATCCAGGGCATCGGCGCGGGCTTCGTCCCGGACACGCTCGACACCAAGGTCTACGACGAGATCATCGCCGTGGAAAACGAGGACGCCTTCGAGTCGGGCCGCGAAATCGGCCGCAAGGAGGGCGTGCTGGTCGGCATCTCGTCCGGCGCCGCGCTCTGGGCCGCGAAGGAACTGGCGAAGCGCCCCGAAAACAAGGGCAAGACGATCGTCGCGCTCCTTCCGGACACGGGCGACCGCTACCTCTCCACCGCGCTCTTCGCGGAATAGGAACCGGGAAAGGGAGACGAAAAAGGGAAAGGGACGGGGCTTCGGCTCCGTCCCTTCTTTTCCGCGCCTTCTCCGGTCAGCTGGCCGTGTCGGCCATGGAGAACATCGGCATGTACATGGCGATCATCAGGCCGCCGATGCCGCCGCCCATGACGACCAGGATGGCGGGTTCCATCATCGAGGTCATGGCGTCCACGGCGTCGTTCACCTCTTCGTCGTAGAAGTCGGCGATCTTCGAGAGCATTTCGGAGAGGCCGCCGGTCTTTTCGCCCACGGCGATCATCGAGATGACCATCGCGGGGAAGACGCCCGTCTCCTTGAGGGGCTCGGCGATGTTCTGGCCGCCGGAGATCGACTGCACCACCTTCATGATGGCGTCTTCGATGACCGCGTTGCCCGCCGTGTTGGCCGTCACCTTGAGGGAGTCGATGATGCTGACGCCTGCGTTGAGCAGCGTGCCCAGCGTGCGCGTGAAGCGGGCGACGGAGCCCTTCGTCTCCACGGGGCCGACGCCCGGGAGCTTCATCTTGAGGCCGTCGAGGACCTTCGCGCCCGAGGGGGTCTTCTTGTACTGCTTGATGCCGACGATCGCGCCGACGACGGCGATCGCGATGAACGGAAGGTACTGCTTGAGGAAGTTGGAGAGGTTGATGACGAACTGCGTCGGTCCGGGGAGCGCGTTCCCCGAGGCGGTGAACATGTCGGCGAAGATCGGCACGACGAAGGTCAGCAGCACGATCATGGCGCCCACGGCGACCACCGTCAGCAGGATCGGGTAGGTCATCGCCTTCTTGATCTTGGCCCTCAGGCGGTTGTTGGCTTCCTGGTAGTCGGCCTGGCGGCGGAGCACCTCGTCCAGGATGCCGCCCGCCTCGCCCGCGGCCACCATGTGCACGTAGAGGGGGTTGAAGACCTTGGGGTGCTCCTTCATCGCCTCGGAGAGAGAGGAGCCGCCCTGGATCTTCGTGGAGATCTTCTTGAGCACCTCGCGCAGGCTCAGGTTCTCGGCCTGGTCGGCCAGGATGTCGATGCACTGCAGGATCGGCAGGCCGGCCGAGCACATGGAGGAGAACTGGCGCGTGAAGCGGGAGATGTCCTTGGCGCTGATGCCGGAGCCGAGCTTGATGCTGATCTCGATCGGGTCCTTCTTCAGCGACACGATGCGCATGCGCCGGCCGTTGAGCATCTCCTCGGCTTCGGCCTGGGTCTTCGCCTCCAGCTTGCCGTTGACTTCCTTCCCCTGGGGGGTGATCGCCTTGTAGCTCCACGATCGCATTGGCCTGCGCCTCCTTGCGCGCTAGTTCGCGCGGCGTTCGGACGAGTCGAGCAGAAGCTTCTGCAGCTGGTCGGGGTTGGGGGACTTGTTGAAGGCGGTCTCTTCGGTGATCTTGCCGGCGTTGACGAGGTCGACCAGGCAGGCGTTCATCGTCTGCATGCCGCGCTTGCGGTTGATTTCGAGGTGGGACTCGATCTGGTGGACCTTGTCGTCGCGGATCAGCGACTTGACCGCGGGGATGGCGTCGAGGATCTCGGCCGCCATGATGCGCCCGCCGCCGACCTTGGGGAGCAGGGTCTGGCAGACGATCCCCTGGAGCACGAAGGCCAGCTGCGCGCGGACCGTCTGCTGCTCGTCGGCCGGGAATACGTTGACGATGCGGTGGATGGTCTGCACGGCGGAGTTGGTGTGCAGGGTGCCGAAGGTGAGGTGGCCCGTCTCGGCGATGGTCAGCGCCGCGCGGATCGTCTCCAGGTCGCGCATTTCGCCGATCAGCACGATGTCGGGGTCCTGGCGGAGCGCGGACTTCAGCGCGTTGGAGAACGACATGGTGTCGGAGCCCACTTCGCGCTGGTTGACCATGCACCGCTGGTGCTTGTGGAGGAATTCGATCGGGTCCTCGATGGTGAGGATGTGTTCGTCGCGCGTGCGGTTGATGCGGTCGATCATCGCCGCGAGCGTGGTGGACTTGCCGGAGCCCGTGGCGCCGGTCACCAGCACCAGGCCGTTGGGCCGGTCGGCGAAGTCGCGCACGAGGTCGTTGAGCCCCAGCTCCTCGAAGGGGCGGATCTCCAGCGGGATCATTCGGATGGCGGAGGCCACGCAGCCGCGCTGGAGGTAGGCGTTGGCGCGGAAGCGCGCGATGGAGCCGATGCCGAAGGAGAAGTCGCACTCCTTCTTCTGCTCGAAGGTCTTGCGCTGGAACTCGTTCATCACGCTGTAGGTGAGGCGGAGCGTCTCCTGGGGGGTCAGCTTCTCGTCGCCCACGCGGACCAGCTTGCCGGACTTGCGGAGGATCGGCGGGGACCCGGCGGTGATGTGGAGGTCGGACGCGCCCTCGTCGACGACTTTCTGGAGCAGTTCCTGAATGCTGTACATCTGCGATCCCTTTCCGGCCCTTCCGGGCGGAGAACGGTTCCCTGCGGATTCCGCCGATGACGGAACCCCTGGAGTTCAATATAATTGGATTGTGCCCCGGAACGAGCGCAAAAACGCACGATTCGAACGGACCCGGTTCGCGCCGAGCCCGACGGGGTTCCTCCACCCGGGCCATCTGCGCAACGCGCTCTGGACCTGGGGGGCGGCGAAGGCGTTCGGGGCGAAGGTGCTCTTCCGGCTGGAGGACCACGACGGCGGGCGGTGCCGCGGGGAGTTCGCGGAGGACGCCGCCCGGATCCTGGAGCGGTTCGGGCTGGTCCCCGACGAGGGCGGGCCGGAGCTCCGGCAGCGGACGCGGAACGGGCGCTACGAAGAGCTGTTCGCGGACCTGGCCGCGCGCGGGCTGGCCTACGGGTGCTCCTGCTCGCGGCAGGAGATCGCGCGCCGCTCTGGCGGCGCGCGCGCGCCCGGGGAGGAGCTCGCCTACGACGGTTTCTGCAGGGAACGGCGGCTCCCCCCGTGCGACGGCCTCGTCTGGAGGGTCCGCATGCCCGACGAGGCCGTCTCCTGCCGCGACCTCCTGCGCGGAACCCTGGTCCAGAACCCCGCGCGCCAATGCGGGGACCTGGTCGCCCGGGACCGCCTCGGGTTCTGGAGCTACCAGTTCTGCGTGGTCGCGGACGACCTGGACCAGGGAGTCGACCTCGTGGTCCGGGGCGACGACCTCCTGGAGAGCTGCGGGAGGCAGCTCGCCCTGCGGACGATGATGGGCGGGGACGGCGCCGTCGCGTTCCTGCACCACGCGCTGATCCTCGGTCCCGGAGGGGAGAAGCTCTCCAAGCGCGACGGCGCGGTCCCGCTGCGCGACCTCCTGGACGCCGGGGAGAGCGTCGAATCGCTGGTCGGGAAGGCGCTCGGACTGCCGCCGCTTCCGGTCGGCGAGGCGCTGGAGCGGATCGCGGAGGGGATTTCCCGGGCATGGAAAAAGCCTCCCGTTCGGTTGGGAGGCTTTTCCGTGGTACCCCGAGGAGAATCGTGAAGTCTTCTACTCAATAGATACCTTGATTTCCGCCCTTTGGCAACGAAAATTGTCTTTACAATGGGCGATTCCGTGTTGCGCAAACTTTGCATTCGCCCGCGCGCGAAAACGGTTCAGCGGCTCCGCCAGCGCTGCGCCACGGCCTTCTCGTAGAGCCCGAGGTAGAGCGCGAAGCCGTCGGTTTCGGACCAGGCGCCCTCGATCCGCAGGCGGTCGAGCCCGGGCAGCAGCAGGTGCAGGCCGCCGTAGGCCCCGACCATGCCGCGCGAGTCCGCGTCGAACCCCTGCCGCGCGGCGTCCACGCCGGCCACGCCCTCGACCGCGGCGAAGAGGTCGAACCCCAGCAGCCGGAAGCTCCGCCGCTCCACCAGAACCTGCCGGAGCTCGAGCGTGGAGAGCAGTTCGTCGCGGGAACGGCGGTCCGCCTCCGCGCCGTAGCCGCGCAGGGAGTTCGCGCCGCCCTGGTGGTAGAGCTGGTGGAACGGGACCTCGCCCGGACGCCAGCGCGCGAGGAGCGAACCGACGAAAATCGGGCCGCGCTTCCACGGCTGTTTCCAGAGCCGGAGGTCGCCCAGGGTCTCCTGCCAGGAGCCGACGTTCCCGAACGGATCGCCCGCCCAGCCCCAGCGCCCCTCCAGGCGCCAGCCGTCGCGCGTGTCGATCTTCCGGTCCACCTTCTCCACGAGGAAGCCGGTCCCGAGGATCCCGTGGCGGTCGTGCCCGCCCTCCTTTCCGAAGAGGGCCGCGTCGTTCGCCTCGGTCTGGAACCCCTCCGCCCAGAGCAGGAGCTGGAACCCGCGCCAGAGGTCGCGCGAGAACTCCGCGCCCAGCTCCCACGACCGCTCGTCGTACTCCTTGAGCGCGTTCCACGAGTCGGTGCGGACCATGCGCAGTTCGTGCTCGACCTTCCAGGGGCCGAGCCAGGGCGACGATTCGGAGAGCAGGAACTCCTGCGCGCGCCAGAAATGCGGATAGACGGTGGCGCGCCAGTGCGCCTCCAGCCGGACGTCGCGCCCGAAGAGGTCCAGGGCGATGACCGAGGGCCCGAGGAGCCAGCCGTCCTGGTCGCTGGTCTTCGCGCTGGGCATCGGGAGGAAGGGAGGGAGCTCGCTGACGGCGACGCGGACTTCGCGCGCGGCGGAATCCGCGGGCGAGGGGACGGCGGAGACGGAGACCTCGGCGAAGAGGTCGAGTCCCTCGAGGGAGACCTTCAGGCGCTCCAGGTCGGCGCACGAGAGCGGGTCGCCGGGCTTCAGGGCCGCTTCGCGGGAGACCACCTCGGGCAGGACGCGGCGGAGGCCCGAGACGGAGAGACCGCCGAAGCGCGCGCCTTCGGGCAACGAGCAGGAGGGCGCGTCGGGAATCTCCGCGCCCAGCGCCGCGCCGCAAAGCAGCGGAACCATCAGGAGCTTTCTGTTCACTTCGCCGCCGTGCCCACTGTGCCATTTGCTAAATAGCGAACCAATATGGCAAAATTACACTTTCCGCTTCTCCATCGTTTGATTCCGGCGGTCATGTTGCCCGCCGTCGCGCTTGCGGCGCACGGAATCGAAAACCTGGACTCCCGGACGCGGCAGATCGACAACGCCGGCGCGACGCTCCAGGCCCAGCTCGAACGGGGCGGCCTCGACCCGCGGCTCGTGGCGAAGCTGGAGAAACTCCTGGACGACGCCCAGGCGCTGTCGAAACTCTACGACGACTGCGAAAGCAGGCCGATCCACTCCGTCCCCGAGGCCAGGTGCGACAAGCTCGGTTCCGATCTGATCCCCAAATTCCTGGCGACATTCGAAAACACCTTGACCAGAGTGCATACAAGCCGCGCCCGCCAGCTCAAGACCATCACCGAAAGGACCCGGCTGCTGAACGCCTGCGCCGAAAACCTCGGCAGCATTCTGGACGTCACCGCGCTCAGCCGGAACATGGAGTTCTTCGACCTGGACCTCGAAGAGGACGTGGCCCTCGGCGGCAAAATCCTGCTGCATGTCCAAATCGCAAGATACGGGGAGAAAAGCGCAAACGAAAAGAGAATGGTGAAGAGACTTCTGGACGATTGGTCCAAAACCTGCTTCGACATGGTGAAAACGAAGGGAAACGACCTCGTCAATCCCGTTTTTCTGGAGCAGGCGAACAGGTTTTTGGCCAACACACCCTTCGTGGTCGCGTCCATTGACTACGGAGGCGAACTGGGAATTTTCGAACGCGAACGAACCGTCCACCATGTCCGTCTGCGCAACCGGAGAACAGGCGAAACGGACGTTCTGGCGACCATCCATCAAAAAGCCCGCGACCCCGACGGGCGGTTCACAGGCGAATTCCATGATTGGGAAACGCCTCTCTTCTACACTTATGATTCGGGAACGTTTCGATCTTACGGTTACGAATACGAGTACTCCACCGATTTGAACGAATCGTCGCCCCTTGTCAAATCGAACCGCGGCGCCCTCAACGAGAACCCCGGCTTCGGAGGGCTCTCTTTCGACCTTGTCGTCGATCCGGACGACTGGGTCCTGGAAATCAAATGGGACGCGGAAAAAACGGCGCGCGACGCGGCGGACATCGTGCTTCTCAACGAAGCCAACGCGGAGTACAAGCAATATGTCCGCGAAGAACGGGCCAAACGGGGCGCGAAGCATTAGCCATCCATTCCGGTTTCTTTCTAAAATAGGGGGACCATGACTCTTTTCCGTCCCTGCATCGACCTCCACGAAGGCGCCGTCAAGCAGATCGTCGGCGGCTCCCTGCGCGACGAATCCAACTCCGCGCGGGAGAACTTCGTCTCCGCGAACCCCCCGGAATTCTACGCGGAACTCTACCGCAAGGACGGGCTGAAGGGCGGCCACGTCATCCTCCTGGGCCCCGGAAACGAAAAGGCCGCGAAGGCCGCGCTCCGCGCCTGGCCGGGCGGGCTGCAGGTCGGCGGCGGGATCAACCCCGCGAACGCGCTCTCCTGGATCGAGGCCGGCGCCGCCAAGGTGATCGTCACCTCGTGGCTGTTCGAGAACGGCGAACTCTCCTGGGACCGCCTGAAGGAACTCTCCGCGCAGGTCGGGCGCGACCGCCTGGTCGTGGACCTCAGCTGCCGCCGCGCCGACGGAAAGTGGTTCGTCGCGACGGACCGCTGGCAGACCGTCACCAAGACCGAAATCGACGCCGCGCTCCTGAAGAACGTCGCGGAATTCTGCTCCGAGCTCCTCGTCCACGCCGCCGACGTCGAAGGGCTGCGGAACGGCATCGACGAAGAGCTGGTCGCCTTCCTGGGCGAGCACTCCCCGATTCCCGCCACCTACGCCGGCGGCGCGACGTCGCTCGACGACCTCGCCCGCGTCGACCGCCTCTCCAAGGGGCGCGTGGACCTCACCATCGGCAGCGCGCTCGACCTCTTCGGCGGCGACGTCCCCTACGAAAAGTGCGCCGCGTGGAACGCGGAACGCGACTTCGGCAGGCCCTTCCGCAAGCGCCAGGTGGACTCGCACCACCCCGTCGCGCTGGTGGTCGCCTGGGTGACCGAACTCGTGACGCACATCCCCGCCATGCTGGCCCTGCGCTTCACCCGGCGCCGTCAGCCCAAGTCCGACTCGCCGCGCGTCGTCCTCTTCTTCGACAACATCGACGAGGTGAACGGCATCTCCATCAGCGTGCGCCTGCTGGTCAACAAGATGCGCGAACAGGGCCGCGACGCCTGGCTGCTCGGCATCGCCGGGCGCGGCAAGCCCGAGGGGCGCATCGACCCCGACGGCACCACGCTCCTCCCGCAGGTCTTCTCGATGGAGATGGTGGGCTACAAGGAGAGCGAGCTGCCCGTGCCTTCGCTGCGCGAGGCCGTGCGCTGGTTCAGGCGCCACCCCGTCGACCTGCTGGAGATCGAGACCCCCTCCTCCGGAAGCGCGATGATGCTCCTGCTGGCGAAGATCGCCGGCATCCGCGTCATCAGCCACTACCGCACCGACATCTTCGCCTACCTCGACGCGCTGACGACCGACCGCCCCGGCATCGGCGTCTTCACGCGCCTCTGGGTGAAGGCGTTCTGCAAGCTCGGCCGCCCGGTCATCGTCCCCTCCACGTTCTTCATCGGGAAGCTCCAGCGCGAAATGGGGCTGAAGCCCGGGGACGTGACGCTCCTGCCGCGCGGCATCGACCTGGCGAACCGCTCCCCCGTCCCGTCCGTCGACGTGTGGGGCGAATTCTTCGACCGCGCCGCGCCCGTGCGGTTCGCGACCGTGAGCCGCGTGAGCAAGGAGAAGGAGCTGCCGTTCCTCGAGGAGGTCTGGCGCGAGTTCTCGAAGCGCCACGACGACGTCCAATTGGCCGTGGTGGGCAAGGGCCCCTACCTGGACGAGATGCGCGAACGGCTGGCCGACTGCCCGAGCGCGGTCTGCACCGGACTGCTCCAGGGCGGCCGGCTGACGAGCGCCTACGCGCAGGCGGACTGGTTCCTCTTCCCCAGCGGCACCGACACGTTCGGGAACGTGGTCGTGGAGAGCTTGGCCTGCGGCACGCCCGCGATCGTCTCGGACATGGGCGGCCCCCGCGACATCGTGGAGGACGGGAAGTGCGGGAAAATCGTCCCGTTCAAGAAGCTCGACGCCTGGGTGGAGGCGCTCGAAGAGGCCTACGCGGTCGTGAAAGACGGACGGATCAAGGCATTCTCCGAAGCGGCCGTCGCGCGCTCCCGCCAGTACACGCTGGACAACTCCGCCAACGCCTTCTGGGATTTCTACGTCCATGTGCTCAAGGGCGCTTGAGCGCCGCGACGGGCTGATCCGCTGGTTCGAAAAGAACCGACGCGACCTTCCGTGGCGCGTCCCCTCGAAGAAACGGAACGAACTGCGCGACCCCTACCGCTCGTGGGTCGCCGAGGTGATGCTCCAGCAGACGCAGGTCGCCGCCGTCGTCGAAAAGTTCGAGGCGTGGATGGAAAAGCTCCCCGACCTGCGTTCGCTCGCCGAGGCGACGGACGCGGAGGTCGAACGGCTCTGGCGCGGACTGGGCTACTACGCGCGGGCGCGCAACCTGAGGAAAGGGGCGATCTGGATCCTGGAGAAGCACGGCGGGAAGTTTCCGCGCGACCGCGCGGAGCTGGAGCGCGTGCCGGGCGTCGGCCCCTATTCCGCCGGCGCGATCCTGAGCCTGGCGTTCGGGATGCGCGAGGCGATCGTGGACGGGAACGTCTTCCGGATCTGCGCCCGGACGGAGGGGTGGGACTGCGCCGTCGGCGATCCGGCCCACGTCGCGCGGGCGTGGGAGATCGCGCGGGAGTTCTGCGACTGCGCGCGGCCGGACCTGGCGAACGAGGCGCTGATGGAGCTCGGCGCCCTGGTCTGCACGCCGAAAGCGCCGAAGTGCGCGGAGTGCCCGCTCCGCGGAAGCTGCGCTTCCGCGTTGGACGGCCGCGCGCAGGAGCGCCCGCGTCCCCGGGCCAAGGCGCCGGAGAAGAGCGTGGTCCGCACCTGGCTTCTCGTCCGGTCCAAGGGGCGGATCCTGCTGCGGCTGCCCGGACGCGACCCCGACGGACTTCTGAAGGACCATTTCCAGATTCCCTCGTTCCCGGGCCTGCTTTCGCCCGCGGAGGTCGCGCGGAAATGGCCCGGCGCAAAGGTCGCGCGGTGCGGGACGCTGAAGCATTCGATCACGAACCACAGGATCTCGGGAGCGGTCTTTTCGGTCGGACCCGCCGCGCGCGGACGCGCGCCCGAAGGGTGCCGCTGGGTTCCGGAAGCCGAGGCGGACGGACTGCTGAACCACGCGCTAGCGCGCAAGGTTCTCCGCGCCGTCGCGGCGCACGACGCCGACGCGGCACCGTAGCGGCTCCTTCAGCCACTTCCCGCCGTCCAGCATGTTGAACTGGACGATGAACGCCTCGGAGCCGACCCTGCGGCCGGAATCGTCGCGCAGGTTCCAGGGAATCGTCACGGCCAGCTCCTCGCCGAGCGCGGGGTCGCAGCCGCCCGGAAGCGCGGAGCATTCGAAGGTCCCGTTCAACGACGCGACGCGCATGCCGCCCGTAGAGTAGATCGCCGCCGTCCAGGGCATCCCGGGCGTCTTCGCGCGCCGTTCCGCGAACGCGGAGGTGAGCGGAATCCGCGCGCGGACCGCGAGGATCCCGTCGCCGGCATCGAACGCGGCCGCGTCCGATTCGCCCCTGCGGACGGCCTCCCACTTTCCGAAGGTCCCGGCGGGCGGCTCCCCGCGCGACTCCGCGATGTGCTCGCACTCCAGGCGCACGGGGCGCGGGGCGAGCAGCCCGGCGTCGCGCGTCAGCGCCACGGCGGGCGCGTTCTTCGGGGCGAGATTCCCCCAGCGGTCCACGACGGCCGCCTCGGGCGAGAGCCGCACCTGCGTCCCCTTGGGCCAGGTTTCGGAGACGCGGAGCAGCCACTGGTCGTCGGAAAGCCGTTCCAGCTCCGCGTCGGCGGCGCCCGCGCCTTCGCGCCCGAAGAGGACGTCGCCGGCGCGCAGGCCCACGACGGGCTCGGTGAAGGAGAGGACGATTCCGCCCGCGATCTGGTGCGCGGCCCCGAGCATCGGCCCGACGCCGTCGGCCAGGTTCACGGTCGTCGTCCCGCCTTCCCACTCCACCTCGGCGCGGACCGTGTTCCAGGAGAGCGGAAGCGGCCAGAGGTTCAGCGGGCTGCTCCATTCGGGAAGGCTCTTCGACATCGTCCAGAGGGAATCTCCGGAGGAGGCGCGCTCTTCGGGAACCCATTCGGCCCAGGGCTCCTCGGCGGAGCCGCCGAGCGTCCGGGAGAAGAGGCGGACGCGCGGAGGCTTCTCCCCGTCCGCGACGCCGCTCCAGCGCAGTTCGGCCGCGTCGGGGCGGCCGTTCCCGTCGAGGTCCAGCCACCGGCCGCCCAGGAAGCGCGGGAGCGGCGGCCAGTCCAGGGGCATGCGCAGCTCCGCCTCGACCTCGCGCGCCTCCGGCGGGAGCGGAAGCGGGACGCGGAAGAGTTCGCCGTCGGCGCGCGTCGCCGCGAAGATCCGGCGCTCCCCGCCCTCGACCTTCAGCGCGATCTCGACGCCTTCCCCGCGGGCCGTCCGGGACCATTCGGAGACCGTCGGGAACGAGAACGCCGCGTCGCCGCACTGCGCGGAGATTCCGGAATCCGGAAGCGCGAGCCACCATTGCTCGAGCGACGCGGCGGCGGGTTCGGCGCCGCCGAGGCGCACGGTCTCGCGGCGCAGGGCGGCGGCGCCGAGCGAGAGCTCCATCGTTCCGGAGCCCGATTCCGCGCGGAGCTCGTCGAGCACGTATTCGAGCCCGGCGCGGACGCGTTCGTCCGTTCCGGCCCAGAGGGCCGCGAGCTCCTTCCAGCGTTCGAAGGGGATCCGGACTTCGGAGGCGGGGGCCCGGAGGAGCCCGCCGCAGCGCGCTCCCTTCAGGAGGAGCGCCGTCGCCTGGACCTCGGAACCCTCGCGCATCCAGGCGACGAGGCGCGCCCGCGCGGAGTCCTCGAACGCCAGGCATCCGCCGGGCGCGACCGGCTGCGGCGGCAGGGGGTTCTTTTCCGAAAAGAGGGAGTCGCTCCAGAACAGGGGAAGGAGGACGCCGCCCCCTCCCGGTTCGCCGCAGAGTTCGCCCGCGGAGACCTGGAGGAATCCGCACAGCGCCAGGACGGCGAAAAGGCGCGAACTCCTCCGGCTCACCCGTCCTCCCCTACTTTTCCTTCGGAGCGCCCTTCCGGATCACGCCGAAGACGCGCGTCGCGTCGATCCCGGACATCCGGCTGCCCCAGATCTTGACCTGCTGGATGTAGGCGCCGGCGCCGACCACGCGGCCGTTTTCGGCGCGGTAGCTCCAGGGGATCCAGACCTTGATCTTGCGGCTGGAGGGATAGCCGTCGATCCGGCAGACCGCGGCCAGCAGGCCGGAGCCGGCCGCCTGCGCCTCGATGTCGGCGCAGGAGAAGCTCTTGTTCTCGGAATAGACGTAGGTGCCCAGGTTGGTGAAGTAGGCCACTTCGTAGCCGAACTTCTGGCGGGAGCGGTCCGGCTCGCCCTCCTGGTCGGAGAAGCTGATGGTGAAGCCGACGCCGGCGCGCTTCTTCGCGATGCTGTCGAGGTCCACGTTGTAGTCGTAGAAGAGGATCGTCCCGGACGAGAGCGTGTCCTCCGCCCGCACCTTGAAGACGCCCTCCATCCCGACGAGCTGGCTGCGGAGCTTGCCGCCGATGACCACCCACGGGTTCTGCGCGGGCGCGCGGTTGCCGGCGGGGTCCACGACCACGCCGTCGTAGTTCGACTCGTAGACCAGGCGCAGCGAGTCGCCGATGCCGGGGCGCGCCGTGTGCTCGGGCTGGTAGTAGACCTGCATCCCCGCGCCGGCCTGGAGCATGCGGTGCTTTTCGGCCGGGGACTGGTGGCGCAGGCGCTCGGCCGAGTTGTCGCCGGCCTTCGTCCAGTAGAGGTTTTCGGAATAGAGCGTCGACGCGGAGTTGTCGATCGGCTCGGAGTAGTAGACGGTCAGCGTGTCGGGCCGCCGTTCGGGCACGCGCGTCTCGCCGTAGTTGGCGCTCACGGCGACCGGGCCCATTCCGTCGCGCATCGGCAGCTCCTCGTCGCTGTTGCCCAGCGCGCTCTCCTGGAAGAGCCGCGCCCAGCCCCAGTTCTCCTTGGAGCGGTCGAAGTAGGTGGCCTGCTTCTTCAGGCCGTAGGAGGAGACGTCGATCTCGACGAGGGTCGGGTCGACCATGCCCACGATGAGGTCGGCCGCGGGGACCTTGAACTCCTGGACCCTGACGCCGGTTCCCTCGACGGGCCAGCGGAAGCTGAACTGCATCGGGCCCGTGCGGCCCGCGGCGGGCTGCTTGAACTTCAGCTGGATTCTGTCCATCGTGCCGTCGGCGTTGACGTCGAGGTAGGAGCAGCAGTCGTCGGCCAGGGGCAGCGGCCCCTTGTCGAGGACGATCTTGACGTAGCGGTTGTTGTCGGCCGCGCCGTTGCCCATCTGGTCGAAGACCGATCCGGGGACGATGCGCACCGAGTCGAGCCCGGCCTCCACCTCGGAGACGACCAGCGGCGCGGCGAGCTTGAACTTGTAGGTGGTGCCGTCGACGCTCACGCCGACGATGGCCGCGTTCGAGCCGTTGATCTGGAGGTAGTTCCCCGTCATGTTGTCCAGCTCGCGGACCGATTCGGAGAAGAGGACGTAGAGCAGGTCGGGTTCGGCGTCCTGGATGCCCGCGTAGCGGATGACCGGGCCGACCGAGTCGGCGATCGAGGCCTTGAGCGTGGCACCGGCCAGGGCGATCTCCACCTTGCCGCCCAGGCCGTCGAGCGCGCCGCCGGCCAGGGTCTTGTCGTCGATCTGGAACGTGCCCGCGCGGACCAGGCCGACGTCGGCGTCCTTGAAGGCGTCGGGGCCGGGCCAGGAGTAGCGCAGCGCGGTCGCGGAGGAGAGCTTCACGCTGACGTCGGAGTCCTCCTGCGCGGAGACCACGATGCGGTCGCCGTTGCCGTCGCCGTCCGTGTCGAGGATGTAGGCGCCCGTGATCTTCGGGAGCTTCTGCCCCTTGATGGGGGTGGAGTAGACCACCGAGTTGCCGCAGCTGTCGGTCACGCGGGCGTAGAGCCGTCCGCCCTCTTCGGGGATGTAGGCCTTCGGGACGGTGATCTTGTAGAGGGCGTCCTTGGCCGTGCCGCCGATCTTCTGGACGTTCTGCGTGGAGAAGAGGGTCCAGTCGCCCTGCAGCGTCCATTCGACGGAGGCCACGCCCCAGTCGCCGGAGCCGTTGTCCTGCGCCGAGACCTCCACGGTGAAGTCCTCTTCCTGCACGGCGTTCTGGAAGGTCATGTAGGGGAAGGTCTTGTCGAGCGCGCGGCCGTCCGCGGTGCCGGAGCACTGGCCGTTGCGGTTCTGCCACCACTGCCCCGCCTCTTCGCCGCCGACCGTGCCGCGCGAGAGGTCGAGGTAGCGCTTGGCGATGCGGAGGTTGGAGAGCCAGTCGTAGCGCAGCGAGATCTTGCCGCCGCCCCAGTGGGCCGCCTGCATGTTGAACGCGGCGGCGATTTCGTCCCACATCGCCTTCTTCTGGTCGTCGGAGAGCTTGAAGTGCTTCATCAGGCCGCCGTCCTGCGTCGCCCCGTTCGCGGTCCAGGGGGCGCCCGGGTCGCAGTCGTCGCCGAAGTAGAACTTCGCGATGTCGTTCAGCGTGATCCACTTGTCGATCAGCGGATAGGAGAGGTCGGTCTTGGCCTTCGCGCCCGCGTCGGTCCAGAGCTTGGCCACGGCCACGATCTGGCGGCGGTAGTCGCCGTTGCCCGTCGCGAAGCTTTCGCAGGTGATGTTCGCCCCGGAGCCGCCGCCCAGCAGGGGCGACTCGGCGCCGGAGTTGATGCCGAGGTTGTAGATCGGGAGCATCGCGCAGAGGCCCACGTAGGGGTCGGGGCTCTCCTTGAGCGCGGCCTTGAAGCCGACGCAGGGCGAGCCGGAGAGGAGGTCGTAGTTGAACCAGAAGACGAAGCCCGAGCCGATCAGCGCGTTGACGATCTGCGCCTTGTCCGGGTCGGTGTGGTCGCTCCCCATGTACTTGGCCGCGAAGGCGACGTCGGTCGTGCCGCAGGCGCCGCAGGCCGAGGCCACGTCGCGCGCGTTCGGCGAGGTGAGGCAGGGGTCGTAGGGCCAGAACTTGGGGTAGCCCATCGCGCGGCTCATGTAGGTGGTCGCCTCCACTTCGCCGGGGCCGAATGCGCCGTCGCTGTTGGTCCAGAGGTCCGTGTGCCAGTTCCGCCCGCCGTTGTAGGTGAGCATGAAGGCGGTCTCCTTCGACCAGACCGAGAGCATGAACTGCTGGTCCATCCCGAAGAACTCCTGCCCCATGGTCAGCGCCATCCAGGAGAGCGGCGTGGAGAACATGTCCAGGTCGTACTGCGCGTTGGTCCCGTTGACGTTGACCGTTCCCTTCGGAATCGCCAGCAGCATCTGGGTCTCGCCCACGTAGGTGTCGATGAAGCCGCCGGAGAACTCGCCGCCGTGGGTGCCGAGGTCGTCGGCCTTCTGGTAGCGGTAGTTGGCGTCGTAGTAGAGCGGGTTCTGCAGCAGGCCCGCGAGGTCCTCGAGCGTGATGGGGTCGGCGTCCTCGTAGGGAAGCGGCGCGTTGCAGACGCCCGTCTTGAGGAGCGGGATCGTCTGCATCATCGAGTCGCGGAAGTTCCCGCCGGACCAGCCCCAGTTGACGCTCTTCGCGGCCGATCCGGGTCCGAGGGTGTTGTCCCAGGCGTTGGTGGACCAGACGCCGTTGTGGTAGAGGCGCCCGTCGCGGGTCTCGTATTCGATGCCCGTGGCGCCGCCGCCGGCCTCGAGGTTCGTGTACTTCTCGCCGTTGGTCCAGAAGCGGAACCCGCTGATGGTGAACCCCTGGGCGGTGTTGTTCTTGATCTGGAAGTTCCCGCGGGGCGTGATGGCCTCGGGGTTGGTCTTTCCGTCGGCGATGACGTCGACCCCGGCCAGGGCCGGGACCGAGAGGAGGGCGAGGGCCAGGGCGCCGGAGGCGAACCAATTCTTCTTCATGCTCTTTTCCATACACATACCCGTTGCCGTTTTCGGGCGATTCTTGTCTTTCAGGACTAAAATAGGCGATTTCGCCCCCCTTCCCCACGCGAACCCGCGTAAAAAAGGGAAATAACGTTCTCCATCTGTTCACAAAATCGCGGCGTTTGCCCATTCTGACTAAATTTTCGCCTGCATCCAACGAAGGAGTTCCGCATGAAAGCCAAACTGTCCCTTCTCTCGGCCCTGATCTGCGCCGGCGCCCTGTTCGCCCAGGAAGCCCCGGCGACCGAAACCGCGCCCGCCGCGGAAGCCCCCGCGGCCGAAGCCGCCGCCCCCGCCGCCGAAGCCGCTCCCGCGGAAGCTCCCGCCGAAGCCG
>JAGCEZ010000086.1 GCA_017650365.1 Fibrobacterales bacterium | reverse complement strand
GCCGCGCGCGGCGAGAGGCCCGGGCAGGGCGCCCCGCGCCCGCAGGCCCCGGGCCCGGGAGGTCGGCCCGCCTCCGGCGGCTGGGGCCGGCGTCCCCATCGCTGACTATTTTTAGGCCATGCATTGCCCGTACTGCAAACACGAAGGCGACAAGGTGGTCGACAGCCGCAGCAGCGGGGAGAGCATCCGACGCCGCCGCGAGTGCCTTGCCTGCGGGAAGCGGTTCACGACCTACGAGTACGTCGAAAAGGCCCCGATCGTCGTCGTCAAGCGCGACGGAACGCACCAGGAGTTCGACCGGTCCAAGCTGGAGCGCAGCATCCGCATCGCCTGCGCCAAGCGCCCGATCGAAATCGCCGCGATCCGGGGCATCGTGGACGAAATCGAAAACGAGCTCGCCGCGACGGAGAACGCCGAGGTGAGCTACTCCCGCATCGGGAACCTGGTCATGAAGAAGCTGATCGCGCTCGACCAGGTCGCCTACGTGCGCTTCGCCTCGGTCTACCGGCGCTTCAAGGACGCCGGCGAGTTCGCGAGCGAGGTGCAGAACTTCGAAGGAATCGACGCAAATGTCTGACGTGGTGATCAAGGGGGCGACCCTTTTCGAAAGCGGCCGACGGTTCAAGTCCGACCTGCGCATCTCCAAGGGGCGCATCGCGGAAATCTCGCGCGAGATCGCGCCGCGCAAGGCCGACACGGTCGTGGAGGCCGACGGGAAGTGGCTCCTTCCCGGCATGATCGACGACCACGTCCACTTCCGCGAACCCGGGATGGAGGAGAAGGCCGAGATCTTCTCCGAAAGCCGCGCCGCCGCGCGCGGGGGCGTCACCTCGGTGATGGAGATGCCGAACACCCGCCCCGCCGCGACCACGCTCGAACTGCTGGAGAAGAAGTTCGCCCGCGCCGCGGAGGTCTCCGCGGTCAACTACTCCTTCTACCTCGGCGCCACCGAGAAGAACGCCGCCGAGATCAAGAAGCTCGACGGCTCCAAGGTCTGCGGCGTCAAGCTCTTCATGGGCGCCTCGACGGGCGACCTCCTGGTGGACCAGCCCGCCAAGCTGGAAAACATCTTCGAATCGGTCTCCTCGCTCCTGGCCGTGCACTGCGAATCCACGCCGATCGTCCAGGCCAACGAGGAGCGCTTCCGCCGCATCCACGGCGACGCCGTCCCCTTCGCGCTCCACGCGCAGATCCGCAGCGCCGAGGCCTGCTGGCGCTCCTCCTCGCTCGCCATCGACCTCGCCCGCAAGCACGGCACGCGCCTGCACCTGCTGCACGTCAGCACCGAACGCGAACTGACGCTCCTCTCGCCCGGGCCGCTCGCCAAGAAGCGGATCACGGCCGAGGCCACGCCGGCCCACCTCTGGTTCTCCGACGCGGACTACGCGCGGCTCGAAGGGCGCATCAAGTGCAACCCCTCGATCAAGACCCGCAAGGACCGCGACGCGCTCCGCCACGCCGTGCGCGAAGGGCGCATCGACCTGATCGGCACCGACCACGCGCCGCACCTGCTGGCCGAGAAGAGCAACACCTACTTCAACGCCCCCTCGGGGATCCCCTCCGTCCAGGAAGGGCTGCTCCTGCTGCTCGAACTGGCGCGCAAGGGGCTCTTCACCGTGGAACAGGTGGTGGAGCGCTACGCGCACGCGCCCGCGACGCTCTTCGGCATCGTGGACCGCGGCCATCTGCGCGAAGGATACCGCGCGGACGTCGTCCTGGTCGATCCGGCGGCAAACTGGATCGAGACGCGGCGCGACGTCGCCTCGAAGTGCGGCTGGTCGCCGTTCGAAGGGGAGACGTTCCGGCACAAGGTGCTGAAGACCTGGGTGAACGGGAAGCTCGCCTGGGACGACGAAAACCCCGAGGCCGAAGTCGCCGCGAACGGCGAACGGCTTGAATTCCTGGGCCGCAGCTGAGTCCGGAATGGACCTCGCCCGCGTCGCGGATCTCCTGGACGCAGCGCTGGAGCGGCGCGCGGCGGTCGCCGAAACCTCCGACGCCTACCGCGTGGCCAACGGCGCGGCCGACGGACTGCCGGGCCTGACGCTCGACCGCTACGCCGGCCACTGGCAGCTCCAGATCTTCGACGACGCCCTCTGGGGCGACCGCCGCGCGTTGTGCGAAACGGTCGCGGAACGGTTCTCCCCGAAGGCGCTCGTGGCGAAGAGGCGGACCTCGCCCGACGGATCCTCGCTCGAACACGCGGAGACGGAGTGGTTCCTCGGGGAGGAACGTCCCCGGACCGTGGTGCGGGAGGGGCGCGCGAAACTGGCCGTGGACCTCTCCGACGGCGTGAATCCCGGGCTCTTCCTGGACATGCGCGACCACCGGCTGCGCTTCGGCGCGGAGATGCGGGGGAGGCGCTTCCTCAACCTCTTCTGCTACACGGGGAGCTTCGGGGTCCACGCGCACCTCGGAGGCGCCGCCGCGCTCAAGCAGGTGGACATCTCCGCGAAGATCCTGGATCGCGCCCGGCTCAACCTCCGGCTCAACGGACACCGGGCCGGCCGCGCCGAGTTCTCGCGCTGGGACTCCCTGGAGTTCCTCGCCTGGGCCGCGAAGAAAGGGCTGCGCTACGACGCGATCGTCGTCGACCCTCCCACGTTCTCCAAGAACAAGGGGAAGACCTTCCGCGTGGAACGCGACCTTCCCGGTCTCGTCTCCGGCGCGGCCGCGCTTCTCGCCCCCGGCGGCCTGCTCCTCTTCGGCACCAACTGCTCCGCGATCTCCGTTCCGCGCCTGGAGCGCGTCGTGCGCGAAACGCTCGAAGGCCGCGGCCGCTCCCCGCGCCTGGTCTTCTCCGGCGGCCAGGGGGCGGACTTCCCCGAGACCGCGGGCGCGAAAACCTCCCACCTCGCCGTGGTCGCGCTGGAAGTTCGCTAGATTTCGCCCATGATCGCCATCGTCGACTACAGAGCGGGCAACTTGACCTCCGTCGCCAACGCCTTCGACTTCCTCGGAATCGAAAACGCCGTCACTTCCGATCCCGAAACCATCCTCCGCGCCGACAAGGTGGTCTTCCCGGGCGTGGGCGCCGCGAAGAGCGCGATGGAGAACCTCCGCGCGGCCGGTCTCGTCGAGACCCTGAAGCGCGTCGTGGAGCTCGGGAAGCCGATGCTGGGCATCTGCCTGGGCTCGCAGATCGTGCTCGACTCCTCCGAGGAGGACGGCGGCGTGGAGTGCCTCGGGCTGATTCCCGGGAAGGCGGTCCGGTTCGCGAGCGAGCCCGGGCTGGCGATTCCGCAGATGGGCTGGAACCAGGTGAAGACGGCCGGAACCCCGCACTACGTCTTCGACGGGATCCCGGACGGGACGAACTTCTACTTCGTCCACTCCTACTACCCCTCGCCGGCGAACCCGGAACACGCGATCGCGAAGACGACCTACGGTTCGCAGACGTTCGCGTGCGCCCTGTGCGCGGGCAACCTGGTCGTGACGCAGTTCCATCCCGAGAAGTCGGGCGAAGCGGGCCTGCGGCTCCTGAAGAACTTCGCGACGAAGTGACGCCCGCGCGGAAACGGGCTCAGCGGGGCTTGTAGATCACGCCCGAACGCGCGACGTACTCCTCCAGGACGGATTCCCCGAGTTCCGGGAGCACGGGCCCGGCGACCTCGATCCCGCGCTTCGCGAACTCCTCGCGCCACGCGGGCTTGAACCCCTCGTCGAACCCCGCGATGCGCTCCACGGCCTCGGTCCCGACGCCGTAGACCACGCGCGAAATCCCGCTCCAGAGAATCCCCCCGACGCACATCATGCACGGCTCCGCCGTGGCGTAGAGGACGAGGCCCCGGCCGGCGAGGTTCCAGGTCCCCAGGCGCGCCTCCGCGAGGCGGATCGCGTTCATCTCCGCGTGGTCGTGGCTGCAGTTCCCGGAGACCACGCTGTTCGCCGCCTCCGCGACGACCTCGCCGTCCGGCGCGACCACGGCCGCGTAGAACGGCCCGCAGCCCGCGCCCGAGCGGACCAGCGCGCGGAGTTTCTCCTGAAGTCCGCGCATTCTCGTTTCGTCTTCCATGCTTTCAATCTATATTCCCCAAAGGGAAACAGAACATCTTCCAGGAGCTGAAATGGCAACCGCAAAGAAACCCGCCGCCAAGAAGACCGTCGCGAAGAAGACCCCGGCCAAGAAGACCGTCGCCAAGAAGGCGCCCGCGAAGAAGCCCGCGGCGAAGAAGAGCTCGGGGACCGTCGACCTGACGGGCTCCGTCGCCTACTTCGTCTCGAAGAAGAGCCAGAAGGCGATGCTCGAACGGCTCCTGGCGATCAAGTGCGACGCCTACGCCGTGGACGACCTCGAAGGGACGGAGGCCCGCGAAAAGGCCCTCGCCGTCAACAACCTCTGCTTCGAGGACGCGCTCTACGTCGCGCGGACCTTCGGCCAGGACGGCGTGAAGTTCGTCACGTTCTTCAGCCGGAACATCGTCATCGAGGACTACCGCTTCGACAAGAAGAGCGACGACTACCGCCGCGTCGCGCTGCGCGTCGCCCAGGTCAAGTAGGGGCGGACCGCCCGTTTCCGGAAGCCGGCTCCGGGGAGGACCCGGGCCGGCTTTGCGCTATGGGGAGGAGACGCCCGCGCCGGATAGCCGGCTCAACCCGCCTCCGGCCTTTTCGACGTTGATCTTGGTCGAAATCCGTTCGCCGATTTCGGCGACGTGCGAGATGATGCCGATCAGCTTGCCGTTCTGCTGGATCCGGCAGAGCGTGTCGAGCGCGGAATCGAGCGACTTCGGGTCCAGCGTTCCGAACCCTTCGTCGAGGAAGAGCGTGTCGATGCGCAGGTTCCGCCCGGTCATCTCCGCGAGACCGAGTGCGAGCGCCAGCGAGACCTGGAACCGTTCGCCGCCGGAGATGTTGCTGACCGGACGGACTTCGTCGCCCTGTTCGCGGTCCACGAGCTTGGGGAGCAGCTGCTCGGCGTCCTTGTCCCGGTAGTCCCAGCAGAGCGCGTAGCGCGAGCCGGTCATCTCGTCAAGGTGCGGATTGGCCGCCTGGATGAGCTGCCGGAGCGTGATTCCCTGGGCGTAGCGCCGGAAGAGGTCGCCGTTTTGCTGGCCGAGCATGCCGTTCAAACGTTTCCATTTGTCGCGCCGCGGCACCGCTTCGCGCAGTTTTTTTTCGAGCGCGTCGCGCTTTTTGCCGAGTTCCGCGTCGTTGCTGAGTTTTTCCTTCAGCTCGCCGATGCTTTGGTTCTTCAGGTTCAGTTTGTCCCGCAGTTCGTCGCGTTCCGCTTGCAACCGTTCCAGATCGCCGATTTCCCGGAGGAGCGCTCCGTAGGCGTTTCCGGCCGCCTCCAAAGCCGTTTTCGCCGTGTCTCTTTCGTCGACGGCGGCTTTGAGGGTGGCCGCCGCCGCTTCGTTTTTCGCCGTCGCGTCGGATTTCCCGTTTTGCGCTTCTTTGATGCGGTTTTCGAGCGACGTTTTGAACGCGGACGCCTCTTCCGGAAGGCCCAGTTTTTCGATTTCGGCCTGGAGAGCCGCGATTGTCTCCGCGCAGGCGTCGCGATCCTTCCGTTTTGCGTCGACGTCGTTCCGCTGCGCCTCGATTTTCTTGCCGAGCCCGGCAAGCGATTCGCGGTCTTTGGCGAGGGTCGTCTCTAGGCGAGTGCGGTCCGCGACGAGTGCGTTCATGAGATTGTCGCGTTTCGTCTGGTCTTCCTGGACCGCGCCTTGCGCCTTTGCCAGTTTGCTTTCCGCTTCGCGCACGGCGTCCTGCGTCCGGCGGAGCCGTTTTTCGAGGTCCTCGAGTTCCGACTCCGCCTTTTCGAGCGCGGCTTTCGTCTCGCTCTTGGAGGGGAGGGCGTCTTTCAAGGCGTACGGGTGCTCCAGCGCGCCGCAGAGCGGACAGGGCTTTCCCGGTTCGAGATGCGCGCGATGGTCGTCCAGCGAGGCGACGAGCTGCGCCGCCGTGTGGGCCGTCCGGCAGGCTTCGACCCTCTTCTTGCGCTCCGGCAGGAGAAGGTCGTGTTCTTTTTGGAATTCTTCCGCGTCTCTTTTCGCCTCTTCGGCGTTTGCTCGGAGCGATTCGAGTCCCTTTTCCCGAGATTCGAGCGAGGACTGAAGCGTCACGTAGTCCTTCGCGCGCCGGAGCTCATCGCGGCCGCGGAGCCGTTCTTCGCCGGGTTCCGAGAACTCCCTCGTTTCGAGCGCCACGGCGACGAGGCCGAGGACGGAGTCGTTCTCCCCGATTCTCCCCTCCGTCCCGGATTTTTCTTCTTCGAGTCCGCAGAGCGTTTTTTCGAGGGAACTCAGCGTCTCTTGCAGTCCGGTCAGTTGGATCCCGGCCGTCTTTTTCCTCTCCGCGAGGTCCAACGCGCTGGCGATGGGCGCCTCCCATTTCCGGAACTCTTCCTGCGCCAGGGTGAGAGCCTCGGAGCGCTTCTGCAGAAGGTCCGCCGCGCCGTTTTTCGCGGCGTCCGCCGTCAACAGCGTCTTCTCTCTTTTCTCCAGTTCGTCCGCGGCGTTCTCTTTCGCAGTCCGCTTCCCGTCGACGTCCGCCAGAACCGCCGCTTTCTCGGAGAACGCCTTCTGCAGTTCCTCGGCCTCTGTTTCCGCGGCCGCGAGATCTTTTTCGACCTGCTCGCGCTCTTCGCCGCCGAGCGTCTGAATCGCGTTCAGTTCGATCGTCCATGCGTCGACGCATCGTTCGGCGAGCTGCATCTTTTGGAAGATCTTGTCGCCGATCCGTCCGTAGATCTCGGTCCCGGTCGCCTGCTCCAGGATTTTCGCGCGTTCCTTGTAGTCCGCGACGAGGAATTGGTCGAATTTCCCCTGCGCCAGCATCATCGTCCGAAGGAACTCCGGGAACGTCAGCCCGATCTTCTTCTGGATCGCGGCTGCGACGTCGGTGTTCGTGTGCCCGGCGTCCACTTCGCGCCCCGTGCGGAAATCGAAGAGCGAGACGGAGTATTTCTGGAGTTTTCCGCGCGCGGAATTGTTCGCGCGCCGCTGCGCCCAACGGGCCTTGTAGCGTTCGCCCGGGGAAGTTTCGAAGACCGCTTCGGCCCACATGTCGCCGCATCCGCGCGTCATCATCTCGTTGTTGTCGATGTTGGCCTTGTTGCGGACGGTGCACCCGTAGAGCGCGAGGGAGATCGCGTCGAGGATGGTCGTCTTGCCCGAGCCCGTCGGCCCGGAGATGAGGAATAGGCCGTCGCGGAAGGCGTCGTTTTCGAAGTCGATCCGCCATTCCCCGGCCAGGGAATTGACGTTCTTGAACGCCACGGAACAGAGCTTCATTCCGCGCCTCCTTCCGCTTCGCGGATCGCGACGTCCACCATGCCGAGGTATTCCGCCTTTTCCTCTTCGGTCAGGTTCGCTTCGTCCAGGCGGCGTTCCGCCACGGTGCGCGGGGTGAGTTCCTCCAGGCGCGTCGCGCTTTCCGCCGCGAGTCCGGCTTCGACCTTCCGTTCTCGCCCGTCCTCCTTGGCGAGCAGCAGGAACTTCGTTTCGGACACCGTCGCGTCGATCCGTTCCCAGAACGGATGGAGGTCGCCTTCGCCTTCGACGACCCTGGCGGAGAGGAAAACCGGTTTTTCCCGCCCGAATTCGGCGATCAGCGCGTCAAGCCCGAAGAGGATCTCCTCCTGTGTCCCCGACAGCGCGCGCAGAGGCGTGAATTCCGGGATTTCCGCGCGGCGGACGGAAACCGGGTCGCCGGCCTTTTCGCCGAACTCCGCCACGACGACGGATTTCCGCTGGCCGGCTTCCGAAAAACTCATCTGGACGGGGGAGCCGGAATAGAGAATCCGACCGTCCGTTCCGACCTGCTGGGGGATGTGCAAGTGGCCGAGCGCGATGTAGTCCGCGCCCTCGAACGCGTCCGCGCCCTGGCTCTCGACGCCGCCGACCTGCCGGCTGCGCTCGGACTTCCTGTCGCTCGGGGTCGCGCCGTCCACGGCGCAGTGTCCGAGCGCGACGACCGGGGCTCCTTCGGCGGCGTCACGCGCGGCCGAAATCGCGGCTCCGCAGTGGATGCGGAACCCCGCGGCGGCCCGCTCCCGCGGGTCGTCGCATTGCACTCCGGCAGCGCGGGCGAAGTTCGAAAGCTCGCTCTCGTTCATGAAGGGAATCGCGGCGATGGCGAGCCCGGGCGTTCCGTCTCCGCGCCGAAGGACGACGATTTCGTCCTTCGCGTCGTCCTCCGCTTTCGCGACGATGCGGATGTCGAGCATCGCCACAAGTTCCTTCGGCGCGGAGAGCATCGACGCGGAATCGTGGTTCCCCGCGGTCAGGACAATCTTGCCGCAGCTTCCCGCGCGGCAGACCGCACCCAGAAATTGGTAGTAGAGGCTCTGCGCGCCGGCGGAAGGCGCGCGCGTGTCGAAGATGTCGCCGGAGACCACGAGCGCGTCGGGGCGCTCCTTCGCCAGCAGTTCTTCCAGAAATCCGAGGAAGGCCTTCTGGTCTTCGGAGCGGTCGCTTTCGTGGAGCTTCGCGCCCAGATGCCAGTCGGAGGTGTGGACGATCTTCATTCTTGCAATCTCCCTTTCGGAGCAAAAGCTAGCAGTCGAATCTGTCATGGAAACGACGCCGCCGGAGCCCGGCCCGGAGTCATTCCTCCGCGATCGCCCGGTAGGCCTCGACGAGGGCCTCGTCGGAGACGGCGCAGTTGGCGGGGGAGGTGGAGGGGAGCCGTACCGCCTCGATTCCGACGGCCTTCGCGCAGTGCTTGGCGTAGAGCCGGTGCGCGGTCGCGCCGGTGCAGAAGATCCGGGTCACCTTCGTCTTCGCCACGAGCCCGGCGATGTCGTTCGGGACGGCGTCCTCGATGGACGCGTCGCCCGCGCCCACGATGGTGCAGCTCGCCAGGACGTCCCAGAGCGCGATCCGGTGGCGCCGGAGCATCGCCCTCTTCTCCGGAACGGTCTCCGGGACGGGCGCTCCGAAGACGCGCGCGAGCGTGCGCCAGAACCGGTTCTGCGGGTGTCCGTAGTAGAAGCCCGTCTCGCGGGACTTCGGCGAGGGGATCGAGCCCAGGACCAGCGTGCGCGATTCCGGGCTCCAGACGGGCGGAAGCTCGTGCAGGACGGTTTCGCGGGCGCTCTTCGGGGACTTCATCGCCCGGTTCCGGGGCCTAGGCGCCGGCGAGCGTTTCGGCGAGGGCGACCATGGTCTTGACGCCCCAGCCGGTGCCGCCCTTCCCGTAGTACTTCCACGCCTTGTCCGCGAAGGCGGGGCCGGCGATGTCCCAGTGCGCCCAGAGCGTCCCTTCGGTGACGAACTCCTTCAGGAAGAGCGCCGCCGTGATGGCGCCCGCCGTGTTGCCGCAGTTCTTCATGTCGGCGACCGGGTCGTCGAGCGTGTCGCGGTATTCGGCGGCGAGGGGGAGCCTCCAGAACTTTTCGCCTTCGCACGCGCCGGAGATGGCGATGGTCCGCGCGAACTCCTCGTCGTTGCAGAAGAGCCCGGTGATGTAGGGGCCGAGCGCCCGCACGCAGGCGCCGGTGAGCGTGGCCGTGTCGACCAGGTGCGTGCAGCCGAGCGAGCAGGCCTCGCAGAGGCCGTCGGAGAGCGCGAGGCGCCCTTCGGCGTCGGTGTTGTCCACCATCACGGTCTTGCCGTTCTTCGCCGTGAAGACGTCGCCCGGGAGGACGGCGTTTTCGCCGGGGCGGTTTTCGGCCATGCAGAGCACGCCGACCACCTGCACGGGGACCTTCAGCGCGGCCACGGCGAGCATCGCGCCCACCACGGAGGCGCTGCCGGACATGTCGCTCTTCATCTCCCACATGCGGTCGGCGGGCTTGATGCTGATGCCGCCGGAGTCGAACGTCAGGCCCTTGCCCACGAGGCCGATCCGCTTGTCCTCCTTGCGGGCGCGCGGGGACCATTCGAGGGTGACCATGCAGGGCGTGTTCCTGGAGCCGCGGCCGACGGTCAGGAGTCCGTTGAAGCCCTCTTCGGCGAGGTCGGCGGCGCGGCGGACCTTCACCTTGACGCCCGTGCCGCGGAAGAGCTCCTCGACCTTGGCGGCGTAGACCTCGGGCGTCAGGTCCGAACCGGGGGTGTTGATCAGGTCGCGCGCGGTCTTGATCCCGGCGAAGACCTTGTCGGCGCGGGCGAGCATCTGCTTCAGCGCGTCGGTTTCGTTTTTGCCGACGAGGAGCTCGACGGCGATCGGCGCGTGCGTCTCGGCTTCGCTCTTGTAGGCGGTGAAGGCGTAGTCGGCGTAGCGGATCCCTTCGGCGAGCAGGGCCGCCTCGGCGGCGGAGGCCTTGGGGAGCCAGAAGCGGACCGCCGTCCCGCGCTTCTTCGCGGCGAGGAAGGCGGCGTGGCCCATCAGGCGCAGCGCGTCGCCCTTGGGGTCGAGCCCGGGCTGTCCGGGGTCGCCGACGAGGAGCAGGTCGCCCTCGCCCCAGGGGAGAATTTCGCACAGCGGGGAGCCGCCGACGGCCACGGCGCGCTTGGCGCGGGCGGCGGTCTCCTTGTCCCAGTCCGGGACGCCGAAGAGGAAAATCCCCTTGCGGACGAAGACGACGTTCACGCCGTCCTTCGGGAGCGCGCCGGCGACGGCGGTCTTGAACTGGAGGGGGAGCGCGGGGGCGGGTTTCTTCGCGGGCATGTTCTACCTTCGGGAAAACGGTGTCTTCGGGGCGCGGAGGCCCCTTCTTCTTGGCCTTGAAGATAACAAGTTCCTAGATTGGACGGCATGAAGAAAACCTCCTTCGCCCTGCTTCCCGTCCTGGCCGCCGCGCTGCTCTCCGCCGGCTGTTCGGACGAGGTGACCGTCTCCTACGACATGCGGACCCCCTTCGAACGCGAGCTCTTCAGCCAGGGGGACTACAGCACGCAGAACTCCGTCGGCGAAGTGGTCGGCACGGGGATGCGCTGGTGGCTGATGGAGAACCTCGTCCCGGGCGGCGAGGGCCTTCCCGCCGTCTGGTCCCGGAAGTTCTCCGCGCAGAAGAACCTCGGCTACCACCGCCACTCGCTCCCCTCGGAACTGGCGCTCAAGGTGCCCGTCCGCGCCGAAGTGGACGAGGAGAGAATGGGCGAGGTGAAGGGGTTCGAGAACTTCGTCTCCGACGTGGTCGACCCGCTGCCGGTCCATCCGCTGCTCCGCGCCCCGCTCCGCAAGAAGGAGCTGCTCGCCCGCTTCGCCGCCGAGGACCGCCTCTGGTGGCGCGCGACGCACCTGCTCCGCGGGACGTTCCCGCGCAAGGGGAACGTGACGGCGCTGGTTCCCGCCGCCGACCTGGCCCCGCTGAAGGTCGATTCGGTCTTCACTGCCGGCGTCGAGAGGATCCAGGGCCGGGACTGCCTCGCCTACGAGATCGACTACCGCCTGGAGAACGCGCCCGACGCCGACCTGCTCTTCGAGCAGTTCCTGAAGGCCGACACCTCCGACGGCCGCGCCTACGCCGACTTCAAGGCCGACTCCGCCTCCGCGAAGGGGCGGTGGAAGATCTGGATCGCGCCCGAAAACGGCCGGCTCTGCCGCGAGCAGGACTGGCAGGAACTGACCATCGTGGCCGAGCACAAGGAGACCGGCGAATCGCGTCCGGTGACCGCGCGCAAGGCGATCGAGCGGCTCTACACCTACGATCCGGTGGAGAAGGGCCGGACGGGGAGCGGCCGGTGAAGGCCGTCGCCGCCTCCGCGCTTCTCTGCGCGCTCCTCTGCGGCTGCTCGGGCGGAGCGCGGAGCTGGCACGCCAAGGACGTCTCCGGCTCGGTGGAGCGCTGGCTGGTTCTGCGCGACAGCTGCTGGGCCGGTGAGCAGAACTACCTGGACGTCCTCTCCGCGCTCGACCTCGCCCCCGACGACGCGCAGCTCCGCCGGGAACACGACAGCCTGAAGGCCGTGACCGAGAAGTGCCGCCTCGACCTGATCGCGGCCGAGGCCGAGAAGCACGACGCCGTCCTCATCTGGGAGACCTCCATCGTGGAGCGCCAGGTGGAGATGAAGGCGATCCGCGACGCCGAGAAGGAGGCCGACAAGCGCGACCGCGAGCACGGCCGCAAGCCTCCGGAAAAGCTGACGGACTAGAACCCGTAGAGACGGCGGGCGGTCGCGCTGGTCGCCCGGTCGATCTCCTCGAAGGAGACGCCCTTGCGTTCGGCGACGACGCGCGCGGTGTCGAAGACGTAGCCGGGGTGGCAGGGCCTGCCGCGGTGCGGGACGGGCGCGAGGTAGGGGGAGTCGGTCTCCACGAGGATCCGTTCGAGCGGGACGATCTCCACGTTCTCCCGCAGCGCCTCGTTCTTCGGGAACGTGATCGCGCCGGTGAACCCCACGCAGAGGTCGAGCGGGAGCGCGAGGACTTCGCGCAGGAACTCCGCGCCGCCCGTGTAGCAGTGCAGGTGGACCTTCTGCCCCGTGGGAAGCGACTTCAGCAGGAGGAGCATGTGCTCGTCGGCCTCGCGCGCGTGGACCGTGATCGTCTTCCCGAGCTCCGCGGCCTTCGCGAACTGCCGGGCGCAGACCTCGATCTGGAGCGCGAGGTCCGGGACGCCGTCGCCGTGGAGGTCCAGCCCGATCTCGCCCCAGGCGACGCAGAGCGGGTGCGACATCAGGCGGACGAGCGTCGCCTCGACTTCGTCGCAATAGCTCTCCGCTTCGAGCGGATGGATGCCGACGGCGAACCGCATGGATTCGGGATGCGCCTCGCAGAGCGCGACGGTCCTGTCGATCTCGGCGACTTCGCAGCCGCAGTCCACGGTCCATTCGGGCCACCGTTCCGCGGAGGCCTTCAGCTCCTCGAGGGTGGAGAAGCCGCACCGTTCGACGGTGCCGGAGAGATGGCAGTGCGAGTCGATCATCTCTTCTCTTCCGTTCCCACGGCGCCGTAGGCGATGGAGAGGATCTCCAGCTTCTGCGGGCCGCGCGGCGTGGGGAGCGAGATGACGTCGCCGGTCTTTCTGCCGATCAGCTCCGCGGCGAGCGGCGATTCGTTCGAAATCTTCCCGTTGACGACGTCGGCTTCGCTCTTCCCGACGATGGTGTATTCCGATTCGCGCCCGTCGGCCAGGCGGCGCAGCCTGACGGTGGCGCCGAAGCGCACCGTGCCGTCGTCCACGATCTTCTCGACCACGGCGGCGTTGGCGATGAGCCGGTCGAGGTAGCGCAGCCGGCGGTCGATTTCGCGCAGACGCATCTTGCCGAAGGTGTAGGCGGCGTTTTCGGAGCGGTCGCCCTCGGCGGCGGCCGCCTGGACCTGGCGCTGCATCTCGGGGCGCTGGACCTCCTTGAGGTCGGTCCATTCCTCGACGATTTTGCGGTATCCCTCGGGCGTCATGTAGCATTTCGGCATGCGCCCAAAGGTAGGAAACCTATCTTTTCGGCCATGGACCTCCCCGTCGTTCTCTTCCTCGTCGGAGCCGTGCTCGTCGCGGTCGGCGTCTTCTTCATCGTCAAGAACCTTTTGAAGATCGCGCTTCTGGCCGTGGTCGTGGCCGCGATCCTCTTCGCGGGCTACTGGTTCGCGAAGAGCGACGACCGCATCTCCTCCAGCCCGGCGGTGAAGGGCGTCGAGGAGTTCGTCGGCAAGGCCGCCGACTTCGGGAGCGGCGCGCTGAAGAAGGGGAAGGAGGTCAAGGAGACCGTCGTCCCGATCGTCCAGACCGTGAAGGAGCTGAAGGAGGCCCTGCCCTCCGGGAGCTCCCAGTCCGCGGCGGAAGCGAAACCGGACTCGGCCGCGGCGGCGGGAAACGCCCCGCGCGCCGTAACGCGTCCCTCCAGCGCGGGGCGTTGATGTCCTGGCCCTGTCCCTGGCAGGTCGCGACCGAATGCCGCCGCCGCGGGATGAAACCGTGCGAACCGGGCGCGGAGGGCTGCGTGCTCGCGGGCCGGTTCGAGTTCCCGCTGAAGAAAAAGGACAAGAATCTCCGCTCCTCCGTCGCGGAAAGGAGCGGATCCGTTCGCGCGTCTGACGTCGCGCTCGCGGCAGACTGCGTGACAGGGAAGAAGAATCTCCGCTCCTCCGTCGCGGAAAGGGGAAAAACCGCCCGCGCGCGCCGCGGAAAGGCGGACTCCCGTTGACCGCGTCGTTCCCGATCGTCGCGCGCGCGGGCGCGCCAGAAACCCAGGACGCGGTCGAACTCCGGCTCGAACGGATCGGGCCCGACTTCCTGCTGCGGATCTCGGGCGGCGCGGAACACGTCGGCGCCCTCGCGCTCTTCGACGGGGAGCCGAAGTGGATCGAGATCGAAGGCCACCGCGAGGGCGCCCTGGCCGCCGAGGCGGCGCGGACGCTCGGCCCGAAGCTCGGCGGCCGCCTGGTCGTGGTCGCGGGGATCCACTACGACTCCATCTCGCGCGAGGCGATCGCGCGGATCGTCGGGAACGTGCGGAAACTGGCGGAGGAGATCTCGCGCGCCCTCGGGTGAGCGCGCCTCCGGGCGGGGGAGCGGACTAGATCAGGACGCGGACCCGTTCGCGCAGCTCTTCGGGAACGGCCTGCGCCACGAGCGCGAGGATCTGCGCGGGCGTGTGCTTCATCGAGAAGTGCGACAGGACGACCGTTTCGGACTTCAGCTCGGGCCCGAGCTCCTTCAGCAGCGCGACCAGCTCGGTGACGTGCGTGTGGCGCTTGTGGCGGGCCATCGCCTCTTCGCCGGGCTCCAGGAACGTGCTCTCCACGACCACGATCCGGCTCTTCCAGATCTGCGGGTTCGCGGCCAGCCCCTTGATCGTCGTGTCGCCGCAGAAGGAGACGCGCGGCTCCAGGATCTCGCGCGTGATCTCCACGCCCTGCTCCAGGCGCAGCTCGGCGAGCTTCGGTCCGGGCAGGCCCGCGAACTCCTCCTTGAGCTTGCGCTTGTGGTCGTAGACCGTGCAGCCGATCGCCGGAATCGAGTGGTGCACGCGGAAGGCGCCGATCCGCAGGTCCTTGCGCCAGGCCAGCGGCACGGGCTCCGCGCCGACCTCCAGCCCGACGAAGTCCGGCATCGCGAGCTTCGCGAGGGGAGTCCCCTCGAAGCGGGCCTCGGCGCGGACCAGGTCGCGTGCGCGCTCCACGAGGTCCGCCTCGAGGTAGTAGGCCGCCGGGCGCTCGATTCCGGTCATGCGGCGCAGGCTGTAGTGCCGCATCAGGCAGCGCGAGTGGTCGCCGTGCGCGTGCGAGAGGAAGACGTGGTCGAGCGGGAGCGCCGAGAGCGGGCACTCGCCCATGTCGAGGCAGAGGTCGAGCTCGGGGATCTGGACGTAGGTCGCCAGCCCGGAGATCGAGAATCCGACGAGGTTTTCCTTCGCCCCTTCGACCGTCGCCTGGCGCAGCGCGTTATAGCCCACCGTCGCCCCCGAAGTCCCCTTCGCGCGGGGAGGGCTCGACGACATGGACGACGGCGGGAGGGTAGCTCGCCTTGAACTGGTCGGGCGTGACGCCCTTCAGCTTTTCGCGGTCGGCGAGGACGGCGGCGGGGTCCGCGGAATAGACCTCCCAGCAGCCGTCGGCGATTTCGCGCTCCAGCTGTCCGGGCGCCCAGCCGCTGTAGCCCATGAAGAGGCCGACGGAGGGGCTGTCGAGCCTGCGGACCAGCGTTTCGGCCAGCTCCTCGGGGCTCTCGGCCTGGGCGAGCTCCCGGACGCGGTCCGCGGGGCTTCCCTCCGTGCGCGAGAACTCGAGGATGCGGACGCTGCCCGGCTCGACCGGTCCGCCGAGGAAGACGGGGCGGCGCCTGCCGGGGTCGCGCGCGGCGCCCGGAATCACCTCGTTGACCGGCATCGCGACGACGGCGTTGACGACGAAGCCCAGCGCGCCCTCCTCGTTCCCGTGCTGCATCAGCAGGACGATCTTCTTCTCGAACCAGGAGCCGTCGAGGACGGGCCTGGCGAGCAGGAAGACGCCCGCGCCCAGGGCGGGTGCGCCGTTTCGGATGTCGCGTTCTTCCATCGTTCCGGTCCTGCGTCCGCTTCGGCGCGGGAGAGGTCAGTTCGCGTTCTGCGCGGCTTCGGCCGCGCGCGCGGAGCCGCCGAGCAGGCCGCCGGTCTGCTCGTTGATCGATTCGACGGTGTGCAGCTTGCGGATGCGTCGCAGCGCCTGGTCGCGCAGCTGGCGGACGCGCTCGTGGGAGATGCCCATCGATTCGCCCACTTCGCGCAGGGTCTGCGGGGACTCCTGGTTGATGCCGTAGATGCCGGCGATCACCTTGGCCTCGCGCTCGGGGAGCTCGGCCAGGAGGTCGCGCGTCAGGATGCCGAAGTTGTTCGACTCGGCCTCGGCCTCGGGGTTGCTCGCCTTGGTGTCGGCGAGGACCTCGGAGTAGGTGGTCTTGGTGTCGCTCTTCAGCGGGGAGTCGAAGGAGATGCCCCGTTCGCCCAGCTGGATCAGCTCGCGGATGTCCTCGTCGATCTCCTTGCCGCGCGCCTGCTCCTTCAGCGCCTTGCGGACGCGGAGGTGCTGGTTGGCGGGGAGGCGGATCAGGCTGCCGTTTTCGTTGATGGCGCGGGTGATGTAGGCCTTGATCCACCAGACGGCGTAGGAGATGAACTTCAGGCCGCGGGAGGCGTCGAAGCTCTCGATGGCGCGGACGAGCCCCATCGCCCCCTCGGAGACGAGGTCGGGCAGGGGAATCGGGCAGTGGCGGTACTGGATCGCCACCTTCAGGACGAACCGCATGTTGGCGCTGATCAGCGCCTCGCAGCCGTGCTTGTGCTTGGCCTCGGCGTCGGCCAGCTCCTTTTTGGTCGCGTTGGGGTTCGCCTTGATCTCGCGCGCTTCCTGGATGAGCTGGAAGTAGGTCTGCTCGCTGATTCGATTCAGGGGAGCGGTCTGGCGGATGTCGTCCAGGTACCGCCGCAGGGTGTCGTCGTTGGAATCGAAATGCACATGCGCTCCTTTCTCGCGCCCAAATATACGATTTTAGGCAAGTTCCCGGTTCATTTATTTTCTTTTTGGCGCCGTAAACGGCCAAAACGGCCCCTTTTCGGGGATTTTTCTATCCTTGCGGGCGATGATTCCCGAAGAAACCGCCCCGCATGGCGCTCCACGCGGGCCCCGGTGCGTGCTCATCCTCAACTGGCGGGACCGGCTCCATCCGCGGGCCGGCGGGGCCGAAGTGCACCTGCACGAAATCTACTCCCGGCTGGTCCGGACGGGGACGCGGGTCGTCCTCTTCTCCTGCGCCTGGCCGGGCTGCCCGGAGGACGAGGTCGTGGACGGCATCGAGGTGCATCGCCTGGGAAGCGACGCGACCTACGAGCTCCTCTGCATGAAGAACCTCCGGAGATGGATCCGCGAAACGGGCGCGGACATGGTCGTGGAGGACTTCAACAAGCTGCCCTATTTCGCGCCCGTCCTCTCCACGGTCCCGGTCCTGGTGCAGATGCACCACCTCTGGCGCGGGTCGATCTTCCGCGAGGCGTCCTTCCCCGTGGCCTTCGCGGTCTGGGCCGCCGAGCAGACGATCCGGCTCTTCTACCGGAAGGCGGAGTTCTGCGTGGTGAGCGCCTCGACCGCCGGCGAGCTCGCCGGCATGGGGATCCCGCGCGACCGGATCGCCGTGGTCCACAACGGCCTGGACCACGGGTTCTACTCGCCCGCGGAACCCGAGGCCGCCCGCGCCGGAGCCGCCCCCTTCGTCCTCTGGCTCGGGCGGCTCCAGCGCTACAAGGGCGTGCTCGACGCGCTCGAAAGCTTCGCCCTCGTCCGCGGCCGCTTCCCGGGTCTCCGGCTGAAGGTCGCGGGGAGCGGCCCCTTCCGCCCCGAGGCCGAAAAGCGGGCCCGCGCGCTCGGAATCGGCGGCGACGTCGATTTCCTCGGGTTCGTGCCGCAGGAGGAGAAGCTCGCCCTCCTGCGCGGCGCGGAGTTCGTGCTGCAGACTTCGCGCAAGGAGGGCTGGGGCCTCACCGTGGTCGAGGCGAACGCCTGCGGCAGGACCGTCGTCGCCGCCGATTCGCCCGGGCTGCGCGACAGCGTCCGCGACGGCGAGACCGGGCTGCTCTACGAGCCCGGGAACGTCGAGGCGCTGGCCGCGGCGCAGGAGCGGCTCCTTTCGGATCCCGGGCTGCGGAAGCGCCTCGAGGAGGCGGCGCTCCTCTGGGCGGAGCGCTTCACGTGGGAGGGCGCCGCCGACGCGACGCGCGAGATCCTGGAGCGGATCGCGGGAGGCGCGCGGTGAAGCGGATCCTGGTCTTCGCCCTGAAGCTCGCGGTCACCTTCGGGGGCATCGGCTGGGTCGCGCTCAGCATGGCCGACGAGCTGGCGCGCGAACAGGACGCGCTCGTCGAGATGGTCCGCGACTCGGACGCCCTGTGGCTCCTCGGCGCGCTGGCCGTCACCGCGGTCTCGATGGCCCTCTCGGGCCTCCAGTGGTGGATCCTCCTCCGGCGCCAGGGCATCGGGCTTTCGCTCTACGAAACGCAGAAGTGCTACTTCGTCGGGCTCTTCTTCAACACGTTCATGCCCGGGAACGCCGGCGGCGACGCGAAGAAGGTCTACGACGTCTACCGCGGCGCGAAGGACCTCGCCGGCGGTTTCACCGCGACGCTCTTCGACCGCGTCTTCGGGCTCTTCATGCTCGACGTGATCGGCATGGCCGCGGGCTTCTGGATGGTGCGGACGACGCCCGCGTCGAGCCCCGCGCTGATGCCGATCGTCTGGATCTTCGCGGCGATGTGCCTCTTCTTCGCCGCCGTCTTCTCGCGCCGCCTGGGCGCGCTCGCGGTCCGCGCGCTCGAAGCGCTCCGCCTGCGGAAGCCCGCGGAGGCGTTCGATTCGATCCGCCGCCGCTTCCACCTCTACCGCGACCCGAAGCTCTGGGCCGGCCTGCTCACGCTCTCCGGGTTCATCCAGTTCACGCGAGTGCTGATCCACTGGATGCTCGCCGTGGCCATCGGGCTGGAGGCGCCGTTCGTCGCCTTCCTCTACTTCGTCCCGCTGCTCGGCGTGGTCAGCGCGCTCCCGATCTCCGTCGGCGGCTTCGGCCCGCGCGAGGCCCTGGCGCAGTCGCTCTTCGCGCTGGTCGCCTTCTCCCCGGTGGAGTCGTTCGTGCTGACCGAGCTCTCGGTGCTCGTCGTGATCCTCGTCTCGCTCCCAGGCGGCATCGCCTTCCTGACCGCGCAGACGCGGCCCGCGGCCGACGAAAGGCATATGCGCGAAAAAGAAGGGGAGGGGCGCTGATGCTCCTCCAGGCCAGCGGCCTCTCGAAGTCCTTCGGCGCCCGGACGCTCTTCGAGGACGTCTCCTTCTCGGTGGACGAGGGGCAGCGGATCGGGCTTGTCGGGCGCAACGGCTGCGGCAAGTCCACGCTCCTGAAGATGATCGTCGGCGAGGAGGCGGTCGACCGCGGGACGATCGCCAGGGCCTCGGGGCTGAAGATCGGCTACCTCAAGCAGAAGCTGAAGTTCTCGCATGCCACGGCGATGGAGGAGGCCTGCTCGTTCCTCGCGGCCGAGGAGGGCTGGGTCCCCGAGCACCGCGCCGAGGAGATCCTCTCGGGCCTCGGCCTGGGCGAGAAGGAGCGGAACTCCGACCCGAACATCCTCTCCGGCGGACAGCAGATCCGGCTGACGCTGGCCTGCGCCCTCCTCTCCGAGCCCGACCTCCTGCTGCTCGACGAGCCGACCAACTACCTCGACATCGTGGCGATGGCCTGGCTCAAGCGCTACCTGCGCTCCTGGCGGCGCGGCCTGATCCTCATCACCCACGACCGCGGCTTCATGGACGGCGTCTGCACCCACGTCCTCGGGATCCACCGCGGCCGCGCGAAGATGTTCCCGGGCGACACAAACCACTGGTACTCGCGGATCGAGGAGGAGGAGGAGACCCACGAACGCCGCGTCGCGAACGAGGAGCGCGCGCGCCGGCAGGCCGAGCGCTTCATCGAGCGCTTCCGCTACCAGGCGACGAAGGCGCGCGCGGTGCAGTCCCGGATCAAGCAGCTGGAGCACCAGGGCTCGCTCGAACACCTGAGCCGGCTGGAGACCCTCTCGTTCGAGTTCCGCGAGAGCCCGTTCGACGGCAAGACCGTCCTGCGCGCCAGGGACCTCGGGTTCCGCTTCCCGGGCGGGCCGTGGCTCTTCCGGAACCTCTCGTTCGAGCTGCATCCCGGCGAACGGCTCGCGGTCGTCGGCCCCAACGGGCGCGGGAAGTCCACGCTCCTGCGCGTGCTCGCCGGCGAGCTCGAGCCCGAGGAGGGGAGCGTCTGGCGGCACCCGGACGCCGCGTTCGGCGTCTTCGGGCAGACGAACGTCGACCGCCTGCCCCCGGAGTGGACCGTGGAGGGGGCCGTGTCGAACGCCGCGCCCGACCTGGGGCGGACCGCGGTCCGCGGCATCTGCGGCGCGATGATGTTCAGCGGCGACGACGCGCTCAAGCCCGTCCGCGTGCTTTCGGGCGGCGAGAAGAGCCGCGTGCTCCTGGGGCGGATCATCGCCGCCCCGTGCCAGACCCTGCTGCTCGACGAGCCGACCCACCACCTCGACCTCGAGTCGAGCGAGGCGCTCCTCCAGGCGCTCGAGGCCTTCGGCGGGAACGTGGTCCTGGTCAGCCACTCCGAGGAGTTCGTCGACCGCCTGGCCGACAAGCTGGTCGTCTTCAAGGACGGGAACGCGCAGCTCCGCGAGCAGGAGTACGCGGAGTTCCTCCAGCGCGAGGGGTGGGGCCCGGCCAGGATGGCGGTCTCCGGCGACGCCGACGAGAAGAAGGGGAGCCGGAAGGAGGACCGCCGTCTCCGCGCCAAGCTGGTCGAGGAGCGCTCGAAACGGCTCAATCCCCTCAAAAAGCGGCTTTCCGCGGTCGAAGAGAGGATCGCGAAGCTGGAGGCCGAGGTCTCGGGGCTCCACGCCGAACTGGAGGCCAGCTCATCCGCCGGCGACGGCCAGCGGATCGTCGAGCTCTCCAAAAAGCTCTCCGAGGCGGAGAACGCCCGCGACGACGCCTTCGAAAAGTGGCTTCTGGCCAGCCAGGAGCTCGAAGAGGCCCAGAAAGAGTTCGAAAACGGCGATTTCTGACCCTTTTCGCCCACTTGGCCGGAAAGGGGAGTGTTGCGATTGTTTTCCTTTCCCTCTCGTTGGAAATAAAGGTTTTTGTGCTATATTCGCATGAGATTGTCTCTCATAGGTCACCCTTCTGTCACAAGGAACAGATATGGCGATTAAGGGTCATTGGCCGAAAACGGCCTTGCTGGTGGGGCTGATCGCCGCCATCGGAACGAGCTTCGCGGGCTTCGACCAGGTTCGGAACCGCAGCGCCGAAGTCCTCAAACCCATTCCCCAGAAGCCGACCGACGACAACGTCGTGCTGGAGTTCGTGGGAGAGGGGATCGCCCGGGGCGGCGCGATGTACGTCTATCCCTGGCCCCAGACGCCCAAGCCCCAGGTCACCGACGCGATGGCCCACACGGGCGACTACTCGGTCGAGATGATTCTCACCGCCAACGCCTGGTCCGGCGCGCAGGTCTGCCTGAGCGGCGCCGTCGACCTCTCGCCCTACTTCGAGGAAGGCGGGCTGACGATGGCGGTCCACGGCACCAAGGGCGGCGAGATCTTCTCCTTCTCGCTGATGGACGACGGCCTGAACTCCGACGGCCACCTGCAGCAGGCCTGGCCCCCGGCCAGCACCCGCTCCTACGGCATCATGAGCAAGGACGAGTGGTTCGAGCTCACGGTTCCGCTCCGCGACTTCGGCGGCGTGGGTTCCTACTGGTCCGACGCCCTCAACAAGCGCGTGAGCGCCCCGTTCAACTGGAAGGGCATCCGCTGCCTCGGCATGGACATCGACAAGAACCGCTTCACCTCGTTCAAGGTCTACGTGGACGACATCCGCATCGTCAAGAAGGTCCCGAAGGGCCTCGGCGGCGGCGGCGACGGTTATCCCTTCAAGAACGAAGGCTTTTGAGCCGGAGGCGTGAACAGATGAGCAAGATCCTGCACCACAGCCTGGCCTTCGCGGCCCTGATGACCTCGGCCCTCTTCGCCGAAGCCGTCACGAGCGACCAGATTTCCGAAGACCTCGCGGCCAAGCAGGCCGCGCTGGACAGCGTCGCGCAGCGCGCGCAGAGCGCCCAGATGGGCGTCTCGCCCAGCCCGATCGGCGCCCACGGGAACGTCATCGCGCGCATGTACGACGACAACTTCTACGAAGCGCCCGCCTACATGACGTCCTTCAAGCACCGGACGATCCTGCAGAACCAGGCGAACGTCTGGCTGACGCTGAACCCCAACCCCTTCTTCACGCTGAAGGCGGCCCTCACGTTCGGCGCCGACTACCACGGCACCTACGTGAACAAGTACGCCTCCGAAACCGGCATGCTGACCACCGACAAGGCGACTTCCGTCACCTCGATCGAGCAGGACTACACGCGCTACCGCGACGTCATCAGCACCGAGCGCGAGGCGGTCGGCATCTTCGAGGAGATGCTGATCAGCGCCAACGTCCGCTCCTCCTTGGTCTCCGCGGAGATCACGCTGGGCGGCGCGCAGTGGATCCAGATGAGCCCGATGCTGGTCTGGCGCCGCGACCCGCGCCACAAGTTCGCCTGGAACTACGAGTCCTACGAGCCCGAGCAGGGCGTCGACGCCTACTACCAGGGCAAGTCCTACAACCGCCAGGACTACGGCGGGGCCTCCACCTGGCCGCGTCGCACCTTCGGCGGCGTCCACGCCGACATCTACCAGATGCCCTTCGGCCTGAAGGGGCAGTTCCTGGTCGCCGAGCCGATCAACTCCCGCGCCACCATGCCCCGCGCGACGATGATGTCGCACTACGGCGACGCCGAGGCCATCACCTCCGTCAGCCATCCCGGGATGGTCTTCGCCGGGTTCGTGGAAAGGGGCAACGTCTTCGGCAGCGCCAACGCCGCGTTCGGCTTCCTGGCCTCGAACTACCACGACGACATCGTGAACGACTTCCTCCAGCAGCCCAACTCGGCCGAATACGCCGGCATGGGCAACAAGAGCTGGGCCCACCAGTTCTCGTCCGACGAAGACCCGGCGGTCTTCGAGCCGCGCGTCTTCAGCTTCAGCTCCGTCGGCATGCTGACTCCCACCCTCTACTGGGAATCCGACGCGGCCTTCTCCTACGAGAACAAGCGCACCTGGAGCCAAAAGCGCTCCTCCGCCGGCGACAAGTACTACTACGCCCCCGAGTGGAACGCGAACAACCCGACGACGACGCTCCCCTCGCTGACCGCCGACCCGATCGCCGCGAGCGACGAGCAGTTCGCCTTCCTCGCGCACCGCGACGGCGAAACGGACGGCGAATACTATCCGCGCATCATGAGCGTCTACTCCTTCGACCCCTCCAACCCGCAGGGCACCGACGCCGACTCCGTCGCCCGCTACTTCAACGCCGACCTCTGGCAGGCCGCCTGGAATCTCGACAACAACGTCGTCGCGGGCCTCAACAGGTACTACGAAGACGTCGGCTCCAACTCCGGCTACCGCGTCTACGACGTCGACAGCCCGTCGGACGAGGAGGCGACCAACTTCTCCGGCGCCTACTACCTGAAGCTCTACAAGCAGAATCCGACCCACAACTGGCAGCTGGAGGCCCTGGTCGCGGGCGCCGACTTCTACTCGCCCTACTCGCTCACGCAGAACACCCTTCCGATCAAGAAGGACCGCATGAAGCTCGGCGTGGGGAACAGCGTGCTGCAGAACAACCTCTTCGGCGCGACCTTCACCTGGATTCCCAAGCTCTCCAACGGCTACCTCCGCATCGGCCTCGGCGCGCACGCCCAGCTCGAAAAGGGCAACGACGTGATCGCGTTCCAGCACAAGCTGCTCGGCCGCGACTGGTGGAAGGGCTCCACCTTCTGGTCGAAGACCGAACCCGACCGCCATTGGGACGAAGGCCGCCCCTACAACACCGAGTCCTACAACGGCCGGGTCGGCGTCGTCGACGACGCCCCCCACATGAACATGCAGCAGGACGGCGGCCTCTTCGGCGACGACTACGAGCTCTGGGAAGAGTTCGCGGTCTACGACAACGACCCCGTCCTGGTCCGCGTCGACACCGCCCGCTACGCGAACCTCGACTCGATGGCCGTCGTCGACTCCGTCTACGAGGCGCCCGAGCTGCAGAAGAGCCGCAAGCTCTCCCTCAGCCTGAGCCTCGACTGGGGCCGCCGCCTGACCCCCTGGCTCTTCTGGAACGTCTACGGCGAATACAACCAGATCTCCCGCATCAAGGAAGACGAAAACCCCGTCGCCCCCGTCATGAACGAGGTCCTGCTGATGACCGAACCCGTGGTCGGGCTGGGCAAGAGCTTCGCGATCATCGGGATGGCCGGCCTGGACTACTACAACGCCGACAACGCCCTGCGCAACACCATCCGCAACTCCGGCGTGCCCGAACAGCCCGACGTCCTCCTCGGACCGCGCATGATCGACGGCGCCGTCGTGGGCGTGGAGAACTTCAAACGCGACATCGAGAAGAGCGACCTGCGGTACCTGCAGTTCGCCTTCGGCGCCGGCTTCGACTGGGACTTCTCCAAGCGCGCCTCCCTGCACGTCCGCTACAAGTGGTCCAAGCACATCGACATGACGATGGAGGACGTCCGCGACGATCTCCGCTCGGACGACCAGTACAAGACCGCCAAGGCGACCTACAAGACGCTGATGGACAAGTCCGAGAAGACGCCGCTGACCACGGCCGAATACGCCAAGCTCAGCGACGCCTACACCATGAAGAAAGCCCACGAGTCGAAGATCATCGACAACGACGTGACGATGGGCGTCCTCTTCCTCGAAACCAAGGTCTGGTTCTAAAGGAGGCGGCACATGAAGACTCAACACATTGGAAACGCCATGCTGAAGAAGAGCGCCTCCATCCTCTGCGCCGCGGGTCTCTTCGCCGCCGCGCAGGCCGCCTCTCCGCTCTCGGCGGAGATCGAAAACCAGAAAACGCTGCAGAGCAGGTGGGACGCCCTGGTCGCCCGCGCCGGACTCGAGTTCGGCATGGTCGCGGAAGGGGAGTACCTCAAGTCCGAAGTGGACGGCTCGCTCTCGAACCCCGACCGCGAGACGATCGACAAGGAACAGTCCACGCTGGTCGACCTGCGCATCGGCGCCCGCCCCTGGAGCGAACTCGGCGCCGACGTCGTGATCCGCTTCCAGCAGGACTGGCAGACCTACTTCTCGAACCGCAGCCGTCCGATCCACCTGCGCTGGGCGCAGATCCACGGCAAGGCGTTCGGCAAGGTCGCCTACGCCGTCGGCGACTTCAAGGAGAAGTGGAGCCCCCTGACGCTGTGGGCCCCCGAGCTCGAAGTGCTGATGGAGGCCCCGATCTTCGCGCAGGCCCGCGAAGAGGCGATGGCCGACGAGTTCGTCGGCGGCAACGACCGCGTGCTGCAGGGCGCGAAGGTCAACTCCGTCCTCCCCTTCGGCGAACTGCTGGAACTCCGCCTGGACGGCTACGCCAGCCGCGTCCGCCGCGCGGAATTCCTCGACGGCGCCAGCGCCACGCTCGACGCGAACAAGCACCCGACGGTCATGGTCGCCAAGCACGGCTCCGAGTTCGGGATCCAGTCCGACCTCGAACAGTGGTCCTTCGGCGCCAACGCCGAGCTGATGGTCGCGAAGAACGCCTACGTGGGCGGCTCCTTCGTCTGGACGTTCGAGGACGAGAACACCTGGCGCAAGAACGACGACCCGGCCCGCGCCGACAGCGGCTATTCGCTCAACGGCCAGAACTGGTATCTCGACAACCTCTGGGCGACCGACAACAAGGTGGTCTCCGTCCGCGGCGGCGTCGACGTCGCCGGCTTCCTCGGGCTCAAGAACCTCATCGCCGACGCGACGGGCGAATTCGCGATGTCCGGCCTGAGCTACAACTGGCTTCCCCCCGCCGAACCGGGCCACAAGGTCTACGTCGAGAACGTCAGCCCCGCCGAAGCGCGCGCGATGGCGAACGGCTTCCGCGTCGACCCCTCCTCCCTCCAGATGGAGGTCGTCTCCGTGACCGGCACCGGCAGCTTCGCCGACTCCGTCGTGAACGCCTCCTACGACGTGCTCGGCGCCGAAGCGCCCGACGCGCTCGAAGGGCAGGCGATCTACCTCGAACTGAACGCCGGCTGGAAGACCGACGCGATGAGCGCCGTCGTCACCGGCCGCTTCGTCGACGTCGACTCCTCCTACGTCAACCTGATGGCGCAGTCGCCCACGTTCCGCGCGGAGCGGATCATGAACGTCGAAAACGACCTCTCGGCCGCCGGCGTCGCCGCCCCGCTCTACAGCGCGTTCGACGCGATGTACCAGTACCGCCCCAAGGCCTCGCCCCTGCGCAACGTGCCCTACCAGCAGGCGCCCTACATGCAGAACGCCTACACCAACTCGATCGGCACGAGCGGCTTCGTCCCCGACCCCGACCTCCAGCTGCTGCTGCCCTTCGGCTACGCCACCCCGAACCGCACCGGCTTCGACCTGAAGCTCTCCGGCGCGCTGAACGGCAAGCTCGGCGTGGAAGGCGTCCTCTCGATGCTCGCCGAAAAGGAAGCGGAAGCGGGCTTCGCCTCGACCGCCGAGTTCGCGAAGTTCGGCGGCGGCGCGATGGTCGACGTCGCCGGGTTCGCCGGCTGGAAGCGCCCGCTGCAGATCTCCGGCGGCTACACCCTCACCACCGCCGACTACGACTACCTGATCGGCGGCGCCGACACCTACACCTCGGCGATGGTCAACGCCGGCCTGAAGTGGGAATTCGTCGACAAGTTCTTCCTCCTCGGCGGCTACCAGCGCATCGACGCCTCGTGGGACAAGGCTCCCGGCGAAAAGACGCAGCAGCAGTGGCGCGCCGGCGTCCAGTACCGCCTGAAGAACAACTCCTACGCGCAGTGGAGCGTCGGCCAGGTCTTCGTCGACGCCGACGTCGCCGACGCGACCGGAGCCCTCTCTTCCGAAGACTTCTCGCAGTTCCTCACCCAGGTCAAGGTCCGGGCGGAATTCTAAGGAGGGACGAAGATGAACACGAAACACACGAGCATCAAGGAATCCGCGATGAAGCGCACGTCCCTGGCCCTCCTCTCCGCCCTCTGCCTGGCCGCGCCCGCCGCCGCCCAGGAGATCGCCGCGCAGCAGCAGGCGCTTTCCGACCGCCTCGACTCGATCGAGGCGACCAAGCGCGGCTTCAGCATCTACGGCCAGTTCGACAGCAAAATCTCCTCCGCCACGGCGGATGGCGACATGGTCGACGACAAGGCCGGGAACCGCGAATACGACGGCTACACCCAGGCCGACCTCGACTTCGAGTTCCGCGCGAGCGAGGAGTTCCGCGCCCTGGTCGAACTCCGCGTCCACCAGGACTGGAACAACTACTACGACGAAGGGATCAACCCGCTCGTCCTGCGCTGGATGAACCTGGAAGGGAAGATCCTGGGCGGCCACGCGAGCTACGAACTGGGCGACTTCCGCTTCAAGCACTCGCCGCTGACCGTCTGGACCCCCGGCCTCATGAACCTCGAGTTCGAGCCGGCCGTCTTCGCGGAACGCCGCGCCAAGGCGATGGCCGAAGCCGGCCTCGCCGCGGACAACACCCGCCACCTCCAGGGCGCCAACATCCATTGGACCTCCGGCGCGAACGACCCGAACAGGATCGACGTGACCGTGATGGGCGCGCGCATGCGCACCCCCTGGGCCAACACCGGCATCATCCAGTACTACAACTCCGACGTCGAAAAGTACGCCGGCCTGTTCGGCGTGAGCGGCACGCTGCTGGACGCCGTCACCGTCGGGGCCTCCGCCTCGACGACCTACGACCGCATCCGCAGCTCCCGCGCCTACAACTACATCCAGGCGAACTACCCGATCGTCCAGAAGCTCCTCCAGGCCTACGGCGACCAGGTCGTCGTGGACGGCGACTCGATCTGGGGCCGCTTCTACGAACGGAACTACGTGGTCGAGGGGAGCGTCGGCTTCGACCTCGCCAAGCTGCTGAAGAGCTCTTCGCTCGTCGCCAGCGTGACCGCCGACTTCGCCCTCTCCTTCTGGGATCTCCAGGGCGACACCTACGCGCCGATCGTCGCGGCGATCCACGACTCCATCGCCGGCCAGGTCAACGGCACGCCCACGACGATCGACTCCTCGGCGAAGTGGAACCTGCCGGGCAAGAGCGTTCCCGGCCAGCAGACGGCCGACAACTACGAAATGCGCCTGGACGACTACGACGAGCTCTACCGCCAGTTCGCCGCCCTGGTCACCCTGAACGTCGGCTGGCGCTCGAAGCCCTTCGCCGCCCTGCTCGACGCGAAGTGGATGCGCGTGGACGCCGGCTACGTCGCCGACATGGCCCAGTCCACCGCCTACGAGCCCCGCAACATCTCCGCGAGCTTCGCGAACCCGGTCATCCTCGACCTCGACGGGCTCTACAACTCGGCCTACGTGATCGACCCGATCACGATGCGCAACTCGCAGGAAGTGAACAACCCGCTGGAAGCCTACTACTACAACGGGACCAACAACTACCTCCGCCAGGCCTTCGTCAAGAACGCCTACACCGACGACGTCTCCAGCTACATGGAACGCCGCGACGGCGAAGAGGTCAACTCGCTCGCCTTCGAGGGGATCCTCCCGAACGGCTACGCGACCCCGAACCGCACCGGCTTCGACCTGGCGCTCCACCTCGCCGGGCTCGACAACGCCGTCGAGGCGACGGCCCTCTTCACCGCCCTGGACGACCTGGACAAGGCCAACCCCGCCGGCAAGACCTCCTACGGCCGCTGGGGCGCCGGCGCCACGGTCCGCCTCGGCGCGCTCGTCGGCTGGAAGGACGGCATCGAGCTGAACGGCGGCTACGTCCACAACGACATCGAGCTGAAGAAGGTCCACGACTACGAAATGGGGATGCTGAGCGCGGGCCTGACCTTCGGGTTCTTCCGCGACCACGCCCTGCTCGCCGGCTACCAGCGCCTGGAGAACAGCGGCACCTACGCCGGCCTCCCGGTCGACCTGATCCAGCAGAACCTCTCGTTCGGCGTGCGCAGCAAGATCTCCGAAGCGGGCACGCTGACGCTCTCCTACACCCGCATCTGCGGCGAAAACTCGGACGGCGACGAACTCGTGACGCTGAACGTTCCGGCGGTCAGCTTCTCGCTGCAGTTCTAGTCCGCGACCGGCGTCGATTCGCAAGACCGGGCTTCGGCCCGGTCTTTTCGCGTCCGGGGCGCCGCGCGCCGGAATTCCGGAAACCGGGAAAACCGGAAACGGAAAGCCCGGGAGAAGTTTCTCCCGGGCTTTCCGCGCTTGTGGCCCGGAATCAGAACTCGACCAGGCCTTCGGACGTGGCGAGGATCACCTGCGAGCAGAGCCCGGCGAAGACGCCGTGGCCCACGCAGCCGGGAAGCGCGTCGAGCGTCTCGGCCAGGGCCTTGGGGTCCTCGATGCCGGAAATCCAGGCGTCCACGATCAGGTTGCCGCTGTCGGAGATCACGGGCCCGTCCTTGGACTTGCCCGCCATGCGGACCTCGACGCGTTCCGCGCCCGTCAGGTCCATCACCTGCTTCGTCAGGCTCGCGAGCGCCAGCGGGTGGACTTCGATCGGAACCGGCATCGATGCGCCGAGGGTCTTCACGCGCTTGGTCTCGTCGGCCACCACGACGAACTTCTTCGCCATGCGGGCGACGATCTTCTCGATCAGGTGCGCGGCCCCGCGCCCCTTGATCAGATTGCGGGCGGGGTCGATCTCGTCCGCGCCGTCGATCGCGACGTCGAGCGCGGAGACCGAGCCGACGTTGAGGAGCGGAATCCCCATCTTTTCGCAGAGGAGCGTGGTGGAGAAGGAGGTGCTGACCGCCTTGACCGAGAACCCGGCCTCGTCGCGGAGCCGTTCGGCGATCCGTTCGATCGCGAAGTAGGCGGTGGAGCCGGTGCCGAGGCCCACGAGCATGCCGCTTTGGACCATGTCGGCCGCGTGGCGGCCGGCGTCGCGCTTGAGTGTGGATAGGTCTGCCATCAGTAGAGATCGTCCTCGGGACCGCAGTCCCAGCGGCAGCGTTCGATTTCCTCGAACGTCGCGGGTTTGACGTCCAGCACGTGGAGGTCGAAGATCAGGTCCTGCCCGGCGAGGTAGTGGTTCCCGTCGAGGAGGACGGTCTCTTCGAAGATTTCGCGCACTTCGTAGATCGAGGGCTCGTCCGCGCCCTCGTCCTCGTCGTCGTCCGAGAAGGCTTCCCCTTCGGAGAAGAGCGGGTCGGGGGCTGGAACGGAGTCGTCCACGAGCTCCCAGCGGCCGTTGCGGATCTCGATTTCGTCCCCCACGGCCAGTCCTTCGAGGTGGGCCAGGTCGCGCTTCGGGACCGCGCGCACGAACTCCTCGCTCCACTCGCCGTAGGCCTGGGCGGCGCGCAGCCGGACCGAGACCGAGTCCCCCGGGGCCTTTCCCTCGAGGGCGCTCTCCAGGCGGCCCAGGATCTGCCCGTAGCCGTGGACGTAGGAGATGGGGGCGTTGTAGGGGGCCTCTTCGATGAGCTCCCCGCCCCAGCTGCGGATGCAGTAGCTGAGGACGACGTGCTGGTTCTTTTCGACGGTTTGCATGCGGCCCCCAATCTAGCAATCCGGCGATTAAGTAATTTTGGGCACGTCATGGCCACCGACGTCCTTTTCGTCTGTCTCGGGAACATCTGCCGCTCTCCGGCCGCGGAGGCGATCGCTCTGCGGCTCAAGGAGGAGTTTCCTGCCGTCGGGCGGATCGACTCCGCCGGAATCGGGAACTGGCACGTCGGCGACCCGCCTGACCCGCGCATGATCCGCGCCGCCTCGGGCTTCGGGCTGGACCTGACGCCGCTGCGGGGCCGGCAGGTGGAGCGCTCCGATTTCGACGAATTCGACCTGATCGTGGGGATGGACTCCGAAAACGTCGCGGATCTGAAGGACCTCCGCCCGGTCCATGCGCGGGCGCAGGTGGTCCCGATGTCCCGCTGGACCGGCCGCGACGTGCCCGACCCCTACACCGGCGGCCCCGAGGGCTTCGACCGCGTGCTGGCGATGCTCTTCGCCGGGGTCCGCGCGATGTTCGAGGAGCTCTCCGCGCCCGCGGAAGGCGAGGGGAAGCGCCGATGAAGCTGGGCCTGGTCTCCGACGTCCACTCCAACCAGGAGGCGCTCCGGGCCGTCCTGGACGAGCTGGATCGCCGCGGCGCGGAGAAGATCGTCTGCCTGGGCGACATCGTGGGCTACGGCCCCGAGCCGGACGAGTGCGTGGCGCTGGTCCGGGAGCGCGCCGCCTGGTCGCTCCTCGGGAACCACGACGCCATGGCCGTGGGCCAGGCGATGCCCGAGTACATCAACCTCCACGCGCGGCGAGCCATGGAATGGACCCGCCGCCACCTCTCGCCCGAAAGCGCGGAATACCTGCGCGGGCTTCCCTTCGTGAAGCGCGGGGACGGAGCGGTCTTCGTCCACTCCTCGCCCCGTTCGCCCGCGGACTGGAGCTACGTCGCGACGCTCGAGGACGTGGTCGAGATCTCCGAGTTCTTCTCCGAACCGGTCTGCTTCCTGGCCCACACCCACCGCCCGATGCTCGCCCTGCGCGAGGGGGACGGACGGTTCCGGATCCTCGACGCGGACCGGTTCGCGCTGAAGGAGGGTGAACGGCTCGTGGTCAACGTGGGGAGCGTGGGCCAGCCCCGCGACAACGACCCGAGGGCGACCGCCGCACTGTTCGACACGGAGTCGCGCCAGGTCTCCTTCGTCCGGGTTCCCTACGACGTGGGCGCCGTCCAGAAGAAGATGCTGGAGCGCGGCCTGCCCGAGTTCCTGGCGATGCGCCTCTCGCGGGGCTGCTAGATGGCCTGGAAAATCGTCCTTTTCGGCAAGGCGTCCCCCTTCGCGGCCGCGGAGGAGGAGCGTTTCGTCAAGCGGATCCGCGCCTGGCGCCCGGTCGAGGTGGTCGAGCTCAGGACCTTCAACCTCGGGACCGTGGAGGCCTCGCTGAAGGCCGAGCGCGAGGAGTTCGCGCGGCGCGTCGGCTGGAACGACGAGCTGGTCGTCCTGGACGAGCGCGGGAAGCTCTTCACGAGCGTCGAGTTCTCGAAGGAGATCGAGCGCCGGGAGGGGAGCGGGGCCGGGAAGCTCACGTTCGTCGTCGGATCGGCCTACGGACTCGACCCCGAGTTCGCGAAACGGGCGAAATGGCTGCTCTCCCTCTCCCCGATGACCCTGGCCCACGACCACGCCCGGGTGCTGCTGATCGAGCAGCTCTACCGCGCCCTCTGCATCCAGAAGGGACACGGCTACCACCACGCCTGAAAAAGGGCGAAAAAAGGGCCGTTCCCCTTGTCTTCCCCGCAACGCAATTCTATCTTTACACTCGCCTAAAATGACCAAGCGGTCAGTTTTTTGAACAAGATGGTCAGAAAACTGACGATGCAGGACAAAAACGGGGAATCCGCGCCGAAATGGCTGAATTGGTGGCGAAAAACAGGATCAAGGAGCTCCGTCGCATGCAGACGCGCGAGCTCTTCTTCGCCGCGGCTTCCGAGCTGATCGTCGAAAAGGGCGTCGGCGGCATCTCGATGGAGGAGATCGCCCAGAAGGCCGGCTACGCCAAGGGCAGCATCTACAACTACTTCTCCGGCAAGGACAAGTTCGTCTGCGAGATGGTCCGGCACAGCATGGACCGGATGAACGCCACGCTCGCCGGGATCTTCGCCGACGAGGGAAGCTCCTACGCCTCCCGCCTGGACCGCATCTACGCCGTCCTCTTCGCCCAGATCAAGGACAGCCTCGTCGTGATGCGCGAGATCGACCACTTCTTCCTGAACCACGGGAAGTACCAGAAGACCGTCAAGGCCGCCGCCACGCAGCTCGTCGACACCATCGCGGAGTTCTTCGCCAAGGGCATCCGCGAGGGGGGCATCGCCTCCGTCGACCCGCAGCTGACCGCCATGATGTTCCTCCACATCGCCACCATCATCCGCGACTGCCGGATGCTCGACCTGATCGAGCCGGACGAGGAGCGGTGCGAACGCTTTTACCGAGCCTTCCGCAACGGGCTGCTGAAGTCCGCGGAAGGACGAAAGGAGAACGCTTCCGATGAGTAGATCGAGAACGCCCGCACGGCTCGCCGCGCTCGCGCTCCTGTGCGCGGGGGCGGTCTGGGGCGCGGAATACACGCTCGAGGACTGCCTGCGCATCGCCGAGGAGAAGAGCGGCGACATCCGCGACTACAAGGAGCAGATCGCCAAGGTCGACGCGCAGATCGACGAGGCCTACGGCAACGCCATGCCCAGCATCGACTTCTCCGCGCAGTTCACGCGCGACTGGTACGACGCCGCCAAGACCGGCTCCACGCCCGCGTTCCTCGACCCCGACGACCCCGCCTTCGACGCGAGCGCGGCCATGGCCGCCGGGTTCCTCGGGTCGTCGATGGCCCCCAAGCCCTGGCAGCTCCAGGCCGGGTTCACCCTCACGCAGATTCTCTACGCGCAGGGCAAGGTCTCCACGGGCGTCGACATCGCCAAGGAGACCAAGCGGATGATGGAGGTCCAGCTGGACGCCAAGATCCGCGACCTCTCCAAGAGCGTCCGCCAGACCTTCATGCAGGTGCTCTACGTGGAGGAGGCGGTCGCCGTCTACGACTCCGCCGTCGCCCAGGCCGGGCGCTACCGCGAGCTGGCCGAATCGATGTTCGACCAGGGGATGGCCAACGAGCTGACCGCGCTGCGCGCCCGCGTCTCCGAGGAGGACCTGGTCGCCGGCCGGCAGAAGATGCAGGCCGACCTCAAGCTGCTGCGCTATTCGCTCCTCAACGCGATCGGGCTCGACGCCGACACGACCGCGCGCTTCGTCGGCTCCCTCGACGGCGACCTTCCCCGCGTCGACCTGGAGGAGGCCGTCGCGAACGCGATGTCCAACCGCCAGGAGCTGAAGCAGCTCGAACAGGGCAAGAAGATCCAGGAGAAGCTCGTCGACATCCAGACCGCGAACTACAAGCCGACCGTGGTGCTCGGCGCCGCCTACACCAAGACCGGCGGCTGGGACGAATTCTCCGACATCGACTTCGAGATGGGGACCGACAAGCGGATCTTCCTGATGGCCTCGTGGAACATCTTCAACGGGATGCAGACGAAGAACAAGGCCGCGCAGGCCCGCACCGAGGTGCGCCGCATGGAGATCTCCGACGAAACCGCCCGCCGCGGGATCCGCCTCGAGGTCGAATCGCTCTGGAACGCCTACGAGGAGGCCCTCTCGCGGCTCCCCGTGCGCGAACGCCAGGAGGAACTTTCGAAGAAGGCGCTCGAGATCGCCGAAAAGACCTGGGCCGTGGGGAACTCCACGCAGCTCGAACTTCTCGACGCCCATCTGGGCTGGCGCAACGCCAAGCTCGATCTGCTCAAGGCCCGGATGGACGCGCAGGTCGCGTACCGCGCGCTCGAAGCCGCGCAGGGCAAAAGGTAACAGGAGGCCATGATGAACACCGCCAAGATCCAACTCGCCGCCCTCGCCGCCGCCGCGCTGCTGCTCGCCGCGTGCGGCTCCAAGAAGGAGGAGGTCGTCCAGGAGACCGTGGAGAAGATCCAGGAGCGCGAAGGCGTGCCGGTCGTCGTCTCCAAGGCCCAGATCCGCAAGCTCGAGCAGGTCCGCCTCTTCAGCGGCGCCGTCGAGGGCCACCTGCAGAAGAGCGTCTACGCCGCGCAGCCCGAGGAGATCAAGGAGATCCTGGTGCAGGTCGGCGACGTCGTCGCCAAGGACCAGATCGTCGCGAAGCTCGACCGCAACGGCAACACCGCGACCGCCCGCCAGATGGATGCGCAGTACAAGGTGACCAAGGCCAACGTCGAGCGCGTCCGCGAGCTCTACAAGGCCGGCGGCGTCTCGAAGCAGCAGCTGGACGAGGCCGAGGCCGGCCTGGCCGCGCTCGAGGCCCAGAAGGACGCCGTGGACCGGATGATGGAGATCCGCTCGCCGATCGCCGGCGTGGTGACCGACGTCTACGTCCGCCAGGGCAACGTCGCGGTCGTCGGCCGCGACGAGCATCCGCTGCTCCAGGTGGCCGACATCTCGAAGATGGTCCTGACGATCCCCGTGACCGGCGGCGACATCCACTACTTCAAGAAGGGCAAGAAGGCGAAGGTCCGCGTGGCCGACCAGACCGTCGAGGGGACGGTCACCAAGGTCCCGATGGCCGCCAGCGCCGCCTCCCGCCTCTTCAACGTCGAAATCTCCTTCAACAACTCGAAGAAGCTCCTCCGCCCGGGCATGTTCGTCCAGGCCGAGGTGGCCCTGAGCTCGCAGGACGCCGTCTCCGCCGAGAACGACGCGTTCGTGGTCCGCGGCGACTCCGTGGTGATCTTCAAGGTCGACGGCGACCAGGCCTTCCCCGTGCGCGTGAAGAAGGGCGCGACCGCAGGCGCCTACACCGCCTTCGAAGGCCAGGTCAACCCCGGCGACATGATCGCCGTGGACGGCATGTCCCTCCTGAAGGAGGGCTCCACCAAGGTCAAGATCGTTTCCGGGGACTAGCGCAGTGGACCAGCTGATCAAATTCACGATCCGGCGCCCGATCGCGACGCTGATGATGCTTCTGGCCGTCGTCGTCTTCGGCCTCTACACCTACCGCATGATGTCGGTCGACCTCCTGCCCGACATCGACCTCCCGATCGTCGCGGTGGGGATCGTCTACGCCGGCGCCGGCCCCGAGGACATCGAGAACACGGTCGTCCGCCCGGTCGAAGACCAGTTCTCCGGCCTGGAAGGGCTCAAGCACCAGACGGTGACGACGATGGAGAACGTCACCTTCTTCATGCTGGAGTTCGCGACGGACCGCGACATCGACATGGCGGCCATCGACATCAAGGACAAGCTGGACCAGATCCGCGACGACCTGCCCGACGACATCGAGACGCCGGTGGTCTACAAGGTGGACCTCGGGGCCATGCCGATCATGCAGATTGCCCTCTCCGTGCCCGAGGACGTGAGCCTCGTCGAGCTCCGCCGCGTCGCCGAGGACGAAATCGGGCCGCGCCTGGCCCGCACGAGCGGCGTCGCCACCGCCACCATCTCCGGCGGCCTCGAACGCGAAATCCACGTGGAGGTCAACCCCGCCGAGCTCGAGTCCCGCAGCCTCGGGCTGCAGACCGTCTACGGGCTGGTCGCCGCGAGCAACCTCAACTACCCGCTCGGGAGCATCAAGGGCAGAAAGGGCGAGACCACCGTCCGCCTGGACGGCGAATTCGCCACGCTCGAGGAAATCGAGAACATCGAGATTCCCGTCGCCGGCGGGACGATCCGCCTGAAGGACGTGGCCCGCGTGGTCGACTCCTGGGAGGACCCCGACCAGCGCACCTGGCTCAACGGCAAGCAGACGGTGGGCTTCAGCATCAGCAAGCGCTCCGACGCCAACACCGTGAAGACCGCGGCGGCCGTCCGCAAGGAGCTGGCGAAGCTGAACGCGGAATTCCCGCAGGGCTGGTCGATGGACATCGTCCAGGACAACTCCACCTACATCGAGCAGGCCGTCAACGGCGTCTTCAGCGACATGCTGACCGGCATTCTGCTCACCTCGGTCCTGCT
>JAGCEZ010000085.1 GCA_017650365.1 Fibrobacterales bacterium | reverse complement strand
GACGGGGTTGTTCTTCTTGCGGCGCGAGAGGATCTGGATCACGCGCTCGATCTCGTTCTTCCGGCCGACGATCGGGTCGAGGGCGCCGTTGCGCGCGAGCGCGGTCAGGTCGTGGCCGAAGTGGTCGAGGAAGGACTGGCCGCCGCGGCTTCCGGACTCGGAACGGCGTCCGGGCTCTGGCCGGGGGTCGCCGCTGCCGCGGAGGTGGTTCAGGACCGCTTCGCGCGCGGCGAGGTACTCCACGCCCGCCTTCGAGAGGAAGACGCCCGCCTCGCTCGTCGGTTCGCGCAGCATCGCCAGCAGGAAGTGCTCGGTGCCGATCCACTGGTGCTTGAGCTCCCTCGCCTCGCGGGCGGCGGCGTCGAGCATCCGGTGCAGGGCCGCGCTCATCGGCAGACCGACGGGGATCGTCGCCACGTCGCCGGAGATCTGCTCGAGCGAGCGCTCCACCTCCTCGGTCAGCGCCTTGAGGTCCACGCGCATGTCCAGGAGCGCGGAGACGGCGACCCCTTCGCCCTCCCGCAGGATCTCGAGCAGGATCAGCTCGGTCCCGACGGAGCCCAGCCCCTTCCGGCGCGCGGTCTCGCGCGCCGCGCCCATGATGCGTTTCGCGCGGTCGGTGAAGGGGCCCTGGGGGCGGTTGGAGTCTTGGGGCACAAGGTCCTCGCGTCGAAGTCGGAAAGACGGCCCGCGCGCGCAGGAACGCACGACGCCCCGCGGACGGGCCATGGTTCCCAAAGATACTTAATATGGGACGGGCGGCCCACCGGCCCGGGAGGCCGGAAACCGGGGTTTTCGGGGCGGAAAGGGGGGCCGGAGGGGGTTCTAGACCCGATTGAAGACCGGCACGTCGAAGCGGCAGCGGACCGGCTCGAGCGGCGGGTAGTGGATCGTCGTGGCCTCGAAGCGGGTCTCGGAGCCGTCGGGGACCATCCGGATTTCGGCGTCCACGGGCAGCTGGAGCCGCTCGGCCTGGTCGTCGCGCAGGACGACGAGCACGGCGGCCTCGGTGCGGACGGCGATGCGGTCCAGGGCCAGCGAGGTCGAGACCGGGTCGCCGCCGGTGGTCAGCATCCCCTCGCGCTCGGGCAGGTAGCGCCCCAGCCCGTCGAGGACGATCATGCTGTAGGGGCGCTGGTGCCACTTGCGGCCCGCCTCCACGCGCTTGACGATCAGGTCCGCCAGCTCGGCCACGTTCTTCTCGATCCCCATCAGGTGGAGGTAGTCGAAGCGCTCGTGCGCCGCCTCGAACCCGCGCGCCTCGGCGATCTGGAAGGCCCGGCGGATCAGGTTGGAGGGGGTGCTCTCCATGTTGACGAAGAGGACGGACGACTCTTCGGTCGCCTGCCCCAGCCACTGTTCGCCCGAGGCGATGGAGAGGGCGAGGTCGAGCGCCGCGAGGCTCTTGCCGCAGCGCGCGGGGCCGCGGAGCACCACGCGGTGCGATTCGCGGAAGACCCCCTCCAGCAGCTCCAGCGACTCCTCCGGGGGTTCGGCGATCTGGCTGGCCCGGTCGATCAGGGGCATGCCGTCGAGGTAGGCGTCGGCCCACAGCTTCCACTCCTCGTAGGAGGAGGCCCCCTCGTTCAGCCCGAGGAGGTACTGCTGCCGCTTGTTGGACATCGTGCCGGGGACCGCGGCGCGCATGAGCGGGTCGTTGACCGAGCTCTCCACCTCGAAGCCGCAGTCCTCCAGGACCTTGAGCATGTCGTTCAGGCGCGAGACGTACTCCCCGAGGTCGCGCGCGTCGATGCGGACCCAGGCCTGGATCGCGTCGCCGCCGGCGTTGACCAGCGCGGTGCAGGGCAGGTTGAGGGCGCGGTAGAAGGCGAGCTGGCGCCCGAGCTCGAGGGTGCGGTTCTCCAGCAGCGCGTGGCGGTAGGCCAGGACGTCGGTCTCGCGGTCGCCGCGGCTGGGGTTGATGCGGACGCCGGAGGTGCCGTTGTCGAGCTTGCGCAGGGTGGCGGCGATCGCCCCCTCGTCGCGTGTCTGCATGTCGCCGGCCTTGATGACCGCGCTGCGGGACTCCGCGGACTGCGAGAGCGCGAAGGTCTCCTCGGGGAGGAAGGCCGCCTCGAGGAGGCGCGTGAAGTCGCCGCGCCAGTCGTCGGCGGGCCAGGGAAGCGCGACGGGCTCCAGGTTGAGGAAGCGCGAGGTCTCGCGCCGCACGAACAGGGCCGCCAGGCTGCGGTTCACCGCGAACTGGTCCGCGTTTCCGCCGCCGCCCGCGCCCGCACCGGAGCCGCCCGAGGTCTCGGTCTGCTCGCTCTTCCGGCGTTCCTCCTCCTGGCGCTGCTTGCGTTCGGCGGCGGCCGCCTCCTCCTCGATCGTCCTGTCGATCGCGGCGTCGGCCATGCCGAGCTCCCGCGCGCGGTCCGCGAGGCGGAAGGAGATGTCCATGTTGGTCCAGCCCTGCGCGAAGGCTTCGCGGACGGCCTGGGCGAAGACGGATTCGAGCTCGCCCTTCGAAACGGCGTGCTCGGTGTCGGTCAGACGTGTGATGGCGTTGCTCATATCGGTAAATATATGCCGAAAATCAGGGATTAGGGATCAGGGATTAGGGATTAGTGCGGATAATCCGCTGCGCGCATGATGGAAAAGGGCTCCGGAAGGGAGCCCTTTGTTTTTCTCGCGCCGAAGGCCTTGGCTCGACTGAGACCTGAGACCTGACCACTGACCACTAATTCTGCACTAATCCCTAGCAGCCCACTCCCCTTCCAGGGCCGAGCCGTAGCCCACGGGAACGGGATCCGCCGTGCCGAAGAGGTCGTAGAAGTTCCATCGACGGTAACACTCGTCCCAGGAAACCTCGCGTCTTGCGTCCCAGCGCGTCCGTTCCTCCTCGGAGAGCGGCGACACCAGTCCGCGCTCCGCGAGCCACATCACGCGCTGCTGGCGTCCGAGCTCCATGTAGAGCGAACGGACCGAGTCGAGCGCGGTCTCCCGGGAAATGGGCTTGGTCTTTCTTGTCCGCTCGACGCTTTCGTGCCGCGAGCAGGTGTCGATGCAGCAGGTGTCGCAAAAATAGGATAGGATTATGTCCGCTTTTGTGCCACCGTCAAACACAAGGGGGACGTTCACATTCACATTTAGCGCGTAATCGCCGTAATCGTCGTCTTCCAGCGCGAATTCGTCGCACTCCGCCCGGCTTTCGGGGCGCAGCGTCTTGTAGATGCGCCAGTTCTTCTCCGCGAGTCCCTTTTCGCCGGCGCGCCAGGCCAGATAGGCGAGCCGGAGATATTCGTCGGCCAGATCGTCGGGCAGGCCCAGGGAGTCGCCGCCGGCCCCCAGACGATCGACGAAGCTCTCCTTCAGCGCGAAATAGGCGTAGCGCCATTCTCCCGCCTGCTGGAACAGTTTCGCGATCATCCGCGGCTGGCCGGTGCGGATGCGATACGGATACATCACATTCGCCGTGCCGCACATGGCGACCGCTTCCGAATCCGAGTACGGCTGGCCCGCGGCTTCGCGGATTTTCTTCGCCAGCGCCTCGACGCTAATGGACGACCAGGGCATCTCCGCGGCGATGGTATCGAGCCAGGCGGCGTACGCCGCCGAGTCGCGTCCCCGGTGCCAGTCCAGCCCGAACAGGTCCGATTCCCAGCGGAACGGCTGGTCGAGACGGTTCCACTCCCCCGAGCCCGCGAGCTGCGACGCGAAGGTCTCCCATCCGGGCATCGGGTCGTCGCCGAAGGCCGCCTCGAGCGAGTCGCAGAAGAGTTCCCCGGCGCTTTTGGGAATCTCTTCGCAGGCGCAGTACTGCCGTTCCGTCGGAGTCTCGGGCGTTTGGGCGCCCGTCCCGCCATTCTCCTCGCCGCAGCCGGCGAGGAGCGCCAGCGCGGCAAATAGAGCGATTGCAGGCGTTTTGTCCATTTCTCCCCTCCTACAGCCCCGGGCGCTTGGTCCAGGTGACTTCGACGTTGGGCGCAGCAATGGAAACCAACGTATCGGAAACCGAGACGGTGACGGTCGTTGATTCATCCGCATAAGATTCGCCTATGCCGATGAGGTCTTGACGCAAACATACGATAGCGGATTTGAGACTATCTGCATCCGAGACGCCGACGGCGAACGCAAATGGGCACTTGTACCCTTTGCATTCTGATTCTTCCGCAATCGTCCCGGCGACCGGCGACCATTTGCCCGATGTCACAGACGCATTGTGTTCGCACACGCCTCGAATTGAATCCACCGTTACGGATTCCAGCCGACACACCACGTCGTCATCGCCATAAACAAAGGCGCAAGTGTCGATGCATAACCAATCCAGAAGCAACATCATCCCTGCTTTTTCCGATTTCCCGTCCTGCATCCAGCCCGTTTCGCCCACCACGACCAGACTGTCGAACGCCGCGCCGGTCTCGTCGGTTCCCGTCAGCCAATAGCGGCCGTCGTCCAGATTCCGGACGAATTCCGCGCACTCCTGCGGCTTTCCGCTCGAGTAGACGGGATCGAGCGCGGAGACGTCCCGGACGAGGCTGTGGCACCGATACGAATCGTCGTACGCCGCGACGCAACCCGCCTTGGGGCCGCCGTCCGTCTCCGTGCCGCAGCCGGCGAGGAGCGCCAGCGCGGCGCAGAGGGCCAGCGCGGTTTTCGCATGTATGGAAAGACGATGCACGGAATTCCTCCTTGTCCCGAAACGACGCGCGCCTCTTCGAGGCGTCTCTTCCGGGAAAGGTAGGTTCCGCGGCGCGGGCGCGGCGAAGGACAATGCGCGCGCGGCGAAAAAGCGTTCAACGGACGTTCAAGGAATCCTGTCCAAGACCAGCCGTTCGGTCGCGTAGAGCGGAACGTTCACGAGCCAGTCCTGCTCGCGGTAGGGCGACATGGAGAGCCGCACGCCGCGCGTTCCGGGATGTTCCGACACGAACTGCCGCAGCGACTTCGCGCGCAGGTTCTCCTCGGCCTTGACCTCGACGGGAACCATCCTGCCGTCTTTCCAGAGGAGAAAATCGAGTTCCTGCTTGGAATCGTCGGCGCTGAAGTAGAACGGACTGCTCTTCAGCCCCGGCAGCAGCTGCTGCAGGACGAACTGCTCCGTGAACGCCCCCTTGAACTCCTCGAAGACGGAGTCGCCGACCAGCATTTCCTCCGGCGATGCTTCCGACATGGCCGCGAGCAGCCCGCAGTCCAGCGCGTAGAGCTTGAACGCGCCGAAGTCCTCGTAGAACTTCAGCGGCGGAACGGCCTTGCGCACCCGGTTCACCTTGTGAGCGACGCCCGCGTCGACCAGCCACTGGATGGCCAGCTCGAAATCCTTCGCCCTGGCGCCGGAGCGAACGGCCCCGTAGACGAACTTCCTGTTTTCGCGCGCGAGCTGCTGCGGAATCGACTGCCAGACCTGCTGAACCCTCGGCACCTCCCTCGGCGCGAGATGCTTCGAAAAGTCCTTGCCGTAGGCGTAGAGGATCGCGTTCTGCACGGAGCGCACCTCGTCGGGATGCTTGCCGTCCGCGAACGCCTTGACCGCTTCGGGCATGCCGCCCGCGAAATAGTATTGCCGGAGCAGCTCCTTGAACTCCGAATGCAGCGTCGCGAGCGAGTCCATCGGGCTCTGCATCAGGGCGTTCCGCCCGTCCTCGCCCTTGAGCGCCCGGACGAATTCGGAGAACGTCATGGGGTGCATCTTCAGCACGTCGACCTTGCCGACGGGGAAGCCCGTCCCCGCGTGGACCGAAAGCCCCAGCAACGAGCCCGCGGCCGCCACGGGCAGTTCGGGAAGCTCCTCGCGGAAGTACTTCAGGGAACTGAGCGCTTCGGGAATCTCCTGAATCTCGTCCAGCACCAGCAGCGTCTCCGGCCCCAAGCGCGTTCCGGAGACGAGCGACAGGTCGCGCACGATCCGCTCTTTGGAAAAACCGCCCGAAAAGGCGTCGCGCAGGCGCGCGTTGTCGTCGCAGTTCAGGTAGGCGCAGGCCGAAAAGTGCCTCTTGCCGAACTCGCGCAGCACCCAGGTCTTGCCCACCTGACGCGCCCCGTCCAGAATCAGCGGCTTGCGGTTCTCCGAATTCTTCCATCGGAGCAACTGCTGCATAATCAGGCGTTCCATACCCTAAATATGCACTCTTCCGGAAAGTTCGGGGGATTTAGCGCGAAAAATCACGCAAAAACACCCGAACTTTATGCGATTTTGCACGCAAAAACACCCGAACTTAGATCACGGGCCAGCCAACCCAGTGGCCAAGTGCCAGTCGCTAGGCCCTAGTGCGGATTCAGGTGCCTTCGGCGCAACATTGGATGAGAACACTTGCCTTGCGTCAAAATGACATCATTTTATTGCATCTTGGCGCAAAATTATACATATTTGCTGAAAGGAGGTGTCATTATGGCGCAAGCATCCATGACAGTCCGTATGGATTCCGAACTAAAGAAGGCGTTCGACTCGCTCTGTTCGCAATTCGGAATGAGCGCCAACACGGCGATGAACGTCTTCGCGAACGCCGTGGTGCGGAGCCGCAGGATTCCGTTCGAAATCGAAGCTTCGGAACCTTCGCCGCAAAGCCGGGAAGGTCTGGCAGCGTTCCGCGCCCTGCGCGCCGAGGCCGAACGGAACGGCATCCAGGACATGACGCTCCGGGAAATCAACGAAGAGATCCGGCTCGCCCGCGAGGAGGAAAAGGAACGGAAGCGCCGATGATCCAGGCCGTCATCGACACGAACGTGCTCGTTTCCGCCCTGCTGGCCCGCAACGCCGACTCGCCGACGGTCAAGACGGTGGAAGCCGTTCTTCGGGGCGAGATCGTGCCATTGCACGACAATGCCATACTCCGCGAATACCGGAACGTCCTGACGCGGCCCAAGTTCCGTTTTCCGGAAGCGCTGGTCGAACAGTATCTGGCCGTCTTCCGCGAACGCGGCCTGGAATCGGACCGAGTTCATTGCGACGAACCGTTCGCCGACCCTTCCGACGCCGTCTTCTACGAAGTCGCACTGTCCAAGGACGGAGCCTATCTGGTGACAGGGAACATCCGGCACTTCCCGAAGAATCCGATCGTCGTCACGCCGGCCGAAATGATGCGGATTCTCGCCGGAGCGGGCCGGAGTCACTGAACCTTTCGGACATGGCGGAAAACGCCTATCCCCGTCTCATCGTTGTATGTGCCGCCATTAAGCTCGCAGAGCGACGTCACGCATGGCGCGTGGGCGCGGATTCTGATCGCCTCGCAGGTGTCTCGCATCGCCTCTGCGCGGCTCGCTCCGCGCATGTCCTTACCGAAATCGATTTGCACCACGCCGCGGTAGTTTACCTTCGTCATTTCCGCCGACGCGTAATCGTAGATCCAGACATGGAGTTGGTTGTTCTCGGCCAGACTTGGACTATTACTGCCGTATAAATCGTAAATGCCGTAAAAAACGGAATCCCGGTAAACGCAAATGCGCGAAGGCGACTCCATCCACAGCCATCGCAAACCAAAAGCGATTTCGCCGTTATCCGCGATTCTTCCGGAAAGACTATTTGATTGATAATAGATATCGTATGCGCTCCCCGCCATTGGCGCCACGTTAGAACGGAAATGATAATAAGGCCAGGAGTCGATGATCATGCACCCTTCGAGAGCCAACGCGAACACGAAAACGAAGAAGAGTTTGAGGTTCCTCATCTTCATTCTCCCTCTTCTTGATCAAGGCGGATTATCTGGGGACAGCAGGTGTGATGAATCGTCGTTCCGTTGACCCATGTTCTCGCAGGCAACGGCTCGCAGCTCTTGCACGCCGCCTCGTATTCGCGCAGCTTGTTCTCGTTCGCCTCGTCCAGGCAGGAATAATACTGTTCCTCGTCATAGCACTTCTTCACCCATCCGCATCTCCAGAGGCTCTCCGTTTTCATATTGCAACCACTCGCCCTAGTCCCTTCGATTGCAAGCGTGAAATCCGGTGGCGATACATCATACGAAGCGTGTTTCCCTTTCTCGATATCGTCACAAAGGCGATTTACGGAATCCCGCTGTTCAGGACTATACTCCGTCTTCTCGATTTCCAAACGGACTTTGTCGCCAGGCGACAATCGGACTTTCTGTTTCGAAAAAAACTCGTGCACGGAGAGATCGTGATACTCCTCATCTATCAAAACATTGGAGCCGCGATAAAGTCCCCGTCCATTGCGGGTTTCAAATTCGTAGACGGCGTAAACCGTATCGTTCTTGTAGAAGCAAACCGTTTCCTTGGTTCTATTTATGGTCGTGTCGTATGGAGCAGCTCCCCAGCGCGGGCTGATTCTAAAGACGCCATCCGAAAAAACGGCGGCGTCTTCCAGGCGCAGATAGCCAAACGGCTCCACGCGAAGCACAATTTTGTAGTTATCCCGCTTTTCAGGACTTTCGTGCCCTATTTGACCGTAAATCACCGCACTCGGTGCGCAGGAACAGAGCAACGCCATCGTCAGGATTGTCAATATACGCAAGATCATTTATTTTGCCAATATACGTCGTTTATGATCCGCGCTGAGACCTGAGACCTAATCACTGAGACCTAAACCGCCAGGCCCATGAGCTTGTGGACGAGGTCCGCGCAGGCGAAATCGGCGAAATGGAGCCCCGGGATCGGCGCGAGCTCCACGACGTCGAAGCCGACGAGCTCGCGCTGCGAGGCGACGGAGGAGAGGAGGTCGATCGCCTGCCACCAGCCGAGCCCGCCGGGGACGGGGGTTCCCGTGGCCGGCATGATCGAGGGGTCGAGCCCGTCGACGTCGACCGAGACGTAGAGCTTTTCCGGGAACCAGTCGGGCAGCTTGAGCTCGCGGACGTTCCCCGCCTCGAGCTCGCGGCCGTCGAGGGCGAGGATGGAGTCGCGGTGCGCCTCGCGGTATTCGCGCTCCTCGCGGCAGTAGGCGCGGGTCCCCAGCTGGACGAGCGGAATCCCGAGGTCGGCGTGGAGGCGGCGCATGACGCAGGCGTGGCTGTAGGGGGTTCCCTCGTAGGAGTCGCGCAGGTCGGCGTGGGCGTCGATCTGCACCACGCCGATTCCGCCGCCGCGCGCGGCGGTCAGCGCCTGCAGCACGGGATAGGTGACGGAGTGCTCGCCGCCCAGCACGACGGGCAGGTGGCGTCCGGGGACGCGCAGCGTCCGCTCCACAGCCTCTCTGATCAGGGCGATGTTCCGCTCCTGGTCCTTCCCGAGCGGAATCGCGGGCGCGGTGTAGAACCCCTTCTCGCCCGGGGCGTTGACGCCGTTGTCCGCCTCGAGCTGGTCGCTCGCCGCGAGGATCGCCTCGGGCCCCTTCGCGGTGCCGCCGCCGTAGCTCACCGTGGCCTCGAGCGGCGCGGGAATCACGTGGAAGAGCGCCTCTTCGGGCGCGGACTGCGGGTATTCGCTGGAGAGGAACGCGTTCACGAGAGCCTCGTCTTGAAATCGTCGTAGCCGAAGGAGCGCACGACCTCGAGGCTTCCGTCGCGCGAGTCCCAGAGCGCGATGGAGGGGAGGTCGACGCCGTTGAAGGTGTTGGTCTTCACCATCGTGTAGTGCGACATGTCGTCGAAGACCAGGCGGTCGCCGCGTTCCAGCTCCCGCGGGAACCCGTAGTCGCCCATCACGTCGCCGGCCAGGCAGCTCTGGCTCCCCAGCCGGTACGTGAACGCGCCCTCGCCGGAGTTCCAGACCTCCGCGCGGTAGGGCATCTCGAGCGTGTCGGGCATGTGGCAGACCGCGGAGACGTCGAGCACGGCCAGGCGCACGCCGTTCCGCGCGACGTCGAGGACCGAGCTGACGAGGATCCCCGTGTGGATCGCGACCGCCTCGCCCGGCTCGAGGAAGACCTCCACCCCGTATTCGCGGCGCAGCCGGCGGACGATCTCCACGAGGCGCGCGCGGTCGTAGTCGGGTTTCGTGATGTGGTGCCCGCCGCCGAGGTTGAGCCACTTCGCGCTTCCGGAGCGGAGGACGTCGCCCCAGTCGCGTTCCAGCGCCTCAAGCGTCTTCTCCAGCGGGCCGGTCCCCTGTTCGCAGAGGTTGTGGACGTGGATTCCCTCGAGCCCGTCGGGCAGGCGGTGCGGGTCGGATCCGGGAAAGAGCTCGCGGAGGCGGGCGTCGAACTCCCCGCGCGGCGTGCCCAGGCGCGAGCCGGGGGCGCTGGGGTCGTAGATCGGGTGGTCGCCCAGGGGCAGGTTCACGTTCACGCGCAGCCCGAACGAGAGCGAGGGCCGTTTTTCGCGCGCGGCGAGGGCGCGGTCGCGGAAGGCGGCCCACTGCCCGAGGTTGTTGAAGATCACGTGGTCCGACTGCTCCAGGATCCCGTCGATCTGGTCTTCGCGGTAGGCCGCCGAGAAGGTCGTGACGTGGCCGAAGCCCGATTCGCGCCCGAGCCGCGCCTCGTTCAGCCCGCTCGCGCAGACGCCCGGGAGCGCCGCGCGGACCTGGTCGAAGACCGAGAAGGCGGAGAAGGCCTTGAGCGCGAGGAGGATCTCCGCGCCGCTTTCGCGCGCGACCGCGGAGAGGACGTCGAGATTGTACTGGAGCGCCGCGCGGTCGATCACGAAGCAGGGCGAGGGGACGCGCGACGCGTCGAAGCCCTCGAAGTAGGGGCGGTCGGGCGCCAGGCCGAGCCGCGCGCGCTCTTCCGCGTCGAGGACCCCGAGGTTCCCGCGCAAATCAGTACTCCGTGGGGTCCTGCACCTTCCAGGGAAGCCCGTACTTGTTCAGGTCGTCCATGAAGGGATCGGGGTCGAAGTTCTCCATGTTCCAGACGCCGGGCTTGCGCCACTTGCCCTCGAGCACCATCTTCGCGCCGATCATCGCGGGCACGCCGGTGGTGTAGCTGATGGCCTGGGAGCCCACTTCGCGGAACGACTCCTCGTGGTCGCAGACCTGGTAGACGTAGGCGCGCTTGCGCTTGCCGTCCTTCGTCCCCTCGGCGATCACGCCGATGCAGGTCTTGCCCTTCGTGGTGGAGCCGAGCGTGGAGGGCTCGGGCAGCACGGCCTTCAGGAACTGCAGCGGGACGATCTCCACGCCGTTGTAGACGATGGGGTCGATGCGCGTCATGCCCACGTCCTTCAGCACCTGCAGGTGGTTGAGGTAGCTGGGCGAGAAGCTCATCCAGAACTGCGCCCTGCGGATGGTCGGGAAGTTCTGCACGAGGCTTTCCATCTCCTCGTGGTACATGCGGTAGATCTCGTAGGTGCCCACGCCGTCGGGGCATTCGAAGCTCTTGTGCATGGACATCGGGTCGGTCTCGACGAACTTCCCGTCCTTGCCGTAGAGCCCTTCCCAGTGGCGGCACTTGGCGCTCACCTCGCGGATGTTGATCTCCGGATTGAAGTTGGTCGCGAAGGCCTTGCCGTGGTTGCCGCCGTTCACGTCCACGATGTCGATCGTCTCGATCTCGTCGAAGAGGTGCTTGGCCATCCAGGCGGTGAAGACGTTGGTGGCGCCGGGGTCGAAGCCGCTGCCCAGCAGCGCGCAGATCCCCTTCGCGGCGAACCGTTCGCGGTAGGCCCACTGCCAGGAGTATTCGAACTTCGCGGTCTCGCGGGGCTCGTAGTTCGCGGTGTCGAGGTAGTCCACGCCCGTCTCGAGGCAGGCGTCCATGATCGGCAGGTCCTGGTAGGGAAGCGCGATGTTCATCACCAGGTCCGGCTTTTCGGCGCGGATGAGCTCGGCCACCTGGCGCGCGTCGTCGGCGTCGACCCGCGCGGTCTTGATCGGGCGGTTCGCGCGCGCGGCGATCGCCTTGCACTTGGACTCGGTCCGGCTGGCGAGCGTGATCTCGCCGAAGACTTCGGGCAGCATGGCGCACTTCAGGGTCGCCACCTGGCTCACGCCGCCCGCGCCGATGATCAGGACTTTCTTGGCCATGGTCTTCTCCTTTTCCGCTATTTCTCGAAATAGGTGTAGCCGCGGATGCTCGACTCGTAGACCGCGAGGATCTTGCGGCGGTCGCCCACGGTGATCCGCTGCTCGCGCACGGCCTGCTCGGCCTTGTCGCGGAACCGCTCCACGAGCGACTTCGGCTCGTACTCCACGTAGCTCAGCACGTCCCAGACCGAGTCGCCCTCGATCTCGCGGACGAAGTCGAAGCTGCCGTCCTCGTTGATGCGCACGCTCACCACGTTGGTGTCGCCGAGGAGGTTGTGCAGGTCGCCCAGCGTCTCCTGGTAGGCGCCCACGAGGAAGATGGCGAGGTAGTACTCCTCGTCCGGCTTCAGGTCGTGCACGGGCAGCGCCTTGCGGACGTCGTGCAGGTCGGCGAAGCGGTCGATCTAGCCGTCGCTGTCGCAGGTGATGTCGGCGATGATGGCGCGGCGGGTCGGCTCCTCGGTCAGGCGGTGGATCGGCATGACCGGGAAGATCTGGTCGATCGCCCAGGAGTCGGGCAGGCTCTGGAAGAGCGAGAAGTTGCCGTAGTAGATGTCGTAGAGCGCGTCCTGCAGCCCCTCGAGCTCCGGCGGGATGCGCTTCATCTTGTCGAGGCTGGCCGCCACGTTGCGGATGACGTCGATGAAGATCTTGTCGGAGAGGGCGCGGTGGCGCAGCGAGACGTCGCCGTGCTTGAACTGCTCGCAGAGCTCCTCGCGGTAGTAGACGGCGTCGTTGTAGCACTCCTGGATGTGCTTGAGGTTGAAGCTGCGCCGCGTCTCCCAGAGGTTGCGCAGCAGCTCCGGCGCGTCGTCGGGCAGCGTCTCGGGGATCTCGCCCGCCTCGAACGAGTTGACGTCGAGGATGTTGAAGAGCAGGATCGAGGAGTAGGCGACCGTGGCGCGGCCGCTCTCGGTGATGATGGTCGGGTGGGCGATGCCGTCGTCGGCCAGCGTCTCCATGATCCCCTCGATCACGTCGGCGCAGTATTCGTCGAGGGTGTAGTTCTTCGAGTGGACGTAGTTGGTCTGCGAGCCGTCGTAGTCCACGGCCAGGCCGCCGCCCAGGTCGATGTAGCCCATCTTCGCCCCCTCCTTCACGAGGTTGGCGTAGAAGCGGGCCGTCTCGCGCACCGCGGCGCGGATGTCGCGGATGTTGGGGATCTGCGAGCCGAGGTGGTGGTGCAGCAGCTGCAGGCAGTCGAGCATGTCGTGGCGCTTCAGCTCGTCGATCACGTCCACGATCTGGTTGGTGGTCAGGCCGAAGAGCGAATTGTCGCCGGAGTCCTGCCAGTGGCCGCCGCCGTGGCTGGAGAGCTTGATGCGCACGCCGATCATCGGGCGCACGCCCAGCTCCTCGGAGCGCTTGAGGATGATGGGCAGCTCGGCGGGGGTCTCGAGCACGAAGAAGCACTTGTGGCCCATCTTCACGGCCAGCAGCCCGAGGTCGATGAACTCCTCGTCCTTGTAGCCGTTGCAGACCAGGAGGCTCTCGCGCGACTGGAGCATGGAGAGGGCGATCATCAGCTCGGCCTTGCTGCCCGCCTCGAGCCCGTGGTTGTAGCGCTTGCCGAACTGGGCGATCTCCTCGATCACCTGGGCCTGCTGGTTCACCTTGATGGGGAAGACGCCCTGGTAGACGCCGTTGTACTCGAACTTGCGGATGGCCTTGCGGAAGCTTTCGTTCAGCTTGGAGATCTGGGCGTCGAGCAGGTTCTCGATCCGCAGGAGGACGGGCATGCCCAGGCCGCGCTCGTTCACCCCCTCGAGGATGCTCATCAGGCTGACGTCGACCGTCTTGCCGTCGAAGGGGACGCGGACCACCAGCTCGCCCTTGGGCGAGAGGTCGAAATAGCCGGCGCCCCAGTCCTTGATTCCGTAGAGATTGGCGGAATCGTTGACCGACCAGCGGGCGAGAACATCTTGCTTGGACAAGGCCGCCTCCACAGTTAGAGGGTGGTTTCCACAGGGGTGGGAAAAAATAGCCACTTCGCGGGGGCGATTTTCCCGGATCCGGGACGAAGAAAACGGCGATTTCGGCCCGAAACGGGCAAATCGCTCAGGACATCGTACGGAAAGCGCCCTCCATGCGGGCGATTTCCTTCCGAGCGACGCCCAGATTCCGCGCGAAGGCGCGCCAACCGGAAACGACGCCGGAAATCTCCTCGAAACGCCTTTCGGCGGCGCGCCGGTCCAGCCGGAAGAACTCCGCGGCGTCCAGCAGCTCGTCGCGGCTTTCGCCTGGAACGCCTTCGACCAGGTCCAGCGCGGGATACCCTCCGTCCGGATTCGGGTTGACGTCGAACATCGGCGCGAGCCGCCATCCTTCCTTCCGGAGGAGATAGCCGTGGTTGCGCAGATGGTCGTCGGTGCTGCCGACAAGGCGGGAAAAGACGACGCGGCCCCAAAGCTCGGCGAGGTCCTCGTCCGGAGAAGCGCCTTCGCGCACGAGGAACTCGGCGACGTCGGCGTAGGTCTTCCCCTCTTCGCCGTCCACGGCGCCCGCCATCGTCATCGCCGAGGCGTAATGGACGCGAGTCGCGCCATCACGGTCGAACCGGCGCGAAAAGAACGTGCTTCCCGCCTTCGAAAGGCGTTCCGTCCGCGCTTCGGGAACGGAAAGCTTCGCCTCGCGCGCCAGCCGGTTCAGCAGGAATTCCCAGGCGCCCACGTTCCACTCGTCCCTGGCCGATGGGAACTTCGCGATCCAGAGCGATCCGTCGGCATCGGCCACGTTCGCCTTGGGCCGCGCGCCGCCGAGCGAAGAACCCGGAGCGAGGAGGACGTCCAGCCAGCCGGCATCCACCTCTTCGTCGGCGTCGACCCTGCGGGCGCACTCCTCCAGCCTTCGGAGTTCCGACCACGGCGGCACGGACATCGATGCGTCGGACGAGACGAATTCCCCGTTCTCCGCGACTCTCACCGCGCCGGCGCGGGTCAGGTCGTGCGCCCCGACGAGGAAATCGCTCGCCATGAGCGTCCGCGTCGGCCGCCCTTCGCGCCCGGCTAGCAGCGCCTCCCTCCGGAGAATCAGGCGACGGCCCCATCTGTCGGGAGAGATGTCGCCGAGAAAGCCGAACAGCTCCTTTCCATTCGGCCGCTGCTCTCCGGGAAAGGGGGCGAGGTCCGGATCGAGCGCGGGAACGTCGCCGCGCTTCAGGAAATCGGCGTCGTAGGCGAACGAAAAGACTTCCCTGCCGCGAATCGCGTCGACCCGCAGTCTTCCGAGCGGCGCGTCACCGAAATGGAGTTCCAGCTCCTTCATCCTCTCCCCCGCATGTTCGCCGGGCGCAGCAGGCGCGCGTCCTGGATGTCGCGGCCCAGCTCGTCCGTCTCGCCGACCCGGATCATGTCGTCCTGCATTCCAAGACAGAAGAGGACGGACATGTAGTTGCCCATGGCGACTTTCGGAGAACCGCGCTCGATCGCGCGCAGCGTGGTCAGGCTCATGTCGGCACGTTCGGCCATCAGGAACGACGTGATGCCGCGTCGCTTCCGGGCGAGCTTGATGTTCTCGCCGAGCCGCTTCAGCGCCTTCTGCGCCTTCGGAAAGAGAATCGTCTGCCGTTTCATGCCAAGGTCTCGCTTACTGCCAATAAAATAGCATATTTCAAAGATTTATGCCATTATAACGACATAAAAGCCGTCTGACAGCTTCCAAACCCACATCGCGATCAACCGCAAAAATGCCTAACAAAATAGCGCAAAAACACCTAATGAAATGCCCCAAAAACGCCTAGTCGCCAGGTGCTAGGCGCCAGTGCGGAGGATGGCGCTGTAGGCGCGGTTATGCCGACAATTTCCGGAAAACCATAATAATTCGAAAATTCGAGGTCATGGCCCCGCCGACGCGGCGGAATTCCTGCTTTAGATGCCTAGGCGCTTTCCCACGTTATGGGCGTCAGAACCAAGGTTTCCTCTTGATGCCGAGCCGCCCCCGCAGTTGCTTATAATCAATAAGTTCATTCTTTTCCACTATCAAATTCCACCGTTTGTTTTTCAAATCCTGCCATTCTTGTTCTACCGTTTCCATCTTTTCATGCGAGCTCTCTTGGGAATTTTTAACACACTCTGCGTAAACTACGCAAGCCCCCATTGCGATTTCCTCATTTTCCGCAATTCGGCTCCAAATCCTTGCCGCAAGTGACAAAGGGCACATGTGGGAAACCTGTTGCGAACATTTGAATTTGATTTTCGCAATATAATATTTAGATCGCTCGGCATCTTTTTCGGCCTCCGCATCAAGCTCAGATAATTTCTCATCCAATTTCCCCAATTCATATTCAATCTCAGCGGCTCGGGGCAACTCTTTAACCAAAAGTGACCAGGCGACCGAATCTTGTTTCGCCTTTTCATCTTGTTTCGCCTTTTCCTCTTCCTCTTTGTGCGCGGAATTCAAGGCCACACACAAAAAAGCAAGCACGACGGCACCACCTAATGCTAAAAATCGCACTCCATGCAAATTCTGCTTCGCGAATCCTTTAGCTTTCCGGGCAAATTCCCGAATATTACCCAAACCAGCCATATATGAATCCTCCTGTGCAATCCCCCCTGTTTTCAGGAGGGCGTTCGGTAGAGACTGACGTTTCGGCCAGTAGCTTTGCGGGCGGAATCCCGCCGATGGCGGCATACAACCATTCATAATTATAGTTCCACAGCCTTTCGTGGCGAGACGTGCGCGTCAGTCCTTCAGGTAGCCGATTAGGCTGACAATCGGGCCGGATGGACGGCGGTAGGCCCATGCGCCGTCGGCCACGACAATCATTCGGAACGACGGAGCCTTCATCCTCGTAATGTCAACCTTCTCCGCAAAGAGGGAGAGCGACTTCGCGCCATTTTCGACCAGCGCGGCGGGCGCAATCGACGGATCGACGAAATGGCGGGTATTGCCGATTCCAGCCGAAACAGACACTTCGTTTGCGATTTTATGGAATTAGCCGGAGACTCGGCGCGATTTTGACCGGAGCGTTGGCGGTTGTCAGTGGCCAGGTGCTAGTAGCCAGTGCAAATCAAGGTGCCGTAGGCGCGATTTGTTCCACTGATCTCTGGAACCTGGCCACTGGCGACTAGCCTCCACTGATCCCCGGCGACTGGCGACTGGCCACTAATTTCCACCACTAATCCCTAACACCTAACCACTAACCCCTACCCGCCCATTTCCTATCATTTTCGGCCATGAACGAGCCTCTCGCCCAGCAGCCGCTCGCCGAGCGCATGCGTCCCCGGACCCTCGAGGAGGTCTGCGGGCAGGAGAAGCTGCTGCGCGAGGGATCGCTGCTGCGCCGCTCGCTGGAGAGCGACCGGGTTCCCTCGATGATCTTCTGGGGCCCGCCCGGCTGCGGCAAGACCACGCTGGCCGAGGTGATCCACCGCATCACGAAGGCCCGTTTCGCCCAGCTTTCGGCCACCAGCGCCGGCGTGAAGGACGTGAAGGCAGCCCTCGCCGAGGCGGAGCAGTACCTGCAGTTCAAGCAGAAGACCATCCTCTTCATCGACGAAATCCACCGGTTCAACAAGGGCCAGCAGGACGCGCTCCTCCAGGCCGTGGAGACCGGGGTCGTCACGCTCATCGGCGCCACGACCGAAAACCCCTCCTTCGAGGTGAACAGCGCCCTCCTGTCGCGCTGCCAGCTGGTGCTCTTCTCGCCGCTCTCCGAGGAGGACCTGGCGAAGCTCTTCCGCCGGGCCTGGAGCGAGGACCCGCGCGGCCTGAACCGGAAGACCGAGGTCGCGGACGAGGTGGTCCGCCGGATCGTGAGCGAGGCCGACGGCGACGCCCGCTACCTGCTCAACCAGGCGGAGTGGATCGACGCCGCGCTCCCCCCGGACGCCGAGCGGCTCGACGCCTCGGTTCTGGAGCAGATCCACTACGAGAAGCCGCTGCGCTACGACAAGTCGGGCGACCAGCACTACAACCTGATCTCCGCGCTCCACAAGTCGGTCCGGGGGTCGGACCCCGACGCCGCGCTCTACTGGCTCCACCGGATGCTCGCCGCGGGCGAGGAGCCCCGGTTCCTCCTGCGCCGCATGATCCGCATGGCCTCGGAGGACGTGGGGCTGGCCGACCCGCAGGCCCTGGTCCTGGCGACCTCCGCCCGCGAGGCGTTCGACTTCCTCGGGGTGCCCGAGGGGCTGCTCGCGCTCGACGAGCTGGCCGTCTACCTCTCGCTCGCCCCCAAGAGCAACCGGATCGAGACCGCCGCCATGGCCGCCGACGCCCTGGTGCGTGAACACGGCGACCTGCCCGTGCCCAAGGCGTTCCGCAACGCGGTCAACAAGACCGGCGAGGCCCTGGGCTACGGCGAGGGCTACGCCTACGACCACAACTCCCCCGACGCCTACTCGGCCCAGGACCACCTGCCGGCCAAGCTGCGGGGGACGAAGATCTACGAGCCCACCTCCTACGGACGCGAGGCGGAGTTCAAAAAGCGGCTGGAGGAGCTGGAGGCGATCAAGAGGGCCCGCGGAAAGGCCTGATTTCCCCGTTCTTTTTATCTTTTGGGCGCAACGCCACCGAGAACCGGGCTTTTTCCTGACTCCAAGCCTGGAGGGATGATGACCGACAGCCGGAAACAGGCCGAACCGAACGCCGAAGGGAAGGCGGCCGCGGAGAGCGCCCCGTCCAAGGCGGAACCCCGCGAAGGGAAGGTCCGGCGCGCCACGAAGTGGCTCTCGCGCGAAATCGCAGTTCCGGTCGCCGCCGCGATCGTGGTCATCGCGTTCCTCGTCCAGGCCTTCCGCATCCCCTCCTCCTCCATGGAGGACTCGCTCCTCGTGGGCGACTTCCTGCTGGGCCTGAAGTTCGTCTACGGCACGCCGATCCCCTTCTCCGACGACAAGCTGCCCGGGCTGGTCGAGCCCGACACGGGCGACGTGATCATCTTCCAGCACCCCGGCGACCCGGCCTACCCGGACTACGACCGCGGGCGCTATTCGCACCTCGCGAACCTGCTGATGTTCGGGAACTTCTTCTGGGACTCCGAACCGCCCGAGGGGCAGAGCCGCCTGGTCCACTACTTCATGGGCCCGAAGGACTTCATCAAGCGCTGCGTGGCCAAGAGCGGGCAGACGGTCGAAATGCGGCACGGGAAGCTCTACGTGGACGGCGAGGCGAAGCCGATCCCCGGCAAGGGCAAGCAGACCGACTACCACAGGCAGGGGCCGCCGCGCGACGACTTCGGGCCGATCCGCGTTCCGGCGAAGGGCGAGACGTTCCGCGTGGACACGCTCTCGCTGGCGGAGAAGCACCGGCTGCGGATGCTGATGGTGCAGGAGAACCCGGGCTCGAAGGTGCTGCTCGAGACGAAGCTCTACAGGAACGGCGAACCGCTCGACGACTGGACGTTCGACGACTTCCGCTTCCCCGCGCAGCCGCAGAAGGGGACGCTGCTCCAGGCCGCGCTGCGCCACTACGCGCGGCTCGGGCTGAACGACACGGTCTCGGTCCCGATCGCCTTCTCGACGCTGCAGGAGGAGATCCGCACGGGCTTCGTGCCCGCGGAGGTCCCGCCGCTCGGCGGCTGGTTCGGGCTGGTGGACAAGGTCGCGCGGACCGTGGCCTGGACCAACTTCGACCCGACGCAGCTGGAGGACCTGGAGGCGAACGTCGCGCGCCTGGACGCCGAGGACTCCGCGGGGCTCGAGCTGCGGGCCGAGATCGTCGTGGACGGCGAACCCGTCTCCGAATACACGCTGAAGCAGGACGCCTACTTCATGATGGGCGACAACCGCGACAACTCCGCGGACAGCCGCTACTGGGGCCTGCTGAGCCGCGCGAACGTCAAGGCCAAGGCGTTCGTGATCTACTTCTCGATCGACGCCGACGACCCGGCCCTCTCCCTCGTCAACCCCTTCAGCTGGGCGCGCGTTCCGTTCCTGATCCGCTGGACCAGGATCGGAAAGCTGATCCACGGCGTATGAAGACCCGTCTCCGCACCTCCGCGCGTTCCGGGCTCTGCGCGCTCTGCGCCGCGGGGCTCCTCCTCTTCGCCTTCTCGTGCGCGAAGCAGGCGCCGCCGCCCGGGGGGCCGGAGGACAGGATCCCGCCGCTGGTCGCGGGCGTCTATCCCGCGCCGAACGGGCTGAACGTGCCCATGGACGCGAAGATCGTGATCGAGTTCACGGAGTGGATGAACGAGAGCGTGAACCCGACGATGCTCTCCTTCTCGCCGCCCCTGCGCAAGACGCCCCGGCTCGAGATGGTCGGCCCGCGCCTGACGATCCTCCCGCGCGAACCCCTCGACTCCGGCCTCACCTACACCGTCGAGCTCTCCGCGGCCTTCGCGGACCTCCACGGCAACAAGCTGCCCGCGCCGTTCCGCCTGGGCTTCTCCACGGGCGACAAAATCGATTCGCTGGAGCTCTTCGGAAGCGTCTCGGCCGAGGGCGCGCTCCCGAAGGGGACCGTCGTCGGGCTCTGGCCGATGGAGAAGGAGCAGCGCGCGAAGTTCGCCTGGTTCCGCGAGCGGGCCCGCTCCGCGTCCGATTCCGCGGACGCCGGGGACGACGCCGTGGCCGACCTGATGCGCGAGCCGGCGCTCTACCGCGCGCGGCCCGACTCCGCCGGCGACTGGTCGATGCGCGGGCTTCCCGAGGGCCACTGGCGGCTCGCGGCCTTCGTGGACCTCAACGGCAACGGCGCCGTGAACCCGCCCGAGGAGGCCGTCGCCCTGACCGACCGCGAGGTCGTCCTCCGGCCCGGCGCGCCCGCGGCCCCGTTCGCGCTCGCGCTCGCGAAGACCGACACCGGCATGGTCCGCCTCGAAAGCGCGGAACAGCTCCCGCACGGGTACGTGGTCCTCGCGTTCAGCCGCGCGCCTTCGGACGAGAGCCTGAAGAACCTCTCCGCGTACCGGTTCGCCGCCGCGGATTCCGCGGACGCCTCCGCCCCGCCCGTCGTGCGGGAGGCGCTCCGCCAGCAGACGACGGGCGCCCCGATGCTCCGCGTGGAAGGCGGCGAGGCGGAGAAGACCTACGTCCTGAAGATCGAGGGGATCGCGGACTCGGCCGGCGTCGGGATCGACTCCGCGAAAAACGAGGCGGAGATCGCCTGGAAGAGCTTCCCCTCCGACACCGCGCGCCCGGTTCCCAGCGGCGCCACGCCGGCCAACGGCGACGACGGGGTGCTTCCCGAAGACACGCTTTCGCTCTGGTTCGACGGGCCGGTCGCCCTGGACGACTGGGCGCCGCGTCTCCGTCTCCTCTTCGCGGGCGAGACGCTGGAAGTCCGCGCCGAGCCCCTCCAGTCCAACCGCCTCCGCCTCGTCCCCCCGCGCGAACTTCCGCTCGGCGTGGACGGCGCGATCCTCCTCTCGACCGCGGACACCTCCCTCAAGCGCAACGCCGAGGGCGGATCGGACACCGTGGTTTCGGTCCGCTGGAAGACGCTCTCGGCGTTCCGGTCCGCGGACCCGATGAAGTTCGGGAGCGCCCGCGTCTGCGTGCCGCCGCACCCCGGCGCGCGGATCTCGCTCCGCCGCGTCGACAAGGCCGCCAAGCCGTTCGACGCCGCGCCGGACGGGCAGGGCTGCGCGGAGTTCGCCTCCCTCCCCGAAGGGAAGTGGCTCGCGCGGAGCTTCGTGGACCTCGACGGCGACGGGCGCCGGAACCCCGGCTCCCTCCGCCCCTGGGCGCCCGCGGAGCCGCTTTTCCTCTGGCCCGACACCCTCGAGACCAAGCGGGGCGAACGGGCGACCCTCGACCTGCGCCGCTCCCCGGACGCCTCCGGGAAGCCCGGCGCGGAAAACGGACGCAACGACATCCAAGGAGTTCGGGAATGAAGGACTTCGTCGCGATCGACATCGAAACCACCGGCCTGAACCACGACCGCGACGACGCGATCGAAATCGCCCTCGTGCGGTTCGAGGGCGGTGCCGCGGCCGAAACCTGGTCCAGCTTCGTCAAGCCCGAGGCCGCGCTGCGTCCGTTCATCGTCGCGCTGACGAACATCTCGCCCGCCGACCTGGAGGGCGCGCCCGAGTTCTCCGCCGTCGCGGACGAGATCTCGAAGCGCCTCGGCGACCTCCCCGTGGTCGCCTACAACGCCGCCTTCGACCGCTTCTTCCTGGAGAAGGCGTTCGCGAAGTGCGGGCGCGAGGCCCCGAAGAACGAATGGATCGACGCGCTGGTCCTGGCGCGCACCGCCTGGCCCCGCCTGGAGAACCACAAGCTCGAGACCGTGGTCGCGCACCTGGAGCTCGAAAGCGCGACCGCGCACCGCGCCTCGCCCGACGCGAAGTGGGCCGGCGAGGTCTGCGTGAAGGCGCTCGAGGCGATCGCCGCGATGCCCGAAGGCGACCGCGCGCTCCTCGGGAAGCTGGCGGCCGGCTCCCCGCTCGCGCGCGTCCTGCCCGCGCTCCCCGCGGCGGCCGGCGGCTGGAAGCCCGCGAAGACCGCGTTCCCCGCGGTCGCGGAGGCCGCCGACCCGGGCGACCTCCCGGACGGCGAGTCCAAGGAGCTCTCCAAGTTCCTGCGCGGGGTCTGGCTCGAGGGCCGCATCGGCATCGCCGAGATCCCGACCGCGCTCGCCCGCGAGGGGCTGCTCGACGCCTTCGCGCGGATCCTCCCCTCCTCCGGCGAGCGCTGGGTGCTCGTCGCCTCGCACCACGAGCTGGAGAAGTGGTCCTCCGACCTCCGCGCGCGCGGCGTCGAGGCGCTCGTCCTGCGCAAGGGCGACCGCTACGCCTGCCGCCGCCGGCTCGAGCTCTTCTCCTCCGGCCCCGCGCGCTCCCTCGCCGAGGACGAGCGCGCGCAGCTGATGCCGATGCTCTCCTGGTGGAACGGCGCCTCTCCGGACGAGGAGGAGTGGGCCGGCGGGACCGGCTTCAACGCGCAGCGCAACTTCCAGCTCTGGCAGAAGGTCTGCGCCCATCCCTCCGGCTGCTCCGGCGAACTCTGCGGCGAGGGCTGTCCCGGCCGCGCCATGCGCGCTCTCGCCGAGGACGCGCAGGTCGTCGTCGTGGACAAGGAGCTCTTCTTCCGCGACGTCCAGTGCGGTCTGACGCTCCTCCCCCGCTGGGACCACATCGTGGTCCTCGAGGCCGAGAAGATCCCCGGCGCCTCCGTCCTGCTCCTGGAGCAGAACGTCCGCTTCTACCGCCTGCGCAACGTGATCCAGCGCTTCGCGAACCCCTGGCGCGAGGGCGTCGGGCTGCTGTTCGCGGCCGAGGAGCTGGCCCCCGGGCGGAAGGAGTTCGGCGCGCTGGCCGAGGCGCTGCGCGAATCCGAGCGCGAGCTGCAGAAGCTGCTCTCGCACGTCGGGCTCTACGCGCGCAAGCAGAAGGTGATGGGCGACATGGGCTACGGCAAGCCGCTCACGCAGCTCGGCGCCGCCTCGCTGCAGGAGATCCACGCGGCGCTGGACGCCGCGGACGCGCGCGCCGCCGAATGCGACGCGGCCGCCGCGGAGCTCGCCGCCGGAGAGCGGTGGTTCGCCCTGCTCCGCCCCGAGTTCGGGATCCTGCGCCAGGAGCTGCGCGACTTCCGCAATTCGCTCGACACGCTGGTCGAGGCCCGCAACCCGCAGCTCCTCTACTGGGCGAACGAGTGGGCGAACCCGCACCACATCTCGCTCCACGGCGCGCCGCGCAACCCCGGCGCGCAGATCGGCGGCGCGCTCAACCGCTGGGCCCGCAGCATCTGCTGGATCGGGGCCCCGCTCGCGGTCTCGCGCTACCTCGACCGCTTCCTCGACTCCATCGGCACGCGCCCGTCCGACCGCCTGGTGGACTTCCAGCACATGCGCCCCAAGGCGCCGCCCGCGCTGCTCTGCTCCGGCGCCGTCCGCGACGACACCACGCAGCCCGACCAGAAGGAGCAGATGCGCCTGCTCTCCCTCCTCGAGCCGAAGGTGAAGGGGCGGATCGTCGTGCTGCTCACGCACGAGCGCCTGATCTCCTCCTGGCTCTCCGACGCCCTGGCGGCCTTCCCGGACCGCCTCGTGGCCGCGGAGGGGGCCGACGGCGCGCTCCCGCAGCTCTGGAACAACGTCCGCGGCGCGGAGAACGCGATGATTCTCGCGACCGACTGGCCCTCCGACCTCCCCTGCGGCGAAGACGACCTGCTCGTGATTCCGCGGATCCCCTTCCCGCAGGGCCGCTCCTCCTACCTCGAGCAGCTCGCGGGCAGCGTGACGCGCCGGCGCGGCAACGCCTTCCAGGAGGTCTACGTGCCCGAGGCGGCGCTGATCCTCCGCCGCTGGCTCGACGCGCATCCCGTCACGCCGCGCGCGGTCCTCGACCCGCGCGCCGTCGGCAGCCGCTACGCGAAGAAGCTCTCCGTGCTCTGGGGCCGCGACGCGACGATCGCCGACTCCGACGAGAAGGTCCTCGCGTGGGCCTCGCGCCCCGCGCCCGCGGAGGGGGCGGAACGATGAGGTCCCTCCGCGCCCTTCCCGCGCTCCTCGCCGCCGCGGCGCTCGCGCTCTGCGGGTGCTACTCCTTCTCGCAGACCGTGCTGCCCTCGCACCTGAAGACCGTCTCCATCGCGCCGGCGAAGAACCTCACCTACCAGGCCGCGATGGGCGACAAGCTCACGCAGGGCATCCAGGAGATGTTCCGCAAGGAGGCCCCCAGCCTCCGGCAGGTCAACTCCCAGGGGCAGGCCGAGTTCGAGATCACGCTCAAGAGCTATACCAACACGCCCCACAGCTACAACTCCTCCGGCACCGTGGACGAGTATTCGGTCGCGATCGTCGTGGACGTCGAGTTCCGCGACAACGTGAAGGAGGAGACGATCTACAAGGGGACCGGTCTCCGCGGATCCGGAATCTACTCCATGTCCAAGGGCGAATCGGAGGAGCTCCACGGGCAGACGCGCGCGCTCGAGGAGATCCAGCAACTCATCGTCAACAACGCCTTGAGCGGGTGGTAGCATGAAATTCGTCAAGATGCACGGCGCCGGGAACGACTACGTCTACGTGGACGCCTTCGAGTTCCCCGAAGTCCTCGACCTCGACCTCCCGAAGCTCTCGGTCCTCGTCTCGCACCGCCGCTTCGGGATCGGCGCCGACGGCCTGATCGTCGTCGCCCCGAACACGGAGGCCGACGGCGAGATGCTGATGTTCAACGCCGACGGGTCGCGCTCGGAGATGTGCGGCAACGGCCTGCGCTGCGTGGCGAAGATCGTCCACGACCGCCACGTCCGCCGCCCCGAACTGCGCCTCATGACCGGCGCGGGCATGAAGACCGTCGAGATCCAGGCGGGTCCCGACGGGCTCGCGGAGATCGTCACGGTGGACATGGGCGCCCCGATCCTCGAGCCCGCGAAGATCCCCACCACGCTCGAGGGAGAGCCCCCGGTCGAGCGCGAACTCGTCGCCGGCGACCGGACCTTCCGCGCCACGGCGATCGGGATGGGCAACCCCCACTGCGTGATCTACGTGGACGACGTCATGTCCTTCCCCGTGGAGAAGTACGGGCCACTCGTCGAGAACCACCCCGCCTTCCCGCGCCGCGTGAACGCCGAATTCGTGCAGGTCGTCTCGCCGACCGAACTGATCCAGCGCACGTGGGAGCGCGGCTCGGGCGAGACCTGGGCCTGCGGGACCGGCGCCTCGGCCGTCTGCGCCGCCTCCGTCCTCACCGGGCGGACCGGGAACGACGTCTCCATCCGCCTGCTCGGCGGGGAGCTGCGCCTCTCCTGGACTCCGGGCTCCGGCGTCCGCCTCACGGGCGGCGCGGAATACGTCTTCGAAGGCGAAATGCCCGGGAAGTGGATCGCGGAATCGGCTAGGAAATAGGCGCCGCGCCCGTCTCGTCCAGCTTCGTCCGCTGGTCGTAGAGCTCGCGCGAAATCGCCTGGAAGGCCGCGACCACGTCGGGGTCGAAGTGCTTCCCCGCGCCGCCGACGATGATCTCCATCGCCTTCTCGTAGGGGAACGGCTTCTTGTAGACGCGTTCGGCCACGAGCGCGTCGAAGACGTCGGCCACGGCCATGATGCGCGCCGAGAGCGGGATCTCCTCGCCCTTGATGCCGGCCGGATAGCCCGTGCCGTCCCACTTCTCGTGGTGGCTGTAGGCCATCTCGATCGACTCCTTCAGGTAGCCGTCGTCCATCGAGTCGCCCGCGTTCGCCACGACGCGCTCGAGGATCTTCTTCCCCTCGGTCGTGTGGCTCTTCATGATCGCGAACTCCTCGTCGGTCAGCTTGCCGGGCTTGTTCAGGATCAGGTCCGAGACGGCGATCTTGCCGATGTCGTGCAGAGGCGCCGAGCGCTTGAGCGTCTCGATGTACTCCTCGGTTAGGATTCCCGGGAACTTGCCCTCCCTCAGCAGCTCGCGCGAGATCGCCTCGACGTAGTGGGCCGTCTTCTTGATGTGGTTGCCGGTACTGGTGTCGCGCGCTTCGACCATTTCGGCGAAGTTGATGATCAGCTCGTCCTGCATCCGGGCGATGCGCCGCGACTGCTCGCGCAGCTGCGCGATGAAGCGCAGGGAGCTGCGGCCCATCGTCGTCAGCGACCGGTAGAGGTGCTCGATTTCGTCGAAGGTGCGGATCTGCAGCGACTCCAGCGCGCGGATGCTGGAGGGGCGCCCGTGCTCCAGGCTGTAGGCGAAGCGCATCGACTCCGCCGCCATGCGGTTCACGGGGTGGACGATGCCGCGGTTCACCAGCTCCAGCACCACGCTCATGATGAGGATGGAGAGCCCGAAGAACATCGTCAGCAGCTTGATGAAGAACTTCGCCTCCTCGTAGACGAGGTCGCCCATCGAGAGGTCGACGCCCACGTAGGCGACGGTCTCGCCCGCGGAGTTCCGCAGCGGCTCGTAGGCCGTCAGCAGCCAGCCGTACTCGTCGAACGTGACGACCGGCTCGACCTTCTCGCCGCGCAGGAGGTTCGCCCGCACGGGCGCGAAGCCCTGGTTGAACGCGACGCGGTCGCCGGGCTTGTCCGGCAGGACGCCGCTCGTGTCGCGCGCCTCGAGGTCGAACAGGACGACGCTGCTGTCCTCGGTGATCCGGTAGACGTAGAGGTAGAAGACCTGCGGGAACCCGTTCCGGATCCGGTACATGTCCTTCTCGACGTCCTCGTAGCCCGGAGCCGCGCGGCCCAGCGTCTCCCACTCCTCGGCGCGGTCGCCGTCGATGATCGCGGCGACGGAGGTCCCGACGCCCTGCGCGATGTCCTTGTTCCGGGAGATCGAGACCTGGCGGTAGAGGATGTAGCCCGTCGTGCTGGCCAGCGCCCCCAGGAGCACCTCGGCCACGATCACCATCACCACCACCTTGCGCAGCAGGGAGCGCCTGACGAGGAACTCCTTGAAGCCCTCGAAGTGGGCGTCGTGCGAGGGGTGCGGGTTGAAGAGGAAGAGGACGGCGATCCGCCGCTGCAGATGCGAGGGGATCGCGCGGTGGATCAGGACGGCCGCGGCCACGACGATCGCCTTGTCGAAGACGTCGATGACGATGTCCGCGGAGAGCTGCGCCCAGAACTTGGAGAAGCCGAGGTTCCCGTGGATCCACAGGGCGAACGGCGCCGAGACGCCCTCGCCGAAGTCGTAGCCGTAGAGGAAGTAGGTGAGGACGGACCCCAGCCCGCCGCCCAGCAGCGCGAAGACCAGCACGACGGCGGCGAGGCGGAGGGGCGTGCGGAAGAAGCCGTGGCGCTGGAAGATCGCGGCGGCGACGCCGATGAGGATGTTGATCAGCCCGTAGTAGAGGGAGACCGGGTCTTCGAAGCTGTTGACGACGTTGGAGAAGAAGCCGACGAAGACCGCGGGGAAGTTGCCGCCCAGCATCGCCGCGACGACGGTCCCCACGCAGTCCAGGAAGACCGGCATCTGGAGCAGATGCGCGAATTTCGCCAGGAGGATGTTCAGCAGCAGGGCGGCGGCGATCAGACCGAACGCCGTCGCGAAGTTCTTGCCTCTGGAAGACTGTGGCAACCTCGCAACCCGACCTTTGGAAAGCGCCTCTTCGGCGGCTCCCGAAAATGAAAATAGCACAATTTCCCCGTTTCCGGCGCATTTCCGGCGGAGCGCGGACCCGACGATAAACTATAATGGGCGCGATGATCCCCTTCCGCGAACCATCCCCGGAAGACCGGGAGGCGGTTTTCCGCGCCGTCTCCGCCTCCGGCTGCGCCGGGAGCGACGCCTCGTTCGCGAACCTCTTCCTGCTGCGGAGGAAATACGGCACGCTCGCCGCGCTGCGCGGCGGGTTCCTCTTCCGGCTCTACCGCGGGAAAGGAAGCCGGCGCGGCTACGCCTTCCCGCTCGGCCCCGGCGACCCGGGACCCGCGCTCGACGCGGTCCGCGCGGACGCGGAGGAGAGCGGACGCCCGCTGGAGTTCTGCCTGGTGGACGGGGCGCGGGCGGAGATCCTGAAGGCGAAGTTCGGCGACGCGGTCCGGTTCGAGGAGAACCGCGGCGACGCCGACTACCTCTACCGCGCGTCGGACCTCGCGGAGCTTCCGGGCCGGACCTACATGAGGAAGCGGAACCGGATCGCGAAGTTCGAGCGGACGTTCGGCTCCGTCGAGCTCCGGCCGCTCTCCGCCGCGACCGCCGGCGACGCGCGGGAGATCGCGCGCCGCTGGCTCGAGGAGGCGGAGGCGGCCGGAGGGGCGCCGGACGAGGACGCCCGCGCGGAAGGGTCCGAGGACGCGGAATCCCGCGCCGCGGAGTCCGGGGCGATCGCCGAGGCGCTGGAGCGCTTCGGCGAAATCGGACTCCGCGGCGCGGTGCTCTACGCGGGCGGGGCTCCCGCCGCCATGACGATGGCGTCCGAGATCGCGCCGGGCGTCTGGGACGTGCACTTCGAGAAGGCCGTCGGCGAATTCGCGGCGAACGGCGCCTACGCCGCCGTGAACCGGCTCTTCGCCGCCGGCCTTCCCGGGGCGCGCCTCGTCAACCGCGAGGAGGATCTCGGAATCGAAGGACTTCGGCGCGCCAAGCTCTCGTACCGCCCGGCGTTCCTGCTGGACAAGTGCCGCGCCGTCGTCGAGGAGAGGCGATGATCTCCGAAGTCCTCTCCCGCGAGACCTGCGCCGCCTGCCGGTTCTGCTGCGCGTTCCGGCGCCAAAGCCTGTGGGAACTCCCCGTCTTCTCCGACGAGGCCGTCGCGAAGCTCTCGCGCCCGAACGGATACGGCGCCGCCGGGTTCGCGTTCCGCAACGGCCGCCCGGTCCTCGACGACGCCTACGCAACGGACGACCCCGAGGAGGAGGCACCCTGCCCGTTCCTCGACCCCGCGAGGGGATGCACGCTCGGCGAGGACGAGAAGCCGTTCGACTGCAGGATCTGGCCGCTGCGCGTCGTGGACCGCGACGGGACGCTCGCCGTGGCGCTCGACCCCGCCTGCAAGGCCATCGGCGCCGAGCCTCCGGAAAAGCTCGTCGCGCTCGTCCGGAACGGCCTCGGAAAGCGGATCCTGGAATACGCCGCCGCGCATCCGGAGATCGTCGTACCCTGGCGCGACGGCTGGAATGTTCTGGAAAGCGGCCAGGTGCCGGTGCGGAGCGACTAATCTATCTTTGCTCCCGCCAGTTCGAAATTCCATCCTGGCCCCGGGCGCGGAGGGAACCGCGTGCCCGGAAACCAAAACTAGGAGCCCGGGCATGCCCTTCCAGAACGAAATCGTCCTCGTCGCCTCCATCGCCGTCTTCTTCGGCGGGCTCGTCGGCTTCTTCCGCTTCTTCGGGAAGCAGGGGCTCTTCGCCTGGACCGTCATCTGCACCATCGCCGCGAACATCGAGG